>JBKBOI010000048.1:0-11182 GCA_046294935.1 Rhodocyclaceae bacterium
GAGGATTCGAGCCGGTTCCTCGCCTGTTCGGCATTTTTTTCCAGATCGGCGATCGCGCGGTCACGCGCGGCATCGAGCTCCTCGACGCGCGTGAAGCTGTCGAGCAGCGCACGGTCCTTGCGCGCCTGCTCGGCAGCCTTCCTTTCTTCTTCCTTCTTGCGCGCGGCTTCGGCCTCCCGTTCGGCGCGCTGCGCAGGCGTGAGCGGCGCTTCGAGCTCCTTGACCGTTCCACCCTTGAGATAAACGATCTTCGGCCGGCTGTCACATGCGGGGGGTGGCGGATTGCCGCAGACACGTTTGCCATTCACATCGCAACAGACGATGTCCGCCGCCGCAGGTAGGGCCATGCCCAAGCCCACGACGAGCCACCAGGCACACCAATCAATCTACGCCATACGCCTCCCGATAACGGCGCAGCTTTGCCAGGTTTTCCGCCAGCGCCGGCTGGTCCGATAGATAGTCGATCAGGTCGGTCAGCCGTGCCACCGCAATGACCGGAATCCCGAACGCTTGCTCGACCTCCTGCACCGCAGACGATACCCCCGTGCCGCGTTCCTGGCGGTCCAGCGCGATCGCCACGCCGGCCGGCGTCGCACCCGCATGACGGATGATGTCGACCGACTCGCGCACCGAGGTGCCGGCGGAAATCACGTCATCGACGATCAGCACGCGCCCGCAAAGCGGCGCACCGATCAGGCTGCCGCCTTCGCCGTGATCCTTCACTTCCTTGCGGTTGAAGGCGAAGGGCAGATTGCGCCCTCGCCCGGCAAGCTCGATCGCCACCGCCGCCACCAGCGGGATGCCCTTGTAGGCCGGCCCGAACAGCATGTCGAACGCCAGGCCGGAATCGATGATCGCACGGGCGTAGAAATCCCCCAGTCGCGCCAGCGTCGCCCCGTCGTTGAACAGGCCGGCGTCGAAGAAATAAGGCGATGGGCGGCCGGCCTTGGTTTTGAATTCGCCGAAGCGCAGCACACCCTTTTCGCAGGCGAACGCGATAAAGTCGCGACTGAAATCGTCTTTCTCACTCATCATCATCGGACATTCTACATGCTGAAAATCGTCACGCTGAATCTGAACGGCATCCGCTCCGCGGTCGACAAGGGCTGGCTCGACTGGCTGGCGCACCAGGATGCCGACATCGTCTGCGTCCAGGAACTCAAGGCACGACAAACCGATCTCTCCCCCGCCGAGCACCATCCGGCCGGCTACCACGGTCATTTCCATTTCGCCGAAAAGAAGGGCTACAGCGGCGTCGGACTGTATGCACGCCATGCTCCCCAGCGAGTGACCAAAGGCATCGGCAACAAGGAGTTCGATGCCGAAGGCCGCTTCCTGCGCGCCGACTGGCCGGGCTTGTCGGTGATCTCGCTCTATGTGCCTTCGGGCTCGTCATCGCCAGAACGCCAGGCGGCGAAATTCCGCTTCCTGGACGTCTTCTTTCCGCAGCTGGCCGCCCTGCGCAAGGAAGCGGACGAAACCGGACGGGAAATCGTCATCTGCGCCGACTGGAACATCGCCCCGACCGAAAAGGATCTGAAAAACTGGAAGTCGAACCAGAAGAATTCCGGCTTCCTGCCCGAAGAGCGCGCCTGGATCGCCCGGGTCGAAGAGGAACTCGGCTGGGTCGATGTCTATCGCCGGCTCCATCCCGATGCCGAGGGCGAAGGCTATACCTGGTGGTCCAACCGCGGCCAGGCGTGGGCGAAGAACGTCGGCTGGCGCATCGATTATCAGCTCGCCACACCCGGCATCGCCCAACGGGCACGATTCGCGGAGGTCTACAAGGCGATGCGCTTTTCGGATCATGCCCCCTTGACTATCGGGTATGCGTGGCCATAGTTCGTAATGAATGAGTCGTCGTCGCTCAAGCTGTGCGAGAATGCAATCAGTGTCACATCCGCCACTCCCAAGGAGCAGAAAAATGACCGAAATGACCGAAGTCAGCAAAGACAAACTGATCGCCGATTTCAAGGCGGTCGTCGCCGATGCGGAAGAGCTGCTGCGCGCCACCGCGAATGTTGCCGGTGACAAGGCAGCCGATCTGCGCTCGCGCATCCAGAGTCGTCTGGCCGATGCGAAGCTGCGCCTCGCCGATGCGGAGGCCGCCGTGGTCGACCGCGCCAAGCAGGTCGGGCGTGCGGCCGATGCCTATGTGCAGGACAACCCTTGGCGTTCCGTCGGCATCGCCGCGGGTATCGGCTTCATCGTCGGTCTGCTGATCGGCCGGCGCTGAAGGCATGCGGGAGCGAAGCGTGTCCGACGCTTCTCCCGGTCTGCTTGCCTCGCTGCGCGGCCTGGCGACGACCAGTGTCGCGCTGATCCGCACGCGCCTCGAACTGCTCAGGGTCGAGGCGCAGGAAGAGGTCGGGCGCGTCACCGGCCTGCTGCTGTGGACGGCGGTCGCAGTGCTGTGCGGCGTGCTCGGCCTCGCCTTCCTTGGCGTCTTTCTCACCGTGTTGCTGTGGGATGGCCACCGCCTGCTGGCGCTGGGCATCTTCACGGCACTGTTCCTCGTGGCTGCCGCCATCGCCACGATGGTGGCAGTGCGCCTGCTGCGTCAGGGCTCGCAGCTCTTCTCTGCCAGCCTGGCCGAGCTGCGCCGCGACGAGGCGGCGCTGCGTAAAGAGGAAGCCGCGCCTTGAACCGGATCGAGCTGGCCTTGGAAAAACAGCGGCTACATCTCGAAGCCGCGAGCCAGCGCATCGCCCTGGGGGAGCATCTGCAGGGTTTGACTCCCCTCTTCGACGCGGCCGACCGTCTGCGCGACGGCGCCAGATGGGTCAGACGGCATCCAGAGATCGTCGCCGCCGGCATCGCGCTCCTCGCCGCGGCGCGCCCACGCACCCGCCGCTTTCTGTGGCGGTGGGGGAAACGCGCCTATCTCGCCTGGCAAATCTGGCGGGTCAATTTCCCTGCCAGGAATCTCGCTCTTGCCAAGCGCCAACCATCCTGAATGGATTAGAGCGCCCAACTTTCATGCAGCGGGGTCGCACTCTGCTGGATGAAAGGCCACCCCCCTCACCTCTCGCGGGGGTTCTTTCAAGTTGATCAGTTTTTTCTCATATACTCAAAAAGGGGCATATCCGTAAGCATTGAATTGCTCTACGCTCGAAGCCCAATGGCAAGAAGAAGAAATCCCGTTCATCCCCATGCCAACCCCAGCCCGTTCCGTTCTCTATGTGCGCTTGCCCGTCTGGAAGATCTGGCCGGGGGGCATCGTCTATCTCGCCGACTTCGTCCACAAGCAGCGCCCCGACGTTCGTCAGGAAATCCTCGATCTCGCGGTGATTCCGCCACGCGAGCGCAAGGCAGCGCTGGTCAGGCGCGTGCGCGAACTGCAGCCCGACGTGGTGGCCTTCTCCTGGCGCAACATGCAGACCTTCGGGCCGCATCCGGAAAACGATGCGCTCGACGTGGTGATGAATTACGACCATTCGCCGAACCCGCTCAAGCGAATCAAGGCCGCCTGGCAGGCGATCGGCATCATCCATGACTACGCCAGTCAGCGGTTGAGCAATCTCGGCTATCTGAAGCTGGTGCGCAGGCTTTCGCCCAAGACGCGGCTGGTGGTTGGCGGCACCGCGGTATCGATCTTCGGCAGCTATGTGGCGCAGCGCTGCCCGACCGACACGGTCGTCGTCGTCGGCGAAGGCGAAGCCGCGATGCTGTCGATCGTCGATGGCGCCGAAATGCCGGCCGGCCACCACTTCTACAAAGACGCCAAAGGCCGGGTGCATCACCGTCCGGCCGAGGAAAACTTCGATCTCTCCCGGCTCACCGCGGTCGATTTTTCCTATATCGAGTCGATCTTCCCCGCCTTCCGGCAATACGTCGATGAGCCGAACATCTCGATCGGGGTGCATACCAAGCGCGGCTGTCCGTTCCAGTGTCACTTCTGCCTCTACAACAAGATCGAGGGCGCGCAGCAGCGCTATCGCGATCCGGTCGAAGTCGCCAAGGAAATCGAGATGCTCGCCAAGCGATACGGCGTCCGACGCATCTGGTTCACCGACGCCCAGTTTTGTTCGACACGGCGCAGCATGGCGCACGCCGAGGCCATCCTCGACGAAATGCTGGCGCGAAAGGTCGAGGTGCGCTGGACCGGCTATCTGCGCCTCAACTTCATGACGCCGGCGATCGCCCGCAAGATGCTCGATTCCGGCCTGGAAAGCCTCGATCTCTCATTCACCGGCTCGCAGGAGATGGTCGACAGCCTCACTCTCGGCTATGAGCTCGAACAACAGATGGCGGCTTTCCATTACTTCAAGGAGGCGATGACCGGCAAGCACGCCGACTTGAAGGTGAAGCTGTATCTACCGCTCAATGCGCCGGGCGAGACCCCGGCGACCCTACGCGCGACGATGGCGCGCATCGAGGAGCTCTACACGCTCTTCGGCCGCGACAAGGTGCTGCCGTTCATCTTCTTCGTCGGCGTGCAGCCCAACACGCCCATCGAGAAGCGGCTGATCGCCAGCGGCTATCTGCCAAAGAACTACGACCCGCTGACGCTCAACCCGTTCATCATCAAGAAACTGCTCTACAACCCGCCGCCGCTGGGCCGACTGATCGGTCGAGCCTATCTGCGAGCGCTCGAGTATTCGAGCAAGATGGACGACACCAGCGGCGAATACGTCGGCCGGGCGACGATGGAGATTCTCGAACGCAGCTTGCCGGCCGCCGTGCCGTCCCGCCAACGCCGGCTTTTCGCGATCCTGCCCGCGTCGGAGCGCTTCTGAGGGCCGGCCGAACGGCACTTCGCAGCCTATAATCAAAATGCGGGCCTGTAGCTCAGTCGGTTAGAGCAGAGGACTCATAATCCTTTGGTCCTGGGTTCGAGCCCCAGCGGGCCCACCATACCCCTTGCCGCGGCCACTGGCGATGGCCGCCGAGCCATTCATCCGTGGTGGGAATACAATGGCCCCATGACCAACACGGCCGGGCCGCACGGCCCTTTCCCGACCCACTATACGACAGACGAGCTCGATCACCTGCGCGCACGCCTCGATGCCGAGATCGCCGCGCGGCAGACGATGGAAAGGCGCCTGGCCAGGCTGCAGACGGCCTATGCCCGTTTCGTGCCGCAGCAATTGATCGAGCTTTTGGGCAAGGACAGCATCCTCGATGTCGATTGGGGGAACCAGGTCGAGAAAAAGATGACGGTGCTGTTTTCCGACATCCGCGGCTTTGCCGCGCTCTCGGAACGGATGTCGCCGCAGCAGTGTTTCGACTTCATCAACGCCTATCTTTCGTTCATGGAGCCGGTGGTGCTCGCCCACGGCGGCTTCATCGACAAATACATCGGCGATGCGGTGATGGCGCTCTTTCCCACCCGTGGCGACGATGCGTTGCGCGCGGCGCTGGCCATGCTCGCCGAAGTGGAACGCTTCAACGACCGGTGGGCGGCAGGATTGCCCAACCTACCCGAAGCCCGTCCCGGTCAGCCGGTACGCATCGGCATCGGCTTGAATTCCGGGCTGTTGATGCTCGGCGTGATCGGCGGCAGCCAGCGCATGGAAGTCACCGTGATCAGCGATGCGGTCAATCTCGCCGCACGCGTCGAAACGCTCACCAAGACCTACCAGACACCGCTGTTGATCACCCAGCACACGTTGAACAGCGTGCGCGCTCCGGCGGACTTCTCGATCCGCTTCCTCGACCGCGTACGACTGCCGGGCAAGCATCTGGCGCAGTCGATCTACGAAGTCTTCGATGGCGATCCGCCGCCGTTGAAAGCCGCCAAGCAAGCGAGTCTCGATCTCTTCGAAGAAGCGCTCGCGCACTATCATTTCCGCCAGATCGAGAGCGCCCGCCGCTTGTTCCGCGCCTGCCTGGAACGCAGTCCGGACGACACGCCCGCGCTCATCCACTGGCAGCGCTGCACCCAACCCAGCCGGGGACGACTCCCCGATGCTCCTGACGACGAAGTCGGCTGGCATGCCGATTTCCTGGTCGGAGACGAAGGGATCGACGCCGATCACCGGCTGATCTTCGATCACTTGCTGGCGCTGGCCAAGGCACTGCAAACGGAAGCCACCGGGCGGGCCGGTGAGCTCGCCCGCCGGCTGGACGAAATCATCACCGAACATTTCGCCAGCGAAGAGCGCCTGATGGCCGCCCACGGCTATCCGACCCCAGTGGCCAACGAACATCGCCAGCAGCATGCCAGGCTCGTGGCGTTCTTCACCGCGTTGCGCTCCGCGATCGGCGGCGGCGCGGTCTCGCCCCTGCGCCTGGCTTTCCGCTGCCAGTTCCTGCTGCTCGATTGGTTTACGAGCCACTTCGCCATCACCGATCGCCACCTGTTCCGCTTCCTCGCGGAACGGGGCGTCAAATGATCGGCAGCGCTGCGCCTTCCTGCTTGAGCCTGGCGCGTGCCGCGCGCCAGTCGGGGTAGAGGGATTCCACCACCCGCCAGAAGCGCGGGCCGTGGTTCATCTCGACGAGATGCGCGACTTCGTGGGCGATGACGTAATCGATCGTCGCCGGAGGGAGATGGATCAGGCGCCAGTTGAGCCGGATGCCGCTTCGCAGGCTGCAACTGCCCCAGCGTGTGCGCGCCGAACTGAGCCCCAGGCGAGGGGCTTCCCGGCCGATTCGCGCCGCCATGTCGACGAGCCGGGCCTGGAAGTGTTCGAGGGCGCGCCGTTGCAGGGCGCGCCTCGCCAGCGCGGCGAGATCGGCATCGGGCCGCGCCGCGAGCCACAGTTCCTTGTCGCTCCAATAGCCGCGATTGACGCCGGCGGTGACGCGCACGCACACTTCGCCGCCCAACAGCGGCAGGCGCGCGCCATCATGGATCGGCAGATGACGGCGTGCGCCCTGGACCGCGCAGGCCGCGAGCTTCTCCAATACCCAGGCGCCATGTTGCTGGATGAAGGCCTCGATTTCCGCGAGCGTCACGCTGCGCGGCGCGCCGACGGTCAGCCCGCGCTCGTCGATGCGCATGGAGAGCCGGCGGCGGTCGCGCCGCAGCACGTAGGCGACGATGTTGCCGGCGATGAGGATGTGGCGCGGCCGCAGCGGCTGGGCAACATGCGGCGGGAGTGGGCGGAACAGTTCGAGCTGGTCGGCCATCAGGCGTGGGAAAACAGGTCGTCGGCGACAGCCGCGGCCGCTTCCTCGGCCAGCGCCCGGGCGAGCGCCTGCTCGATGACGGAGGGTGGCTGTTCGATCAGCCGCCAGTGGCAGCGCAGCACATCGCCATCGCGCCGTGCCCAGTCGCCATGACGGCTGAAACTCAGGACGACCCGGCAGGGGTGCCGTCCCGCCAGCGCCGACTTTTGCACCATGTCTTGCAGGAGGGAGAGCGCCGCATCGCGCAGCCAGGCTTCCGCCATGTCGCGGATTTGCCGCGGCGTCGCTCCTGGCGGCAAGGGCAGGTGCAACTCGTCACCGACGCGCTCGGCCGCGCGCCGGTCGGAGTCGACACGCAGGATGAGCCAGCCACCGAGATAGGCGATGCGACCGCCGGCACACCAGCGCGCATCGGGATTCGGAGCCGCGGCGTCAAGCCGCAGATCCAGTTGCGGGCCCGGCTTCGGCATGACGATAACGATGCGGACTGATGCGGCGCATTTCGGCCTCGATCCAGCTTTCCGCGGAGGCATTCACCTCGCCCGCGGAACGGCCGGCGGTGTCGATCGGTGCGCCGATGCTCACGGTGACGACACCCGGCCGCTTGACGAAAGCCCGGCGCGGCCAGCATTCGCCGGAATCGTGCGCCACCGGCACGGCCGGCACCTTCGCGGCGACGGCGAGCATCGCGCCGCCGATCTTGAAGGGCCGGCTCTCGCCCGGCCTCACGCGCGTGCCTTCGGGGAAGATCACCACCGAATAACCTTCCGCGAGGCGCCGCTTGCCGCGTTCGACGACCTGCTTCAACGCCGCCTTGCCGGCACTGCGGTCGATCGCGACGAAGGGCATCAGCTTCATGCCCCAACCGAAGAAGGGCAGCCAGTGGAGTTCGCGCTTATAGACGAACGAAGTGAGCGGAAAGATCTGCTGCAGCGCGAAGGTTTCCCAGGCCGACTGATGCTTGGAGAGGATCACACAGGGACCGGCCGGGATGTTTTCCCGGCCGATGACATTCATCCGGATGCCGAGCAGATGCTCGATCAGCCAATTGACGAAGCGCACCCAGGGCATCACGAACAATCGGCGCTGCCGCGCCGGCAGCCAAAATACCAGCAGCAACGCGGCGACGATCAGCACCGTCGTCACCGTCATCACCAGCATGAAGAGCGTGGAGCGCAGCAGGTTCATCACGGGCCTCGTTACGCCGTGAGCTTCTGAACGGCGGTGGCCAGATCGGGAAACACCAGGGTGTGGCTCGGCAACGCGGCGTCTTGCTCGGTCTTCCTGCCCTTGCCGGTCAGCACCAGGATCGGCTGCGCGCCCACCGCCACCGCCGATTCGAGATCACGCAGGGAATCGCCCACCACGGGCACGCCTTTGAGGCTGATGTTGTAGCGCGCGGCGATCTCCTTGAGCATGCCAGGCTTGGGCTTGCGGCACTCGCAATCGTCGGCATTGGTGTGCGGGCAGAAGAAGATCGCATCGATCGTGCCGCCGACCGTGGCGGCCGCCTTGATCATCTTCTCATGGATCGCATTCAGCGTATCCATGTCGAACAGGCCACGGCCGATGCCGGACTGGTTCGTGCTCACGACGACGCGATAGCCCCACTGGTTCAGACGCGCGATCGCTTCCAGGCTGCCGGGGATCGGAATCCATTCCTCCGGCGACTTGATGTAGAGCTCGGAATCGTGGTTGATGACACCATCGCGGTCGAGGATGATCAGCTTCGTCGCGGGCATGGCCGGCGCTCAAGAAGAAAGGCGCGACAGATCGGCGACGCGGTTCATCGCCTGATGGAGGAGTGCCAGCAGGCCCAGGCGGTTGGCGCGCACGACCGCATCCTCGACATTCACCATCACCTCGTCGAAGAACTCGTCTACCGGCGCCTTGAGCGCGGCCAGCGCCGCGAGCGAAGCGGTGTAGTCGCCCAGCTCGAACAGCGCGTCGGCCTCCGGCTTGATCGTCGACAACGCGGCATGGAGGACGCGCTCGGCTTTCGCGCTGAAGAGCGCGGGATCGACCGCCGGCGCCACCGCGATCCCGGCCTTCTTCAGTATGTTGCCGACGCGCTTGTTCGCAGCGGCGAGAGACACCGCCTCGGCAAGGCCGGCAAAAGCACGCACCGCGGCGAGCCGCTTGGGCACGAGGTCGATGCGCATCGGCCTGAGTGAAAGCACGGCATCGACCTCCTGCGCCGTATAGCCTGCCTCGCGCAGCATTCCCGCCAGGCGCTCGAATACGAAGGCTTCCAGCTCGGCCCGGGCCGCGGGCTGGCTCAACATGCCGGCAGGGAACACGGCGAACGCACGCTCGATCAGTTCGTCGAGCGAAATGCCGATCTCTTTCTCGATCAGCATGCGGATCACGCCCAGCGCGTGACGGCGCAAGGCATAAGGGTCTTTGTCGCCGGTGGGCTTTTCGCCGATGCCGAACATGCCGGCCAGCGTCTCCAGCTTGTCGGCGAGCGCCACGCAGATACCCACGTCGCCCCGCGGCAGCGCGTCGCCCGCAAAGCGCGGCTTGTAGTGATCCTCGATCGCGTCGGCGATCTCGGCGGGTTCGCCATCGAAGAGTGCGTAATAGCGGCCCATGATGCCCTGCAGCTCGGGAAATTCACCGACCATGTCGGTGACCAGATCGGCCTTCGCCAGCACGGCGGCGCGGTCGGCGGCATTGGCGAGCTCTGCGCTGCCGAGCTTCTCGCCGATCGCGCGAGCGAGCCGCGCCACGCGCTCGATCCGTTCGCCCTGACTGCCGAGCTTGTTGTGATAGACCACCTTCGCAAGCTGTGGAATGCGGTCCATCAGCGATTTCTTGCGGTCCTGGTCGAAGAAGAACTTCGCGTCCGCGAGCCGCGGACGCACGACGCGCTCATTGCCGCCGATCACCGCCGACGGGTCGGCCGGCCGGATGTTGCTGACGACGAGGAACTCGTTCGTCAGTTTTCCGCCGCCATCGAGCAGGGGAAAATATTTCTGGTTGGCCTTCATCGTCAGGATCAGGCATTCCTGCGGCACGTCGAGGAACTCTCTATCGAACCGGCAGACGAGCACGTTCGGCCGCTCGATGAGCGCCGTCACCTCGTCGAGCAGCGCCTCGTCGTCGATGGGTTTCAAGCCCGCTTTCCCAGCCGCCACTTCGAGCTGGCGGAGGATCTCGGCGCGGCGCGCGGCGAAGCCGGGAATCACCGCGCCCTCGTTCTCCATCTGCGCGCAATAACTGTCGGCATCGCGGATCACGATCGGGTTCGTCTGCGCCTCGAAACGATGACCCTGTGTCTTCCGGCCGGCCGTCAAGCCTAGCACTGACACAGGCACCACGTCGGCGCCGTGCAAGGCGACCAACCAGTGCGCGGGCCGGACGAAATGCACGGTCGTCCAGCCATCGGGCAACTGATAGCTCATCACCTTCGGGATCGGCAGGCTGGCGATGGCCGCCTCGAGCGCGGCCTGCAGACCTTCCTGCAAGGTGGCGCCAGGCATGATGCTGTCGAGATACAAGGCTTCCACCTTGCCATCGCTCTGCCGTTTGAGCGTCGGCACGACGGATGGCTCCTGGCCGAGCGCGGCGAGCTTCTTGATGAGCGCCGGCGTGGGGTTGCCTTGGGCATCGAGGCCGACCGCGACCGGCATCAGCTTCTGCTGCACGGCCTTGTCGGCTGCCTTGGCCAGCACGTTCGTCAGATGCACGGCCAGCCGGCGCGGCGAGGCATAAGGAGTGATCGTCGTCTCGCCGACGAGCCCAGCGGCCGCGAGCTTCCCGGCGAGCGTCGCGGCGAATGCCTCGCCCAATTTCTCGAGCGCCTTCGGCGGCAGCTCCTCGACGCACAGTTCCACGAGCAGATTTTTCGTCGTCATCGTCAGGCCGCCTTCTTCTCGTTCAGTTTCGCCAGCACTTCGGCGGCATGTTCCTTCTTCGCCATCGGGAAGCCGAGCCGCGCGCGTGATTCCAGAGAGCTTTGCGCGACGCTCCTGGCGAGATGAGCTGGGAGACATTCTGCGCTGTGATCGAGGGCCTGCGCGCTTTCCCGGCCCTGCGGCGGCTCACCTTTGGCGGCTATGGCGAACCGCTGCTCCATCCGCGCTTTCCTGATATGCTGGAC
>JBKBOI010000049.1:0-11137 GCA_046294935.1 Rhodocyclaceae bacterium
GTCGTGGCGCTCGTTCGTCACGTTGCTGAAGGCGACCAGCCGCCGTCCGTCGCCGAGCAAAAGGTTGAAGCCGTTGTAGCGTTCGGGCTCGATGGCGTCGAGATAGCCATCGATGTCGTCCTCGCCGCAGAGGTAATCGGCGACCAGCCGGCCACGCGACGGTGCAGAGGGCTGGTGGCTGGCGGGATCTCGGTAATTGGTCAATGCGGCGAAGCGGCCTTGCCGGGTGATGCCCAGCCAAGTGCCCCCCGCAGCCAGATCGCGGCCCGCCAGCACCTGCGGATGATCCTTCCAGAACGCAGCCGGCGCCGTGGCGCGGGCATGGAACTCGTCACGATTGGCGGCGATTACGAGCGGGAAGTCGTGATGAGTGCGCCAGGCGACGAGAATCAGGCACATGGTGGCTCAATCCAGGGGGTAGGGCAGGGGCAAGCGCTCGGCGATCGCCCCTTCGGGCGACCCGACATGGACGGCACCGGCATCCATGCCCGAAGACTGAACGACCAGCAGTGCTTCGAAGCCACCTTCTGGTGACGGGGCGCACAATACGACATTGCCGCAATGCTGGTCGCCCGCTTCGGCCGTGAAGACTTCGGTGCCCGGCGCGAAGGCTCGATCGAGCTTCACCCGATACATGCGACGCTTGACCTTGCCGAGATATTGGGTGCGGGCGACGATTTCCTGACCCGGATAGCAGCCTTTCTGGAAGCTGACGCCACCGACGGCCGGAAGTTCATAATTGACCATCTGCGGGGTGAATAGCTCCTGAGTCGCGGCGACGATGCGCGGCTGGCCGGCGCGGATTTCGGCCAGATGCCATTCGGTCGGTTCTCCGACGCGCCCGCCGTCTGGCAACGCGCTGCCAGCAGGCAAGGCGAGGATCGCACGCGTCGCATCGAGACGAATCGCCGTGCCGTCGTTCCATGGCGCAGTGGTCATCGGCTCCGCTGGAACGAGGTCACCACCTTGCACGCCGACCAGCGTCCGCTCGGCGGTGACGTCGGTCAGTTTGACCTTGCTGCGCAGAATGTACATCGAGAGCTTCTTCAGGATGCCCGGCAGAATGTCGGCCGACAGCATCAGCAGGTAGTCCGGTCCTTCGCGCCAGATCAGGAAGCTGGCGATCATGCGCCCTTTGGGGTTGCATAGCGCCGCATGGCGTGCGCCACCCGCAGGCAAGTGTGTGATGTCATTGGTCAGCAGGTTGTGCAGGAAGCTCGCGGCTTCCTCTCCGCTGGCACGGATCAAGCCGTGGTCGGAAAGCGGAACGTAAATGCTTTGGCTCATGCAAAATCCCCAGTCAATGAAGCGGCTATCATAGCCGCCTCGTATGCGACTGCTCAAACGTTTATTGTGGCTGGCCTTCCTGCTGGCGGCGGGTTTCGCCGGCTGGATGGCGTGGTTTGCAACTGCGGCCATTCCGTTGCAACTCAACCCCGACGGCGTGGTGGATTTCGACATCCGCCCCGGGCTCGGTCTCAAAGGCGCGGCCTTGGCGATGGCGGAAGCCGGCGTCGGTATCCGACCGTGGCAGTTCGCGCTGCTGGGCCGGTTGACCGGCCGGGACCGCAACATCCAGGCAGGCTCTTACGAAATCGGCGCTGGCATCACGGCATGGCAACTACTCGAAAAGCTCACCGCTGGCGACGTGGCCCAAAGCGCAATCCTCATCGTCGAGGGCAAGACCTTCCGCGAGCTGCGCGCCCAGCTCGATGCCCATCCGGATATACGCCACGAGACCACGGGATGGGGCGATGACGAAATCTTGCGCCAGATCGGCGCGCGGCATGCCCATCCCGAAGGCCGGTTTTTCCCGGATACCTACCTTTTCCCCCGCCATGCCAGCGATCTGTCGCTCTATCGGCGCGCATATCAAGCGATGCAACGGCGGCTCGATGCGGCCTGGGGAAACCGCGATCCGACGGTACCGTACAAAAATGTCGACGAAGCCTTGATCATGGCCTCGATCATCGAGAAGGAAACGGGCCGCAGCGAGGATCGCGGCAAGATCGCCTCGGTGTTCGTCAATCGCCTCAGGCTCGGCATGCCATTGCAGACCGACCCGACGGTGATTTATGGCCTTGGAGAGAAATTCGATGGCAACCTGAGAAAACGCGATCTACAGACTGACACACCCTGGAACACCTATACCCGTGCCGGTCTGCCGCCGACTCCGATCTGTCTGCCAGGCATGGCCTCGATCGAAGCGGCGCTCAACCCGCCGAAGACCGATCTGCTCTACTTCGTCGCCCGAGGCGATGGTTCCAGCGTGTTTTCGCGCACCCTCGAGGAGCATAATCGCGCAGTGGCCAAGTACCAGTTGGGCAAAAAATGAGCGAGCGGGGCAAATTCATCACCCTGGAGGGCATCGATGGCGCCGGCAAGAGCACACATCTGGCTTGGCTGGTGGAATTTCTGCGCGGACGCGGGCTCAGCGTCGTCCAGACCCGCGAGCCGGGCGGCACGCCGCTGGGCGAGAAGCTGCGCGAACTTCTGCTTTCCGAGCCGATGCACCTCGAAACCGAGGCGCTGCTGATGTTCGCCGCCCGTCGTGAGCATCTCGAACGCGTCATTTGGCCGGCACTCGATCGTGGCCAATGGGTCGTCTGCGACCGATTCACCGATGCAAGCTTCGCTTACCAGGGTGGCGGCCGGGGGTTGTCCCTCGACAAGCTGCGACAACTGGAAACCTGGGTGCAGGGTGGCTTCCAGCCCGATCTGACATTATTGTTCGACCTTCCGGTCGAGGTGGCGATGCAGCGAATGAATGGCGCGGCGCGCCAACTCGACCGCTTCGAGCGGGAAAAAATCGACTTTCATGAGCGCGTGCGCGCCGCCTATCTCGCCCGAGCGAGGCAGATGCCGGAGAGAATCAAGGTGATCGACGCGCAGTCAAGCTGTAGACATATTCAGAAACAGATTGAGGAAACATTCATAACATTTTGAATATGATACTAAATGATGAAATATGGAAGGATTTGACCGCCGAGGGGGTGCGCTTGCCGCACGCTCTTCTGTTTGCCGGTCCGGCTGGGGTGGGGAAACGGCAATTGGCAGAAGCCTTGGCCGCCCGACTACTTTGCGAGGCCTCTGTCCGCGCCCATGAAACTGCTTGCGGTCGATGCCCCTCCTGCCTGATGCTGGCCAATGGTCAGCATCCGGACTACCGCGTATTGCAGCCCGAAGCCGATGGCGAATCCGAAGAACGCGAAGAGGCCCAGGAAGGTGAAAAAAGAAAGGCGAGCCGCCAGATCCGCATTCAGCAGGTCCGCGAGCTGGAAGACTTCTTTCACGTCGGCGGCCATCGCGGGGGGGCGCGCGTCTGCCTGATCGATCCGGCCGAGGCGATGAACCCGATCGTCGCGAACTCACTTCTCAAGATACTTGAAGAACCTTCTCCATCATTCTATTTCATAATGATTTCTCATCGCTGGCGCAATCTGTTGCCAACACTTTTGAGCCGCTCGCGCCGCATCATGTTCGGGCTGCCATCCGCGGAACGGAGTCGACGTTGGCTGGCAGAGCAGAACCTCGCCATCGAGGCTCGCTGGCTGCCTTTCTTTGGCCATGCGCCCCTTGCATTGGCCGATGCCGCCCGAAACGGCAAACTGAAGGCGCTCGAATCGCTGATTGGCGACCTGCAACGACCCGGAGATCCCCTGGCACTCGCAGCGCGCTGGGAGAGCCTCGTCAAGGCTCATGCAGCTTTGGGTATGGAAGACCTGGTCGTGACGGTGCAAAAGTGGCTCCACGATCTCGGCCTGCGCCAGGTGGGGATTGCTCCGCGTTATTTCGACGATCAGGCGCTGATCCCTCTCGCCAAGAAAGTCTCGCTGCCGGCGCTGTTGCGGGCCCAGCGACAAGTCGACCGATTGCGCGCCTGGGCCAATCATCCGCTCAACCCGAAACTCTTTCTCGAAGATCTCTGCATACGCGCGCTCAGGCCTCTCAACGCATGAATCCGCTCCTCGTCGATTCTCATTGCCATCTCGATTTTCCCGAGCTTGCGGGCAATCTCGATCACGTGCTGGCCGCCATGGCACAGGCGGGGGTGGGGTGGGCACTGTGCGCCGGGGTGACGCTCGAACGGTTTCCGGCGATGCTCGAACTCGTTCGCTCAGCGCCCAATCTTTTCGCCGCCGTCGGAGTGCATCCGGATACGGAATCTCCAGCGCAAGAGCCAACAATCGAGACCCTCATCGATTTGTCGAAAGAAGCAAAGGTCGTGGCAATTGGCGAAACCGGACTCGATTATTATCGTCTGAAAGGCGACCTGGAATGGCAACGCGAGCGCTTTCGCACCCACATCCGCGCGGCGAAAGCTTGTGGCAAGCCATTGATCATCCACACGCGATCGGCCGCGGCCGATACCCTGCGCCTACTGAAGGAGGAGGGGGCCGAAGCGGTCGGTGGTGTGTTCCACTGCTTTACCGAAAGCGCCAAGATCGCCCGGGCGGCGCTCGACCTCGGGTTTCACATCTCCTTCTCCGGCATCGTCACATTCAAGAATGCGATCGAGCTCAAAGAAGTCGCGAAGATCGTACCTCTCGATCGCTTGCTGGTCGAGACCGATTCACCGTATCTTGCGCCCGTGCCCCATCGGGGCAAAGTGAATCAGCCGGCTCATGTGCGTTACGTGGCCGAGGAGATTGCCCGACTGCGGCAGGTATCGCTGGGAACGGTGGCCGCAGCGACGACCGATAATTTTTTCCGTCTTTTCCATCTGGCGACGAAGAAGATTTGAGTGATGAAAAAGCATCTGATCCTGCTACTGGCCAACGCCCTGATCACCTACACTGCCCAAGCCGGCGTATATGAGGACATTCTGTTCGCGGCCGAACAGGGGGAAACCCATAAGGTGATCGACCTGTTGCAGCGCGGCATGGATGTCAATACCACCGATGCGCACGGCAACACGCTGTTGATGATCGCCGCCCGTGGCAACAATCTGGAGCTCGCGCGCTTCCTGCTCGACAATCGTGCCAATCCGAATCGCCGCAACCGCTATGGAGACACCGCGCTGATGCTTGCCACCTTGAACGGGCATGAAGCGTTCGCCAAGCTGCTGCTCGTTCACAAGGCCGATCCGAATACTCCCGGCTGGACGGCGCTGCATTATGCCGCCTTCGAAAACAGGCCGCAGATTGCCGCACTGCTCATCGCGGCTGGCGCGCAAGTGAATGCCGTCGCCCCGAACGGTTCCACCGCCTTGATGCTGGCAGCCAAACGCGGCCATCTGGAGATGGTGCGCCTGCTCGTTGGCGCCGGCGCGAAGCTCGACGCGATCGATCGCGACGAAGGTACGGCGCTCGATATGGCCCGCAAAGCGAATCACGTCCAGATCGTCGAGTTTTTGCAACGGGCAGGGGCAAGATGAAGGAATTCATTACCCCAGAGACGAAAAGGTCTTGCTTATACTTTGCTCATGACCACCCCCTTCGTTCGCAAGCGTGTGCCAGAGACCTGCCATGCGCCAATCGAGGAATGGCAGCCCGCGTTTTTCGATCCTCTTGGCAAGCTTTGCCCGATGCTGCCTTCTGCAATTCATGCCGAGCGCTACCTCGATTTCCTCGAGCATCGGATCGCTCGACGGCCGACCGACCTGCTCGCGCATGTCCGGCGCATCCTGCTCGCCCGGGCCCATCGGCGCAGTGACGTCGTCGCGGATGCGCTGCAAGACCTGTTTCGTGTGCTGGGAGGCAAAGGGGCGGGGCTTCGCGCTCATCTGCTCGAGCTTTGCGAGCCGTTGCTGGATGCCGAAACCTTGGCAGGCCTGCGCGAATCCTCCTCGACCACTCCCCGGCAAGCGAAAACGGCGATCGTGACCCGGCTGGCCGGGAAGAGGTGGGTTGCGCGCCCGACGGCAAGCGGAAAGGCTGCGATTCTGACGGAAGCCCTCTCATGTCTGGAAAACGGACAAGTCGAAGAAGCGTGTGGCCTGCTCGAAAGCCACCTCAGAACCTCGCCGGGCGATGTCGGCGTGACACGAATTCTGCTCGACATCTATCGACGTGCGCATGATTACCGCGCCTTCGCTGCCTTGCGCGCGCAACTCGAACCCTTGCCCGAATCGGTCAGGCCGCTTTGGGAAGCCACTGCCGCCAGTCTCGCCCGATCGGCATGAAACCCGTTGCTTTGCCATTGAAGGTCGCCTTGCTGGGCGTCAATGAGCGAATGCGCAATACCTTTGCGATGGCGTTCGCCGGCCCGGCGAAGGAAGTCGCCAGCCTTTCCGAAAAGGGCGAGCCGGACCTCGTGATCATCGACGCCGATGGTGTCGGAGCCAAGGAGCTTTGGCGCAGCTATCATGAGAAGCATCCTCGCCGTCCTGCCATCGCCGTTTCCGCAGCGGCCATCGAGCTCGAAGGCGTCGCCGCGACGATCGCCAAGCCGATCAAGATCGAACAATTGATCGCAGCGATCCGGCAGGTGGGGGAACGGCTCGATCAGGACGCGGTGAGCAAGCCTGCCCAGGCCATGGCGACCGACATGTCGGCATCGGCCCCAGCCTCGGCTTCCAGCGCGGCGCCTGCGCAGGAGGAAGAGGAAGATGCGACGCGAAGAACCATCACTCTGCGCTTGCATCAGGCCGTACCAGCGACGAAGGAGCCGTCTGCCGGCGCTTCCATCGAGGATCATTCAGCCGTCTGCGGGACGGCCAAGGACATCGATTGCAATGATGAAACCCAGGTTTCACGGTTGTTTCTCCCGCTCGAGGGCCGCCTGCTCGCCACACTGCAAACCGCGCTCACCCAGGCAAAGACGGGTAATCAACCGGTCGCCGTCCGCTACAAGGAAAGCACGCTGGCGATTTTCCATCCGCGGGGTGCCGTGGCCGTGCCGGTGGGCGACAATGTCCTGCAGCGTTTGAGTCAGGCCGTGTTTGCCGAAAATACCCTGATTCTCGACAAGCTTCCGGCTCACAACGTGCCTCGGCCGGGGCTGGCGGCGGTGCGTCCAGACGTGTTGATCTGGAAAGTCGCTGCCTGGACCTATCGTGGTCGTTTGCCCGTGGGACTGCATCCCAATCAGCGCGTCTATCTGCGTCACTGGCCCAACCTGACCCGCTTGCTGGCCCTGCCCGACGCAATGCGCATCGCGGCGTTGCTGAACGAGCAGCCGATGAGCATGAGTCGGCTGGCCGAAGCCCTGAAGATTCCGCAACGCCATGTGTTCGCCTTTTGTGCCTGCTGCCATGCGATTGGCCTGCTCGACGTCGCCAAGCGTGCGGCGGATCATCTGATCGAGCCTCCGCCGGCACCGCCAGCGCATGGTGAAAGACTATTTCTGGGACGCCTCATGCATTACCTGAAGGGGCTGATGGGACGATGACGCAAGCCACCCATGCTTTGCCGCCAGGCACGAAGCTGCACGAGTACCGTATCGAGGGAGTGCTGGGGGAGGGCGCCTTCGGCATCACCTATCGTGGGTTGGATACCCATCTCGACGTTGCGGTCGCCATCAAGGAGTTTTTTCCGGCCGATCTGGCCCTCCGCAAGGGCGAAGACGTCGTTTTGAAGACGGGAAGCGACGAGGAACTTTATCGTTTCGGTCTCGAGGCCTTCGTCAGCGAGGCTCGCATCCTCGCCCAGCTCAAGCATCCGAACATCGTGCGCATTTCCCGCTATTTCAACGCGCATGGCACGGCTTATTACGTGATGGATTACGAGGAGGGGACGACCCTGGCGGCACTGGCGCGCAGCCGCAAAGAGGGCTTCGACGAATCCTGGCTGCGTGGTATTTTCGTGCCCTTGCTGGAAGGGCTGCGCGCCATCCATGCGCAGAAATATCTCCACCGCGACATCAAGCCCGGCAACATCTATATCCGCCATGACGGCGTGCCATTGCTGATCGATTTCGGCGCGGCGAAACTCGAATTCGGCGCCGCCACGACTTACGGATTTTGCGCGCTGACGCCAGGTTATGCGCCAATCGAGCAATACGAGGTAGGGGGCGTGCAAGGCCCCTGGTCGGATCTATACGCGCTCGGTGCCACCTTGCGGCGCTGTATCACCGGCAAGCGTCCAGTGGATGCGAAAACCCGCTTGCTTGCGGTAGAGCAGGGGCTTGCCGACCCGATGCCGCCCTTGACGAGGGTCGCGGCAGGTCGCTAGTCGACCGAGTTCCTCGAAATCATCGACAAGCTGCTGGCCTTGCGACCCGAGGAGCGGCCCTCCAGCGCCAGCGCGGTGCTCGCCCGCCTCGAAACCGGTAGAGCCATCGGCCCGGTGACTTCGACCATCGTGCCCTATGTGCCGCGTCAGCACGTACGCAATCACAAGATCCTGTTCATCGGCCCGGTCGGCGCAGGCAAAACGACGGCGATCGGCGCCTTGAGCGATGTACCGGTCATCGGCACCGATCAGGTCGCCTCGGACATGACCCGCTCGAAAAAAGAGAAGACGACCGTCGCCTTCGATTACGGCATCATGAACATCGGTCCGAACGAGCGTGTCCATCTCTATGGGGCGCCCGGACAGGAGCGCTTCGATTTCATGTGGGACATTCTCAAGAAAGGCGTCCTCGGCGTCGTGATCCTGATCGACGATTCGCGTCCCTCGCCGCTCGATGATCTGGCCTTCTATCTGAAATGGTGCGCCGCTGCCGTGGGCAGCGCGGCTAAAATCGTCATCGGCGTCAATTTCATGACGCTCGACCAGCCACGCGACCTCGAAAGTTATTACCGCTTCCTGCTCGACGAAGCGCGCGAGCCGAAAATCAAGCCGCCGGTGTTCGAAATCGATGCCCGCAGCAAAGCGGATGTGGCAATGCTGATCCAGGCGTTGTTGGTGACGATCGATCCAGGGGTGCAGGATTATGAATTGTGACCCTCGAACCCGCCTTTTCTCGAACCATATCCTCCCTGTCCATGGCATCATGACAGACAGACTCCTTGCGCCAATCGACGACTACTGGATCGATCATGTCTGAATACACCCTCAACCCAAGGGTCTATGTGAATGTCACGCCGGCCGGGGCCTACCGGGCCGTCAGCGGCAATCAGGACGATGCCGCGCGAGCGCTACTGGGCCGTTTGCTCGCGCTCCCCGCCACAGTGCAATTGGACGATGAAACCCTGGCGGAGTTGGCTGGCGATGGCAGCAAGAACGATCTGATCGAGCTGCTTTACCGCTTGCAGGAGCTTGGCTGGCTGACCGGCAGCGAAAAAAGGCGTGAAGCTCCCGAACTCAACATGGAACGCGACGTTCCGCGCCTGCTCGGCGAGCTGTCCAGCACCGGCAAGGCGGTGTTGTGCGATGCGCAAGGCTTTTATCTCGCCAACAACGGCTTCAATCATGAGGTTGTCGAAGAGCTTGCCGCCTTGGCCGCGGCGACGGCCACCTTGCTGGCGCGCCATGCGGCCTTGCTGAACAACAATCTGCGACTCGCCACCGGCGGCTTGGCCGCCGTCGATGCCGCCGGCAACAGCCAGATCGGCTTCTGGCCAATGCACCTCGGTAGCCAGAAGTTCGTGCTGGCGATCGCCGGCTGCCCGGCGTTCGAACGCCAGGCTTTTGCCGATCTGGTATGGTGGCTGTCGCGCCGCTATGCCGCCCTCGATTTCACTTCCCTCTAACGAAGGAGTTTCATAATGCGCGAAGAAATGCTGCGTGCCGTGCTGAGCGATCTCAATGGCAGTTCGGCCGATATCATCGGCTCCGCCGTCGTCTCGACCGATGGCCTGATGATCGCAGCCTGTTGCCAGCCAATCTCGACGAGGACCGCGTCGGCGCGATGAACGCGGCGATGCTGGTGCTCGGCGACCGCAGTTCCGGTGAACTGGGTTGTGGTGCGCTCGAACAGGTCATGGTGAAGGGCAAGGATGGCTACATCCTGATGATCCATGCCGGCGAGGATGCCGTGCTATCCGTCGTCGCCCGTGCGGGCGCCAAACTGGGACTGATCTTCCTCGATGCCAAACGGGCAGCCGAAAGCGTCGCCAAGTTGCTGTAAAGGTCGGCCATGAGAGACATGATGCCCGATGACGTGGGCGGTCTGCCGTATCAGGAATACGAGCTCACCTATTTCGACGGCTTCAAGCGACGCGTGCTGGTCACCGAGCGCGAAGAACCGTTTCCCGACGGCAAGCTGATCGTCTCGCGCACCGATCCTACCGGTGTGATCACCCATGCCAACGAATCTTTCGTTTACATGTCCGGTTACGGCGCCGACGAATTGATCGGCCAGCAGCATTACATCCTGCGTCATCCGGACATGCCCAAGGCCGGTTTCAAAGACCTTTGGGACACGATCACTCAAGGACGCAAATGGCACGGCTATGTCAAGAACCTGCGCAAGGACGGAGCCTTTTATTGGGTGTCGCGACCGTCGTGCCGAACGTGCGCGATGGCAAGATCGTCAGCTATACCTCGGTACGTCGCAAGCCCTCGCGCAGCAAGATCGATGAAATCGCCGCCCTCTATGCCCGTCTCCTTGCCGAAGAGCGAGGTCGAAAATGACTCAGGCGGAAAATTTCGTGTTGCAACTGACGATCAGTCCGGACGTCAATCTCAAGTATCTGCCTGGCTGGTTCACCTTCAATGTCTGGTTGCAAAAGCGGCTCGAGCGACCTTGTCATTTCCGCGTCTTCGAAGATTTCGAGGAATGCCGGCAAGCACTACGTCGTGACGAGATCGATCTGATCTATGCCAATCCCTATGATGCCGCGCTCCTGTTGCGCGAGAAGGGCTTCTTGCCGGTTGCCAAGCCGCAAAGCCAGTCCGACGAAGCCGTGATCGCCGCTGCGGAGAATGCGCCGTGGACGAAAATCGAAGACCTCGGCCCAGGTCTGCGCTTTGCCAGCGCCGGCGACCCGGAAGTCGACATGATTTGCAAGATCATGCTCGAGCCGGCCGACCTGACGGTCGATCCGGCGCAACTCGAGCATTGCGACAATTACGTCGTCGTCGCCAAGGAAGTGCTCAACGGCAGTGCCGATATCGGTTTCTTCGGGGCGCGCGCCTTCGATGATCTATCGAGCGCCGTCAGGAAACGTCTGCGCATCCTGGTGCGCAGCCAGATCTTCGTTCTCCATCACATGCTCCTGATCTCGCCGCGTGCCGCTGCCTTGCACGCTCGGCTCCGGCAAATCCTGGTCAGCCAAAGCAGCGACATTGCCGACCAGAGATTGCTGGCT
>JBKBOI010000050.1:0-11050 GCA_046294935.1 Rhodocyclaceae bacterium
TGGCAGAGGCGTCTTGTTCAGATACCAGACCACGCCGAACGAGATCAGCACCCCGACGAGGATGCCGAGCATCAGCCCAATCAGCGTGCCGCCGCGTTGCGGCCCGCCCTTCTTCGCCGATCCCGTTTCGTCTTTCCCACTGATCATGTGCCGTCCCGCCAGCGCCGACCGTTACATTGCATCCGGCGCGGAAACGCCAAGGATGCGCAAGCCATTGGCGATCACCTGGCGCACCGCCACCGCCAACGCCAGCCGCGCCCGCTTTCGCGCGTCATCCTCGACCAGCAAGCGCTCGGCATTGTACCAGGCATGGAACTCGGCGGCCAGCTCGCGCAGCCAGAAGACGAGCGCATGCGGCGCCCTCTCGCGCGCGGCGGTTTCGATCAGTTCAGGAAACTCGCTCAGCTTCGCCGCCAGCGCGAGCTCACGCTCACTGGAGAGCGGCGCCAGATCGGCGCCCGCCAGCGTGGCGGGATCCCCGCCCCATTGCTTGAGTACGCTCATGATGCGTGCATGGGCGTATTGCACGTAATAGACCGGATTGTCGTTCGACTGGCTCTTGGCCAGCTCGAGATCGAAATCGAGCGGCTTGTCCTGCTTGCTCAACAGATAGAAGAAGCGGCAGGCGTCGTTGCCCACCTCTTCGCGCAGCTCGCGCAGCGTGATGTAGGAGCCGGCGCGCGTGCTCATCGCCACCTTCGCGCTGCCACGATAGAGACTGACGAACTGCACCAGCGCCACTTCGAGCGCATCGGCAGGAAGGCCGAGCGCCTGCAATGCGCCCTTGACACGCGCGACGTAGCCATGGTGGTCGGCGCCCCAGACATCGATGACACGCGAAAACCCGCGCGCGAACTTGTTACGGTGATAGGCGATGTCGGAGGCGAAATAGGTGTATTGCCCGTTCTCGCGCTGCACGACGCGATCCTTCTCGTCGCCGAAATGTGACGAGCGGAACCACTTGGCGCCGTCTTGCTCGTAGATGTGGCCGCGCTTTTCCAGCTCGGCGACCGCCTGCGCCACCATGCCAGTGTCGTAGAGGCTCTTTTCCGAGAACCAGCAGTCGTAATGCACGCCGTATTCCTCGAGATCGGCGCGGCAGTCGGCGAGCTGTTCGGCAAGCGCATGCTGATGGATGTAGTTCCAGTCCTCGCCGAGCAGATCTTTCGCGACCGCGATCAGGCCGTCGAGATGCGCTTCGGCATCGGCTTCGAGCGGCGGCACACAGGCGAGCACCGCGGCAGCCGGATGGACGTAGCGATCGCCATGCGCATCCTTGATCTGCCGCGCCATGGCACGCACGTAATCGCCCTGATAGGCATTGGGCGGGAACGGCACGGCCTCGCCGAAGATTTCCAGATAGCGCAGCCAGGTCGAGAGGGCGAGGATGTCCATCTGCCGGCCGGCGTCATTGACATAGAACTCGCGGCAGACCTCATGGCCTGCAAAGGCCAGCAGATTGGCGAGGCTGGCACCATAGGCCGCGCCACGGCCGTGGCCGACGTGCAGCGGGCCGGTTGGGTTCGCCGAGACGAACTCGACCTGGATCTTGCCGGGCTTTTTCGCGCCGCGGCCGAAATTCTCGCCTTGCGCGAGCACGCTGCGCACCACGGCCGTCTTCGCCGCCGGGGCGAGCCAGAAATTGATGAAACCGGCGCCGGCGGCTTCGGCCTTCAGCAGCCAAGGCGAATGCGGCAGTTCGCGAGCCAGCCGCTCGGCGATCTTGCGCGGGTTCTCTTTCAGCTCCTTGGCGATCTGTAGCGCGAGGTTGCTGGAGAAATCGCCATGGGCGGGATCGCGCGGCCGTTCGAGCTGGATTTCCGCGCCTATGCCGGGGGCGACGCTGGCGAGCGCCGCATCGAGCAGCGCGACGAGATGCGACTTGATATCGTTGGATTTGGCAGACATGGCGGTGGATTATAGCGCTTTGCTTTCTCCCGCCCGCCTGGGGCGCGCAGGGGAATAATCCTTCGTCTCGCGCCGTCTTACCGTTGCCCCCCAACTCCGATGGAGAGAACACCATGACAAAGAAAGTTTTGATGCCCCTGCTGCTCCTGTGGTTTGCCTGGACCTGCCCTGCGCTCGCCCAAAGCACCAAAACGGGAGTCGTCGTTCAAGTCAGCGATGACAGCGTCGCCACCTGGAACCAGGCGCTCAATGTCGTGAAAAACATCCAGGCCGAATACGGCAAGGACAAGGTCGATGTCGAGCTGGTCGTCTTCGGCAATGGCGTCGGCCTGCTCAAGTTCGACTCGCAACTGGCCAACCGCGTCGACGAAACGCTGGCGAGCGGCGTGAAGGTGCTGATGTGCCAGAACACGATGAAGGCACGCAAGCTCACTGCCGATGACATGCACGCCGGCATCGGCTTCGTCAAGGCCGGCGTCGTCGAGCTGATCGAGAAACAGCGCCAGGGCTGGGCCGTCATTCGGCCTTGAGACTCGGCGCTGGCAAGACGGCACCCCGCCGTCTTGCTCACTGCGCGTGCCGGATCAGGTGATCGAATGCCGATAGCGCTGCTTTGGCGCCTTCGCCCATCGCGATGATGATCTGCTTGTAGGGCACCGTGGTGCAATCGCCTGCGGCGAATACGCCGGGCACCGATGTCGCGCCGCGCGCATCGATCTCGATCTCGCCGAAGCGGTTCATCGCCACGACGCCCTTGAGCCAGTCGGTGTTCGGCAGCAAGCCGATCTGCACGAAAATGCCTTCGAGCTCGAGGCGGTGGCTCTCACCCGTAATGCGGTCGGTATAGACGAGCCCGGTGACCTTGTGGCCGTCGCCGACGACTTCGGTGGTCTGCGCGCTCTTGATCACGGTGACGTTGGCAAGGCTATTCAGCTTGTCCTGCAGCACCGCGTCGGCGCGCAGCTTGCCATCGAATTCGAGCAGCGTCACATGACCGACGATGCCCGCCAGATCGATCGCCGCCTCGACGCCCGAATTGCCGCCGCCGATCACCGCAACGCGCTTGCCCTTGAACAGCGGCCCATCGCAATGCGGGCAGAAGCACACACCCTTGGCCTTGTAGTCCGCCTCACCCGACACCTTGAGTTCGCGCCAGCGCGCGCCGGTGGCGAGGATCACGGTCTTCGCCTTCAGCGTCGCGCCGGATGCGAGGCGGATTGCATGCAGCTTTTCGCCCGGCACGAGTTCGACGGCGCGTTGCACGTTCATGATGTCGACGGCGTATTCCCTGACGTGCTGCTCGAGCGCGACAGCGAGCTGCGGCCCTTCGGTGTGCTTGACGGAAATGAAGTTCTCGATCGCCAGCGTATCGAGCACCTGGCCGCCGAAGCGCTCGGCCACCACGCCGGTGCGGATGCCCTTCCTGGCCGCATAGATCGCCGCAGCGGCACCCGCGGGCCCACCGCCGACGACGAGCACGTCGAAGGGCTCCTTGGCAGCGATTTCCTCTGCGGCGCGCGCCGCGGCGCCGGCATCGAGCTTGGCAACGATTTCTTCGAGCGTCATGCGGCCGCTGCCGAACACCTCGCCATTGAGATAGACGACCGGCACGGCCATGATCTGGCGCGCCTCGACTTCCTCCTGGAACAGCGCGCCATCGACCATCGTGTGTTCGATGCCGGGATTGAGCACCGCCATCAGGTTCAGCGCCTGCACCACGTCCGGGCAGTTGTGACAGGAGAGCGAGACGAAAGTCTCGAACTTGAACGTGCCGCGCAAGCTCTTGATTTGCTCGATCGTCGCCGCCTCGACCTTGGGCGGATAGCCGCTCGCTTGCAGGAGTGCCAGCACCAACGAGGTGAATTCGTGGCCCATCGGCAGGCCGGCGAAGTGGATGCGGGGCGCTTCGCCCGGCTTGCCGATCGAGAACGAGGGGCGGCGGTCGAAGTCACCATCCTCGCGCACGCCGACCTTGGGCGAGAGCGCGGCGATCTCGTGCAGCAATTCGCTGATCTGGCGCGAGGCATCGCTTGCGTCGGGGGAAGCGACGAGTTCGATCGGATCGACCAGACGTTCGAGGTAGGCGGCCAACTGGGCCTTGATGGCATCGTCGAGCATGATGGGTATTCCTCGAGCAAGGATGGCAGAGGGAAACAGCCGGCGGGATGCTTGCCGCTGCCATCCGCCCCGGCTGTGCCGGGACGAGTGTGGCGAAATGCGGCCTGCTTAGATCTTGCCGACCAGGTCGAGGGAGGGCTTCAGCGTCGCATCGCCTTCCTTCCACTTGGCGGGGCAGACTTCGCCCGGATGCGCCTCGATGTATTGCGCGGCCTTCACTTTACGCAGCAGCTCGGACGCATCGCGGCCGATGCCGAGATCATGGATTTCGATGACCTTGATCACGCCTTGCGGGTTCATCACGAAAGTGCCGCGCAGCGCCAGGCCCTCTTCCTCGATCATCACGTCGAAGTTGCGGGAAATCGTGCCGGTCGGGTCGCCGATCATCGGGTACTTGATCTTGCGGATGGTTTCGGACGCATCGGCCCAAGCCTTATGCACGAAGTGGGTGTCGGTCGACACGGCATAGACCTCGACACCGATCTTCTGGAATTCGGGATACAGGTCGGCCATGTCGCCCAGTTCGGTCGGGCAGACGAAGGTGAAGTCGGCCGGATAGAAGAAGAAGACCGACCACTTGCCCTTGACGTCGGCATCGGTGATCTCGACGAACTTGCCGTTGTGGTAGGCCTGCGCCTTGAAGGGTTTGAGGGTGGTGTTGATCAAAGACATGTTGCTCTCCTTGGTTGGTTGCGTTGTGAAGGGGAAATCTCGTGCGCCTCGACCAGCGCGACGAGGGAAATTGTATGTGCGGCTGCAGCATCGCTCCAATTGATTGTTGCGATCTTATCGATAGTTTTCCACTATGAACTGCCAGAGGAAACGAGCGCGGATACGCGCCGTGAAAGTCTCGATCGGGGGTCTAGCATCGCTCCGACCGGGGCCAGCGTCCCACCATGCCGTCTCGCCAGCGCCGAGTTTCCGGTGCCGGCGTAGAATGCCCGTCTTCCTCCAAGGAGCAGACCCAAGTGAGCATCAGCCCCATCCAGGACATCGTCGCCGAGATCCGCGCCGGCAGGATGGTCATCCTCGTCGACGAGGAAGACCGCGAAAACGAGGGCGATCTCGTCCTCGCCGCCGAATTCGTAACCCCCGAAGCGATCAACTTCATGGTCACGCATGCACGCGGTCTGGTTTGTCTCACGCTGACCGAGGAACGCTGCCGTCAGCTCGACCTGCCGCTGATGGTGCGCGACAACAAGACGCCGCACGGCACCGCCTTCACCGTTTCGATCGAGGCCGCCGAAGGGGTCACCACCGGCATCTCGGCCCATGACC
The DNA here is from genome assembly GCA_046294935.1 of Rhodocyclaceae bacterium. Taxonomy (GTDB): domain Bacteria; phylum Pseudomonadota; class Gammaproteobacteria; order Burkholderiales; family Rhodocyclaceae; genus Sulfuricystis. Next base: position 5,305 of record JBKBOI010000050.1, read on the forward strand.
GGGCGCGCACGATCCGCGTCGCGGTCGCCAAGCACGCCAAACCTTCCGACCTCGTCCAGCCGGGCCACGTCTTTCCGCTGATGGCGCAGAAAGGAGGGGTCTTGGTGCGCGCGGGCCACACCGAGGCCGGCTGCGATCTCGCCCAGATGGCTGGCTGCGAGCCCGCCGCGGTGATCTGCGAGATCATGAACGAAGACGGCTCGATGGCACGCCTGCCGCAGCTCATCGAGTTCGCGGCGAAACACGGGCTCAAGATCGGCACCATCCGCGACCTGATCCACTACCGCTCGGAGAACGAAAAGCTCGTCGAATGCGTCGCCGACAAGGAAGTGATCTGCACGCACGGGTCTTTCCGGCTGCGCGCCTTCCGCGATCTGACCAGCGATGATGTGCATCTCGCCCTGACGCGCGGCGAGCTCCGCCCGGAGGTCGAAACGCTGGTGCGGGTGCACGAGCCTGTCTCGGTGCTCGATTTCCTCGACTGCAAGAACCGCCGCCATAGCTTCACCATCGATCAAGCGATGCAAATCATCGGCAAGGCGCCCGCTGGCGCGATCGTGCTGCTGCACCGGAACGAAACGGGCGCCGATCTGCTCCAGGCCTTGCAAAGCGAGGCCCCCCGCCCGGCCCAGAAATGGGATCCGCGTCTGTATGGCATCGGCGCACAGATCCTGCGCGAGCTGAACGTCGGCAAGATGCGCCTTCTGGCCAACCCAAGGAAGATGCCCTCGATGGCCGGCTTCGGCCTCGAGGTCTGCGGTTATTTGATGCCGGAGCAAACCGACTGACGGGAAAAAAGCGTCACTCGGCGCTGGCAAGCGGGCGAAGCATCGTTCGCCCTGACCCCGCGATACGGCTCGCCGAGGCAATGGCGAGTGGGACGGCAAAACCGTCTTCTCGCCGAAAATTGCCGCCGCGCGGAGGGTTTCGCTTCCCGCGCGGCGGGACGTTTGGCCAAACGAGCGCCAGCATGATATGCTGGCAAGCGGAGGAAAGCCCTCATGGACGTCGTCGACAAAATCAAGGAATTCTTGCTCCCCGAGCTCGATGCGATCCGGCTTGAAAGTCAGATGATGCGCGAGCGGCTCAGCTCGATCGATGCCCACCTCATCGATCAAAACCGCCGCATCGATGAAATCAACAAGCGCATCGATGACTCGAATAACCGCATCGATGAAATCAACAAGCGCATCGATGAGACGAACAAACGGATCGACGATACCAATAAGCGGATCGACGACACCAACGCCAAGCTCGACACCCTCCAATCCGACATGCTGCGGCGTTTCGACGCAATGCAGGCAAAGTTCGACACCTTGCAGGCCGACGTGCTGCACCGCTTCGAAGGAATACAGGCTGACATGCTGCGCCGCTTCGATGAGGTCCATGCCAAGCTCGACGAGTGGCAACGCGACACGGTGCGCCGCTTCGATGAAGCACATGCCGAGATGCGCATCCTGGAGCGTGAGCAGGTCCGTCGCTTCGACGCTCTGGCGGCGCGCATCGACGAGCTCAACAGCAAAGTCGTCTATCAGCGCGAGGTGATCGACATCGGCGAACGCCTCACTCGCCTCGAAGGGGATTTCCAGACCTTGCGCGAGCGGCTGGCGGCTTGAGAGGGCGGGTAGAATCCGTCCCTTGGTTTTTTGGAGCCGCCCATGAGCTTCACCCCCACCCCCTCCACCTCGGCCCCGCGCCCTGCCCGTTGCGAGGCATTGCGCGAGATCGAACCGAATCTCTCCGGCGCCGGACTGTCGATCGGCATCGTCATGGCGCGCTTCAACAAGGCCATCGGCGAAGGCTTGCTCTCCGGTTGCTGCCATGAACTGCGCCGCCTCGGCGTTGCCGATGTCACGCTGGTCACCGTTCCGGGGGCGCTGGAAATCCCGCTTGCCTTGCAGACGATGGCGCGGACGGGCGAGTTCGCCGCGCTGGTGGCCATTGGCTGCGTGATCCGCGGCGAGACCTATCACTTCGAAGTCGTCGCCAACGAATCCGCGCGTGGCATCACCGATGTCCAGCTCGCCACCGGCATCCCGATCGCGAATGCCGTGCTGACGGTCGAGAACGAGGAACAAGCCGAGGTGCGGATGTTCCAGAAGGGTCTCGAAGCGGCGCAATGCGCCATCGAGATGGCCAATCTGATGAAGGTGCTGAAGTGAGCGCAGAACAAGCGCATCCCGCCAAAGCAAAGAGAGCGCCGGCCAGCCCGCGCCACCGCGCGCGTGAGTTCGTCGTCCAGGGCCTCTATCAGCATCTGGTCGGCGGTCAAGACCATGCCGCCATCGTCGCCCAGGCCGAATCGGTCGCCGGCTTCGAAAAGGCACACCGCCCACTCTATGACAGCCTGCTCGACGGCGTGCTCGCCGACCCACTGGCGCTGCAGGTCTTGCTCGAACCCCATCTCGCGCGCCCATGGGCCGAGGTCTCGCCGATCGAGCGCAGCATCCTGCTGCTTGCCGCCTGCGAGCTCAGAGACCATCCAGAAACGCCTTACCGGGTCATCATCAACGAGGCCATCGAGCTGGCCAAGTCCTTCGGTGGCACCGACGGACACAAGTTCGTCAATGGCGTGCTCGACAAGCTGGCGCAGCAATTACGGCCTTTGGAAACGAAGGCCAACTTCTGGGAAGCCGATGGCCAGCGAAACTAGAATCCTGCAAGGGGATTGCGGCGAAGTCCTGGCGGGCTATGCGGATGATTTTTTCGATCTCATCGTCACTTCGCCGCCCTATGCGGATCGCCGCAAGCATACCTATGGCGGCATCAAGCCAGAAGATTACGTCGATTGGTTCCTGCCGCGCTCCGCGCAGTTTCTGCGCGTGCTCAAACCGACTGGCTCCTTCGTCCTCAACATCAAGGAGAAAGCCGAGAACGGCGAGCGCCATACCTATGTGATCGAATTGATCCTTGCCTTGCGCCGTCAGGGTTGGTTGTGGACAGAGGAATACATCTGGCACAAGCGCAACTGCTATCCCGGCAAGTGGCCCAACCGCTTCCGCGATGCATGGGAACGGTGTCTCCATTTCACCAAGACGCGCAAGTTCAAGATGAACCAAGAGGCCGTCATGGTGCCGATGGGAGACTGGGCAAAGACACGGCTGAAATCCCTTGGCAGAAACGATGTCGTACGCTTCGACTCACGTGTCGGCAGCGGATTCGGCAAGAACATCGCCAACTGGCTGCAACGTTCATGGGCCTACCCGACCAATGTCTTGCACCTTTCCACCGAATGCGGCAACAAAAACCACAGCGCCGCTTTCCCCCGCGCCCTGCCGGAGTGGTTCATCCGTCTGTTCACCGATGAAGGAGATTGGGTGCTGGATCCGTTCGTCGGTTCCGGCACGACTCTGGAAGCCGCCGCGCTTCTGGGCCGCAATTCCGTAGGCATCGACATACTTGCCGAGTATTGCGAAATGGCGCGTCGAAATGTTCACGGCAATCAGTATCGCCTCTTCGCTGGGGATGAATGCCATGAGGTCACCGAGCACGGCACTGCTTTGTCAGTTCATCGAGAAGAACATTCCTGATTTCCATCGCAAGCGCCTGGAACGCCTCGCCGGGCTGAAGCTCAGGGAAGTGCTGCGCCGGAAGAATCCCTACCTTTTCAAAGCAAAGAACATCGAAAGCGCCAGCGAGCTGGTCAAGCAACTGCTGGATGCCCATCTGTCCTCCCAGGAAGAGACGATTTTCGGCGGATTCCTCGAATCCTTGGCCATCTTCGTCTGTCAGCAAACCTATGGTGGATACAAGTCGGCGGCGGAAGGCATCGACCTCGAATTCGAACGCGATGGCATGCGTTATCTCGTCGCCATCGAATCGGGCCCCAATTGGGCCAATTCCAGTCAAATGAAGAAGCTTGGCGACTATTTTCGCCAAGCCAAGAAAATCGTCGGTCGCCACCATCATGTCATAGCGGTCAATGGCTGCTGTTACGGACGCGGCGACAAGGATCATGGCGACTATCTCAAGCTGTGCGGGCAATCTTTCTGGAGCCTGATTTCGGGAAACGATGCGATGTATCAGGAGATCATCGAACCCCTCGGCCATCGCGCCAGGGAAAAAAACGAGGAATCCGCCAGGGAATACGCCAGGGTCGCCAACCGCTTCACAGCCGAATTCATCCGCGATTACTGCACGCCCGATGGCGCGATCGATTGGGAGAAAATCGTCACCTTCAACTCCGCGAGAACCAAGCCCGAAAGAGCCCGCGGCAATGGCCGGGGCAAACACTGATGCCTTCCGAATTCACCCTGATCGATCGTTACTTTCGCCGCCCGGTACGTCATGCCGTGCTCGGTGTAGGGGACGATGCCGCCATCGTGCGTCCCTCCCCTGGCTGCGAACTGGTGATCTCCACCGACATGCTGGTCGCTGGCACCCATTTCTTCGCCGACGACGCGCCCGAGGATCTCGGCTGGAAGACGCTCGCGGTCAATGTCTCGGACATCGCAGCGATGGGCGCCCAACCGCGCTGGGCCGTGATCGCCGCCGCGCTGCCGACCGCGAACGAAGCCTGGCTGGAAAAATTCACCACCGGCCTATTTGCCTGCGCCGATGCTTTCGGCATCGACCTGATCGGTGGCGACACCACCCGCGGCCCGCGCAATTTCTGCGTCACGATCTTCGGCGAAGTGCCCCACGGCCAAGCGCTGCTGCGTTCCGGCGCCCATCTTTACGAGGAAATCTGGGTCTCTGGCATGCCGGGCCGCGCCGCGTTGGGTCTGGCTCATCTCCAGGGCCGCATCGAACTCTCCGAACCGGCGCTGTCCGTTTGCCTGGCCGCCCTGCACCGCCCGCAGCCGCGCGTGGAACTGGGTCTGGCGCTGCGCGGGATCGCCTCCGCAGCGATCGACGTTTCCGACGGCCTGCTGGCCGACCTTGGCCATCTGCTCGAGGCTTCGCGGCTGGCCGCTACCTTGCATATCGCGGCATTGCCGCCTCCCGGCCTCGAACGTGAAGCCTACCTGGCCGGCGGCGATGACTATGAGCTGATATTTACCGCGTCAGCCGAGCATCACGCAGCGATCCTCGAGCTTTCGGAGGCTCTCGATCTGCCGCTGACTTGCATCGGCAAGACCGAAGCCGGACCGGCGGGCCGGCTCGCCGTCTTCGACGCCACTGGCCAGCCCGTCGAAATCGCACAGCGCGGCTACGACCACTTCGCCTGAACCACCATGGCCAAAGCACCCGCTCCGCCCGCCGGCTTCCTGCTCTCCCACCCGGCACATCTGATCGCCTGCGGGTTCGGCAGCGGCCTGTCACCCGTGGCGCCGGGTACCGCCGGCACGCTGTTCGCCTGGTTGACTTATCCGCTGCTGCGCATGCTGTTTCCCGCCGACGCAGACTGCGCGGTTTTCCTGCTGCTGGCGTTCGCGCTCGGGGTCACCGCCTGCGAGATCACCGGCCGCGCCTTGGGCGTGGTCGATCACGGCAGCATCGTCTGGGACGAGATCGTGCCGTTCTGGGCCGTGCTGCTGATGACGCCGACGGGCTGGCCGTGGCAGCTCGCCGCTTTTCTCTGGTTTCGTTTCTACGACGTCACCAAGCCGCCGCCGGCGCGCCATTTCGACGAAAAGGTCAAGAACGGGCTGGGCGTGATGATGGACGATGTGATCGCGGCCGCCTACACGGTCTTCACACTGGCGCTCATCAAAGCATTCGCCGAACGCTTGGTCTAGAATCGTTGCTCTATTCGGGAAAGAGGGTGACTCATGAATATCCGATCGCTTTTCCTGCGCATGCG
>JBKBOI010000051.1:0-10998 GCA_046294935.1 Rhodocyclaceae bacterium
AAAATCGCCCGCGAACTGGGCTGGAAGCCCGCCGAGACCTTCGCCACCGGCATCGAGAAGACCGTCGCGTGGTATCTCGATCATCCCGACTGGGTGCAGCACGTGCAAAGCGGCGGCTATCGCGAGTGGATCGGTCGGCAGTACGGCGCTTGAAAGCTGCATTGCATTCATTCGCACACGAGCTATATCAAAATTGATATATTGTGCAAATGAAGCCCATCCGTTTCCTGGGCGATTCGCTCAAGCGCCTGCGCGCGTTTCCCGAAGATGCACGGCAGGACGCGGGTTTTCAGCTGGACCGCGTGCAGCGTGGCGAGCACCCCGATGACTTCAAACCCATGCCCACGATCGGGCCGGGTGTCGAGGAATTGCGGGTATGGAGTGAAGCAGGCACATTTCGCGTGATTTATTTCGCGCGCATGGCCGACGCGGTTTATGTGTTGCATGCCTTTCAGAAAAAGACGCAACAAACCCTACGGGCCGATATCGAACTGGCCAGAGAGCGTTTCGCGCAATTGAAGAGGACAGCGCCATGAATACAGAAAGTCAAGCTTTTGCCAGCGTATGGGATGCGGTGGCCGATACACCGGAAGAAGCAGCCAATCTGCGCGCACGCTGCGATCTGATGCGCGAGATCTCACGCATCGTGGCCGAAAATGGCTGGACGCAGCTCGAAGCGGCCAAGCGCTGCGGCATCACCCAACCGCGCATGAACGATCTGCTGCGCGGGCGAATCTCGCACTTTTCGCTCGATGCGCTGGTCAATATCGCTGCCCGGCTGGGGCAGCGGGTGCATCTTGAATTGGAAGCGGCTTGAGGACCCGGCGCATGAAGATCCTCCTCACCGGCAAGGACGGCCAGCTCGGTTTCGAGCTGCAGCGCGCGCTCGCCCCGCTGGGCACGCTCGTGGCCGTGGGCCGGGCGCAATGTGACCTGGCGCGGCCCGACGCGATCCGCCGCCTCGTCGCAGAAGTGCGGCCGCGGATCATCGTCAATGCCGCCGCCTACACCGCGGTGGACAAGGCCGAAGCCGATCCCGAAGCAGCCTGCGCGATCAATGCCACCGCGCCCGGCCTCCTCGGCGAGGAAGCAGCCAAATGCGATGCGCTCGTCGTGCATTATTCGACCGATTACGTCTTCGATGGCCTAAAGCCCGCGCCCTACACCGAAGAAGACGTGCCAAACCCGCTCTCCGTCTATGGCCGCAGCAAGCAAGCCGGCGAACGGGCGCTGATCGCCAGCGGCGCGCGGCACTTGATCTTTCGCACCAGCTGGGTGTTCGGCGCGCATGGCGGCAATTTCGTCAAGACCATCCTCAGGCTCGCTGCCGAACGCAGCGCACTCGAAGTCGTCTCCGACCAGCATGGCGCGCCGACCCCGGCCGCGCTGATCGCCGATGTCACCGCGCAAATCCTCGGCCAATACCTGCGAGGGTGCCGGTTTGCCAGCGCCGACTTTCCGTATGGGCTCTATCACCTCGCCGCCGCGGGCGAAACCACCTGGCACGCCTATGCGCAGCAAATCGTGCGTTGGGCGCAAGATGCCGGCATGCCGCTCAAACTCCGGCCGCAAGACATCCAGCCCATCACCACCGCCGACTATCCCACCGCCGCCCGGCGCCCGGCCAACTCCCGGCTCGAAACGCGCAAACTGCGCGAGACTTTCGGCCTGTGCCTCCCCGACTGGCGGCAGGGGCTGGAACACGTGATGATGCAGATATTGCCGGAAGGTCCATACCATGCGTCTTGAACCCGAACACATTGCCGCCATTCGCGCCATCGTTGCCGAGCAAGCCGGCGATGATGCCACTGTACGCCTGTTCGGTTCGCGCCTCGAAATCACCGACCGGCGATTGTTCGCGCAGCCCTTCACCGTGGAACGGGCCCGGTCGCTTGACGACGATGAGGATCTGGCGGAACGAGTCGAAGCCTTCGTGTCCCGCTTTGATCGCCTGCAAGATACCACCGGGGACAAACTGCTGCCGGCTTATCTCGCGGCGCATGGCGAACGTCTGGCCACCTTTATCGAAAACCTCGATCGCGCCGAGCGGCTTGGCCTCATCGACGATGCTCAAGGCTGGCTCGACATGCGCAGACTGCGCAACCAGATGATCCACGAATACGTCGAAGACCCACACGTTCTGGCTTCGGCCCTCGAAGCCGCCCATGCCTTCGTTCCCATTCTCGTCGCCACCGCGCGGCGCATGAGCATCGTCTGACATGATGAAACCAGATCGCAAAGGCCTCATCCTCGCCGGCGGCGCCGGCACGCGGCTGCATCCGGCCACGCTGTCGGTCTCCAAGCAACTGCTGCCGGTCTATGACAAGCCGATGATCTACTACCCGCTCTCGACGCTGATGCTCGCCGGCATCCGGGAAATCCTGATCATCTCGACGCCGCAGGACACGCCGCGCTTCCGGCAACTGCTCGGTGATGGCAGTCAATGGGGCCTGCGGCTCGAATACGCCGTCCAGCCCAAGCCGGAAGGCCTCGCGCAAGCCTTCCTGATCGGCGAACGATTCCTTGCCGGCCACCCCAATGCGCTGGTGCTCGGCGACAACATCTTCTATGGCCATGACCTGCAAGCCCTGCTCGCGCGCGCGTGTCGGCGACGAGAAGGCGCCACGGTATTTGCCTACCATGTGCATGATCCCGAGCGCTATGGCGTGGTCGAATTCGACGCCGCCGGCCGCGCCATCAGCATCGAAGAAAAACCGCGCCAGCCGCGCTCGCGCCATGCGGTGACCGGGCTTTATTTCTATGACGCCCAGGTCGTCGAGCTGGCCAGAACGCTCAAACCCTCGGCACGCGGCGAGCTGGAAATCACCGACCTCAACCGGCTCTACCTCGCCCAGGGCCGGCTCGCCGTCGAAATCATGGGGCGCGGCTATGCCTGGCTCGACACCGGCACGCACGACTCGTTGCTCGAAGCCGGCCAGTTCATCGCCACCCTCGAAAGGCGCCAGGGCCTCAAGGTCGCCTGCCCCGAGGAAATCGCCTGGCGCCAGGGCTGGATCGACGCCGACCAACTGCATCGCCTCGCCCAGCCGCTGGCGAAGAACGGCTACGGTCAATACCTTCTGCGGCTGCTCGACGAACGGGTGCCGACATGAAGGTGACTTGCACCGCCATTCCCGACGTATTGCTCATCGAGCCGAAAGTCTTCAATGATGCGCGCGGCTTTTTCTTCGAGAGCTACAACCGCAAAGCCTTTCGTGAAGCCACCGGCCTCGACATCGACTTCGTGCAGGACAACCACTCGAAAAGCGTCAAAGGCGTGCTGCGCGGCCTGCACTACCAACTGCCACCCAGAGCGCAAGGCAAGCTGGTGCGCGTCGTGCAAGGCGCAGTCTTCGACGTCGCCGTCGACATCCGCGAATCCTCGCCCACCTTCGGACGCTGGGTCGGCGAAATCCTCTCCGCCGACAACAAAAAGCAACTCTGGATCCCGCCCGGCTTCGCCCATGGCTTTCTCACCCTCTCCGACACCGCCGAGTTCCTCTACAAGACCACCGACTACTACGCGCCCGAGCTCGAGCGCACCATCCGCTGGGACGACCCGACGCTCGGCATCGACTGGCCGATCGAAGGCTGGCCGATTCTCGCCGCAAAAGACGCCGCCGCGCCGCTTTTCGAACGGGCGGAACGATTCGCATAGAAGTCCCTGATGTTGCTTTCAGGGAGGAAAGCGGTTAGCATTCGTTCCTATATGAATTATTCAGTGGCTTTCCCGTTGCGGGTCTCAATGGAGCAGGAGAAAAGCCTGCGTGCTTTGCAGGAGCTCTTTGCCGAAGCTTGCAATCATCTATCACCGATCGTGCGCGCGAATCGTTGCTGGAATAGGGTCGCGCTGCATCATCTGGCCTATCGCCAGCTCCGCCAGCGATTTCCTCAACTGGGCTCCCAAATGGCTTGCAATGCGATTTATTCGGTTTGCCGGGCGGCCAGGATCGTCTATCAACATCCGCAAAGTCCCTGGAATGTGACGCGGAATCCGGCCGGGGAACTACCTCTGTTGCGTTTTCTTCCACGATCGCCCGTTTATTTCGATCGGCACACGCTGAGCTTGAAAGGGGACAGTCTGTCACTTTTTACTCTCGACGGGCGCATGCATTTCTGCCTCGACATTTCTCCCGAGATACATCATCGCTTTCGCAATGGCAGGTTGCGCGAAATCTCGTTGATGCGGGATGACAGGGGTTATGTTTTGCATTTCCATTTTCGGGAGGATTGCGATCTGATGGGGAAATCCGGGGCATTGCCGGCGGCTGGTATGCCTGGAGATTTGCCCGAATATCTCATTGTCCAGGACAGCAGGGGGAAGGTCTCGGTGCCGCGGGCTGTCTTGTCTAACATCGATTGAAGCCAATGAAGACGAATTCGTCCGCTTCTGGATTGCGTGCCGAGGTTCGCTTGCTGCGACGGTTCTTTCTACCTTCGTTAGGGTTGAGCGTCATCGTTGGTCTGCTATCCCTTGCGCCTTCCATTTATATGCTGGAGGTGTATGGTCGGGTGGTCGATAGCCGTAGTCTTACGACGTTGCTGATGCTGACGCTGGCCGTGATCGGCGCATATGCGGTCATGGAGACTCTCGAATGGTTGCGGGCGCGGATCCTGCGTCAAGCCGGGGAGTGGCTGGATGATCGCTTGGCTGGCCGGGTATTTGCTGCGGTGTATTTGACCAGTCTGCGTAGCGGACAAAGCGCAAGCCAGCAGGCGCTAGCCGATTTACGCGTTCTGCGCGACTTTGTTTCCTCGCCGGCGTTGGTGGCGGTGATGGAGTTTCCCTTGATTCCAGTGGTGATGACCCTGTTGTTCATGATCCACCCGCTGCTCGGCAGCTTCACTATCCTCGGCGGGGTGATGCAGGCAACGCTCGCCTTCCTCATGGAACAGCGTACCCAACCCCCCCTCGCCCTAGCCAACAAGTCCGCTGTGGCAGCTCAGAATTACGCGGGTAACAGTTTTCGCAATGCGCAGGTGATCGAGGCGATGGGAATGCTGGACGGCATATGGCGGCGCTGGATGCAGCGTCAAAACGAATTCCTGCGCCAGCAGGCGATTGCGTCCGATCATGCCGGAGGGCTGTCGGCGACTGCGAAGGCTGTGCAGATGGTCACATCCTCCGCATTGCTTGGAATAGGGTGCTGGCTGCTCCTCGAAGGCCGCATGGGCGACGCCGGCCTGATGATCGTGGCGTCGATTCTGGGCGGCAAGAGTCTGCAGCCGGTCGTGCATTTGTTGTCCAATTGGCGCGCGGTAGTGGAGGCGCGTGGTGCGTTTGCGCGCCTCGATGAGTTGCTGCGGGCGATGCCCGAGGAACGACCCAGGATGGCGTTGCCGGCGCCGCGCGGTTGGCTGAGCGTAGAGGCCGTGACGGCCGGGGCGCCGGGCAGCATGGTGCCGATTCTGCGCAATGTCTCGTTCGCGCTTCCTGCTGGAGAGTGTCTGGCGGTGGTCGGACCTTCCGCATCCGGCAAGTCGACCCTGGCGCGCCTGCTGGTGGGGGTTTGGCCCACTCTTTCCGGCAAGGTGCGACTCGACGGCGCCGACGTGTTTGCATGGGACAAAGAAGAACTCGGTCCGTGGGTGGGATATTTGCCGCAAGGCGTCGAACTTTTCGATGGCACGCTGGCCGAGAATATCGCCCGGTTCGGCGCGGTCGAGATGGACAAGGTCGAGGCCGCTGGCAGCTTGTTAGGTATCGACGAGCTGGCGGCGGAGCTGCCGGAGGGATATCACAGCCGCATTGGCGAAGACGGTGCTTTTCTTTCTGGCGGCCAACGTCAGCGCGTCGGTCTGGCGCGCGCGATCTATGGTTGGCCGCGCTTCGTGGTACTCGATGAACCGAATTCGAGTCTGGACGAGGGCGGTGAGATCGCCTTGCTGCACATGTTGCGGGAACTGAAAGCCCGCGGCGTGACGGTCGTGATCATCACTCATCGCGCCAATGTCCTTGCCGCTGCCGATCGGATGCTGTTGCTGATCAATGGCATGGTGCAGGCCTACGGCCCGCGCGATGAGGTGCTTGCCGCCTTGAAGAGACGGGAAACCCAGACAGCCCAGCCCAGATCGTCTTCCGCTACCGGCACCTTGCCCGCCGTGTGAGACCAACATGAATTCCCTGCATTCATCGCGACGCAACCCGCTCGACGAGATCCTTTGGAGATTCCGTCGCGAATTCTTCGTCGTTGGACTGTTCAGTCTGGTGGTGAACATGCTGCTGCTGACGCCGACCGTGTATATGCTGCAGTTGTTCGATCGTGTCATGATCAGCCGCAGTGAGCTGACTTTACTGCTCGTTTCGCTGGTGGCGCTCTTCTTTTTCGTGGTGATGGCGCTTGCCGAGTGGCTTCGCTCTCGCCTGCTGGTGCGAGCCGGGGTTCGTTTCGACGCGATGCTCAATACCCGAGTCTTCCGTGCCGGCTTCGAGGCGGCCCTGAATCAGCCCGGCCGTAACCCGCGTGAGGCCTTCCAAGATTTGACCAACATCCGTCAGTTCATCACGGGCAACGGCGTATTTGCATTTTTCGATGCACCCTGGACGCCGATCTATATCGCGTTCGCCTGGCTGCTGCATCCCTGGCTGGGCATCCTCGCCATCACCTTTGCCGTGATCCTCGCAGCCATCGCGTGGTTGGGGCACCGGCTGACGCAGGTGGGCCATGGGCGGCTTGCCGAAGCGGGTTTACGGCTCAACGGCTATGCGCAAAGCAAGTTACGCAATGTCGAGACCATCGAGGCGATGGGCATGCTGAACGATTTGCGGCGGCGCTGGCTCAATCTCGGCCGCCAGTTTCTTGCCGTTCAGGGAGAGGTTGCCGAGAGGGGGCAGCGTGTCCAGGCGTTCAGCAAATTCGTTCAACTCGTCCAGCAATCCCTGATGTTGGCGGCCGGAGCCTGGCTGGTGATACGGGGAGAGTTGAGCCCTGGTGCCATGATTGCTGCCAACGTGCTGATGTCTCGCGCGCTGCAGCCGGTGCAGTTGCTCGTATCGACCTGGAAAAGCTTCATGTCCGCGCAACTTTCCTATAAGCGTTTGGTCTCCTTGTTGCGCGAGTACCCTGAGCGCGCCGGGCTGACTGTGATGTCGCCACCACGTGGACGGGTCGTGCTGCGCGCCTTGCGGGCGCAAGCAAATGGTCGCGCAGAACCGATTTTGCACGGTATCGATGCCGAGTTCGCGCCGGGGGAAGTGGTCGTGATTCTCGGTCCATCCGGTTCCGGCAAATCTACGCTGGCGCGCTGCCTGATGGGCATCTGGCCACGGATCGAAGGAGAGGTGCTTCTCGACGGTCAGCCTCTCGCCGAATTCGACCGCCAGGAACTGGGCCCCTACCTGGGTTATTTGCCCCAGGACATCGAGTTGCTCGAGGGCAGCATCGCCGAAAACATTGCCCGATTCGGCGAAGTGGATTCTGAAAAAGTCATCGCGGCAGCAAAGGCAGCCGGGGTTCATGACATGATCCTGCACTTTCCCTTGGGCTACGATACGCCGATGGGGGTGGCTGGCAGCCTGCTGTCTGGAGGCCAACGCCAGCGCATTGCCCTGGCGCGCGCCATGTATGGCGATCCGGCGCTGCTGGTGCTCGACGAGCCGAATGCGAACCTGGACGACGCGGGTGAAATGGCCCTGCTGCAAGCCGTCGTCAGGCTGAGAGCCCAAGGCAAAACCGTGATCGTGATTTCCCACCGCGGCGGCATCATGAACGTCGCCGACCGGCTACTGGTGATGGACCACGGCAGAGTCAAGCATTTCGGACGCTGCGCCGATGTGCTCGCTTTGCTCACGCGGCCGGCCGCAGGTGCGGTTTCCCCTTCCATTACTCCTTCCGTTCAGGGCTGTTAGCATGACTACTCGACTACCTTCGCAAGTTTCCGAATCGGCCGCGACGATCGAGGGCGAACTTGCCCTGCAAACCGATACCCGGCGTCTCATGCGTATCGGCCTGTGGGTGCTGGGACTGGGATTTGGCGGATTCCTGCTATGGGCGGGGCTTGCTCCTCTCGATGAAGGGGTGCCGACGCAAGGCAGCGTGTCGATCGACACCAAGCGCAAAGCGGTGCAGCACCTGACTGGCGGACTGATTGACGAGCTGCTGGTGCGTGAAGGGCAAATGGTGGAAGCCGGGCAGGTTCTGATACGCCTCGATGCCGCGGCGAGTCGCGCCAATTTCGAATCGGCTCACCAGCGCTACATGGGGTTGCGAGCCATGGAGAGCCGTTTGCTGGCCGAGCAAGCCGGAGCGACACAGATCGCCTTTCCGCCAGAACTGCTCGAGTCGGCCGACCCTGCCGTGCAGCAACAAATCGCCACGCAGCGAGCCCTGTTCGCCTCACGTCGCGCTGCCCTGGATGCCGAGTTGCGCGCCATAGAGGAATCGATTCAGGGTCTGGAGGCCATGATCTCCTCCTACGAAGGACAATTGGCCAGCAATCAGCTCCGTCTGGCATCCTTGCAGGAGGAGCTATCCGGCATTCGGGATCTGGTCAATGAAGGCTACGCGCCGCGTAATCGACAAATGGACCTCGAACGCCAGGTGGCCGCCGTGGAGGGGACGCTGATGGAGCTGCGTGGCAATCTCACCCGCACCCGGCGCAGCATAGCCGAGCTGCGCGAGCGCGCCAAGCTGCGCAAGCAGGAATATCGAAAGGATGGCGATACCCAGTTGGCGCAGATTCGTCTGGAGATACAGGCGAGCATGGAGAAATATAGGGCAGCGGCGGACGAATTGTCGCGTACCGAGATACGTGCCCCGGTGGCGGGGCAAGTCGTCGGACTCTCTGTTCATACGGTCGGCGGCGTCATCCAGCCAGCTCAAAAACTCATGGACATCGTGCCTGTCGACGAATTGTTGTTGATCGAAGCGCGCATCCCACCGCATTTGATCGATCGCATCGCCGCCGGTCAGATGGCCGATATCCGTTTCAGTGCCTTCGCTCACTCCCCGGTTCTGGTCGTTGAGGGCAAAGTGACTTCCGTATCGAGTGATCTCATCGTCGAACCAGCACCGCAGGGAAATATTGCTTATTACCTCGCCCGCATCTCACTGACGCCCGATGGACTCAAGGCGCTCGGCGATCGCCGCCTGCAGCCTGGCATGCCGGCAGAAGTGGTCATCAAGACCGGTGAGCGCACGCTGCTGACTTATCTCCTCCATCCGCTGGTCAAGCGGATCGCGGCATCGATGAAGGAGGAATGAGCGATGGCGGAGGCTTGGCTGCGGTATGTCTTCCTCGCTGTGGTGGCCCAGCTTTGTATCGTTGCGCCGACATGGGCGCTCGACCTGCTCGAGAGCTACGATGCGGCACTCACTGCAGATGCGGAGTATCGGGCGGCGCGCGCTGCCGCGGAGTCAGGGCGTGAGCTTCTTCCTCTCGCACGCGCGCAGCTACTACCGAGCATTTCGCTCAGCGCGGCGCGCATGCACAATGATTTGACGACCCAAACCCAGAACCTACTCGGCCAGCCCGTTTCGTTCGATTCGCAATACATAAGCAAGAACTATGCATTGTCGCTACGACAGCCGCTTTATCGCCCCCAGCTGTACTCCGGCTATTTACAGGCCATTGCCCGCGTCGAAGGAGTCGAAGCCGTTTTCGACAAGGCAGGGCAGGAGCTTGCGATTCGCGTGATGGCTGCCTACCTGAACGTCTTGTTGGCCGAAGAGGGGCTACGCCAGGTGGAATCTCAGCGAGCCGCGATCGAAGCGCAGCTCGCGGCAGCGCAGCGTGCCTTGGCGGCGGGACAGGGGACACGTACGGATATCGACGATGCTCAAGCCAGGCTCGATCTGAATCAGGCGCGACATCTCGGAGCGCGACAGCAAATCGAGCAAGCGCGTCATGAATTGGCGGCCTTGATCGATCGCCCTATCGGTCCGCTGCGTCTTCTCGATGGGCGGCGCTTGGTTCTACGTGCTCCGCAGCCGGAAGACCTGGCGGCATGGATCGCTCGGGCCGAATCGGCCAGTCCCGAATTGCGTGAAGCGCGGGCGCGCATCGAAGCGGCAAGGCATGAAGTAGATCGTGCGCGGGGTGGACATAAGCCGACGTTGGACCTGGTCGTGCAGCGCTCCGTGAGCGCGAGCGACAATGTCACCAACCCGAACAACCGTTACGATAACAACCAGATTGGGGTGCAAGTGGTGGTGCCCTTGTTTGCCGGCGGCTATGTCGATGCACAGGTACGTCAAGCCCAGGCTGCTCTGGAGGAGGCGGAAGAACGTTACGAAGCTGCCCGCCGGAAACTGGCGAACCAGGTCAGGAAGGAATTTCAGGGCGTGCAGCAAGGCATCCTCAAGATACGTGCGCTCGAAATCGCGGAACGGTCCGCCGAACAGTCGGTGCTGTCGAACGAGAAGGGTTATCTGGCGGGGACGCGCTCGAGGCTCGACATTCTGAATGCGCAGGAGGCACGCGCCAACACCCGGCTCGAACTGGCGCGAGAGCGCTTGCTTTATGTCATGTCGCACGCACGGTTGCTGAGTCTGTGTGGCGCGCTCGATCGTGCGGCGATAGCAGAAATGAACCTTTGGCTTGCCGAGTGAGCGGTGTTGGCGTGAAAGCCGTAGTTTCACGTTACGATGGACAAAAAAACGAACCGTCCTTCTCTCGACCGACTTTTGCACCCTGATGTGCTTGGCCGCATTTCCTTGCTGGCTGGTCTGGATCGCCGCGAGCTGGAGGAGTTGGCCACGCAGATGCAGGTGAGACGTTACAGAAAGGGCGAGCTGGTCCTCATCAAGGGAAGTGCCAGCGATGCGCTGATGTTCCTGCTGGCGGGCAGTTTGCAGGCGGTCGATTACACTGAAGACGGCAAGGAAATCGGTCTCAACCTCTTCACCGCAGGCAGTTTTTTTGGCGAACTCTCCTTGATAGACGGCTTGCCGCGTTCCGCTACGATCGTAGCCATCGAGGATTCCGCCGTGGCGTTCCTGCCACGTCGGCATGCCCTCGTGCTCATCTCTGGCAGGCCGGCGGTCGCCGAGCAGATGC
>JBKBOI010000052.1:0-10953 GCA_046294935.1 Rhodocyclaceae bacterium
CTGTTCAAGCAGGTCTATCGCGAGTTGATGCGCGCGATGCATCCGAAGGTGGTCTGGATGGTGCGCGTCGGCGACACGCCGGTCGAGGCCAAGATCCTCTTCGCGGTGCTGGCCTTCGGTTTCGTCTATATGGTGGCCGTGACGACGCTGACCCTGCTGCTGTCCTTATCGGGACTCGACAGCATCACGGCCTTCTCCGCCGTCGTTGCCAGCATCAACAACACCGGCCCTGGTCTGGGCGAAGTCGGCCCGGCGACGACCTTTGCCTCGCTCGATGATTTTCAGACCTGGGTGTGCACCTTCGCGATGCTGCTCGGTCGATTGGAAATCTTCACGCTGCTGGTGGTGCTGACGCCGGCGTTCTGGAAGAAATAGCCGCGCCGCGTGCCGCTTCCCCAGCGCCGAGTTTCACCCGCCGAGCCGCTCATCCCAGGCAAGCAGCGCGGCGAGGCCAAGGAAGAGGAAGATCGCTGCGGCGATGCCGTGGATCGACCTTTCCGGCAGCTCGTGGGCGATGCGCTCGCCGAGCAGCACGGCGGGAACGTTCGCGATCATCATGCCAAGCGTGGTGCCCAGGACGATGGTGACGACCGTGCGATACTGCGCAGCCAGCGCGACCGTGGCGACTTGCGTCTTGTCGCCCATTTCGGCGAGGAAGAAGGCGATCAGCGTCGTGCCGAACACGCCCATTCGGGCCAGCCATGTCTCGTCTTCTTCCATCCGGTCGGGAACGAGCAGCCAGATCGCCATGGCGATGAAGGATATCCCCAGCACCCAGCGCAGCGTTGCCGGTGTGAGCAGTGATGCGATGCCCATACCGAGGATGCCGGCCAGTGCGTGATTGAAAAGCGTTGCCAGCAGGATGCCCAGCACGATGGGCACCGGCTTGCGAAATCTGGCCGCGAGCATGAAGGCGAGTAGCTGCGTCTTGTCGCCGACTTCGGCCAGCGCGACGACGCCCGTCGAGATCAGGAAGGCTTCCAATTCAGTCACCGAAATTCGTGCCCACTCGACGCGCCGAGAGGATCAGCGGATGGTCGGGCGGGACGGTCTTCACCTTGCCGGCGACGTCCTCGATGGCCACGGGGCGCGTGCCCTCGCCTTGCGCGGCGACCAGCACGCCATAGTGCTTCTTGGCGATCAGGTCGGCGGCGGCAGTGCCCAGACGGGTGGCGAGGATGCGGTCGGCCGCCGACGGCGTGCCGCCGCGCTGCAGGTGACCGAGGATGGTCACGCGGGCTTCGAGGCCGGTGCGTTTCTCGAGCTGCTTGGCGAGCCGGAGCGTGCGGTTGGCATAGATCATTTCGGCGGCATCGGCCTCGGCATCGTCCATTTTGCGGTCGGGTTTCGGAAGCTTTTTGGCTGCGGCTTTGGCCGCTTTCTTTTTCTCTTTCGCTGCGGCGAGCGCGGCCATATCCTGCTTCGAAATCGCCCCTTCGGCGACGGCGACGATCGAGAACGGCTTGCCGCTGCTGACCCGCTCGCGGATGGCCTCGGCGATGCTTTCGACGTCGTAAGGGATCTCGGGGATCAGGATCACGTCGGCGCCACCGGCGATGCCTGCGCCGAGCGCCAGCCAGCCGGCGCGGTGGCCCATGATCTCGACGACGATGATGCGGTGATGGCTATGCGCCGTGCTGTGCAGCCGGTCGATCGCTTCGGTGGCGATGCCGAGCGCCGTATCGAAGCCGAAGGTGGTATCAGTGCCCCAGACGTCGTTGTCGATGGTCTTCGGCAGGTTGATGACATTCAGGCCCTTTTGCTTGAGACGCAGCGCGTTCTTCAGCGTGCCGCCGCCGCCGAGGCAGACGAGGCAGTCGAGATGGTGCTCGTGATAGTTGGCGACGATCGCATCGGTCATGTCGAGCAGCTTGCCGCCGACTGGCATCTTGTGCGGCTTGTCGCGGCTGGTGCCGAGGATCGTGCCGCCGAGCGTCAGGATGCCGGAGAGCTGACCGCCATCGAGAGGCATCGTGCGATTCTCCATCAGCCCGCGGAAGCCGTCGCGGAAGCCGATGACGTGCATCTTGTAATGCCCCATCGCCGCCTTGCCGACGCCGCGGATCGCCGCATTCAGGCCCGGACTGTCGCCACCTGCGGTGAGGATGCCGATCCGTCGCGTTGCCATGTCGTTCTCCCTTACCTGCCCGAACGCGCATTGTCGGCGATTTTGCGGCGAAAGGGCATGCGATAATCGAATCCTCGCTAGAGTATTTTCGATCATGACCCGTCCCAGAAACGACGATTTCCTCCGCGCGCTGTTGCGCGAGCCCACGACCCGCACCCCCGTATGGCTGATGCGCCAGGCGGGCCGTTATCTCCCCGAGTATTGCGAGACCCGCAAGCGCGCCGGCAGCTTCCTCGAGCTATGCAAGACGCCGAGCCTCGCCTGCGAGGTGACGCTGCAGCCACTGGCGCGTTACGACCTCGATGCCGCGATCCTGTTTTCCGACATCCTCACCGTGCCGGATGCGATGGGCCTGGGTCTTTATTTCGCCGATGGCGAAGGGCCCCGCTTCGAGCGTCCGTTGCGTGAGGAGTGGGAGATCCGCGATCTGGTCGTGCCGGATCCTTACGACCATCTGCGCTACGTGCTCGACGCGGTGACCGAGATTCGCCGCGCGCTCGACAACAGCGTGCCGCTGATCGGCTTTTCCGGCTCGCCTTTCACGCTCGCCTGCTACATGGTCGAGGGCGGCTCGTCGGCTGATTTTCGCATCCTGAAGACGATGCTCTATGACCGCCCCGATCTGCTGCATCGCATCCTCGAAGTGAATGCCGAGGCCGTCGCGCGCTACTTGAATGCCCAGATCGAATGCGGCGCGCAGGCGGTGCAGATTTTCGATACCTGGGGCGGAGCGCTCTCGCACGCCGCGTTTCGCGAGTTCTCGCTCGCTTACTTGCAACGCGTGATCGAGGGCTTGAAAAAGACTCACGACGGCGAGCGGGTGCCCTGCATCGTGTTCACCAAAGGCGGCGGACAGTGGCTCGAAGCGATCGCGTCATGCGGCTGTGACGCGGTCGGCCTCGACTGGACGACGGATCTGGGCGAAGCGCGCCGGCGCATTGGCGACAAAGTGACGCTGCAGGGCAACATGGACCCGATGGCGCTGTTTGCCTCGCCCGACGCCGTCGCCAAAGAGACGACGCGCATTCTCGACAGTTTCGGTGGCGGCGACACCGGCCATGTGTTCAACCTCGGCCACGGCATCCACCAGCTCACCCCGCCCGACCATGTCGCGGTGCTGGTCGACACCGTCCACCGTCACGCACGAAAATGAGAGGCGGGAAGGCGCTTCCCATCGGCCTTGCAGCCGCCCGCCTGCCGCCAACCCGCATCCCGTGGGCGATCCAGGCACGCCTGAGAACCGAGTTATGCACAGATTGGCGATCCCCATGATTTGCAGGCGGTTTTTTCTTCGCTGGCGAAGCCGTTTCATTCAACATGTTGTTTTATGAGATGAAGTTTGATGTCGAATGGATGCGGATTCAGACTTTGGTAAGCCACTCCATTTTTCCGGAAGTTGCCGTCGTTCATTGTCCACAAAATTATCCACAGGCTGGACGTGAATTGGAAAAACCCCTTACCAACAAGTGGTTGAGCGCCGAAACGAGGAAACACTTGAAAGAAATCCGCTAACGTCGATGATGGGGCACCTCGGAAAACCTGCGCTCGTGCGGATGGAGGGCGAGGCGATTGGTGCCCGGTAACTCGAATGCGATCGTGACCATTCTACAAGTCGCCCTCGATGTTCCCTTGCCGCGTCTGTTCGATTACCGGCTGGCGGCAGGCGAAGCTCGGCAGGCGGTGGGTCGTCTCGTCAAGGCGCCTTTCGGCGCCGGCACGAAGGTCGGCGTGGTCGTCGGAACGGCTGGGGCAAGCGACCAGCCCGAGGACAAGCTGAAGAGGGCCGAGCTTTTCCCTGACCTGCCGGCTTTGCCTCCCGATTGGCTGGAACTGTGCGACTTTTGCGCCCGCTATTACCATTACCCCCTCGGTCAGGTGATGGCCTTCGCGTTGCCCCCGCTGCTACGACGCGGAAAAAAGCCGCGCGCGACGAAGCCGAAACTCGGCGCCGAAACCGCGGGCAGCGAAAGGGGAGCCGCCGTAGGCGGGGGTGTTGCGCCCATGAGCGGCGCCAAAACGGCTCCACCCGCGGGCAATGTCCCGACGCCCGACCAGCAGGCCGCGATCGACGCGATCGCCGCCGCTCGCGGCTTTCAGACCTTTCTGCTCTTTGGTGTGACCGGCAGCGGCAAGACCGAGGTCTATCTCTCCGCGATCGAGGCGGTGCTCGCAAGAGGCGGTCAGGCGCTGATGCTGGTGCCCGAGATCGCGCTGACGCCGCAGCTCGAGGCGCGGGTGCGCGCCCGCTTTCCGACTGCCCATGTCGTCGCCGCGCACAGCGCAGTGGCCGATGCCGCGCGCGCGCGGGCCTTCCTCGCCGCGCTCGAAGGGCATGCCGACATCGTGCTCGGCACGCGGCTGTCGGTCTTCATCCCGATGCCGCGCCTGCGCCTGATCGTCGTCGACGAGGAGCACGATGCGTCCTTCAAGCAGCAGGAGGGCTTGCGCTACTGTGCGCGCGACGTGGCGATCTGGCGCGCCCGGCAACGCGGCATTCCCATCGTGCTCGGCTCGGCCACCCCTTCATTGGAGAGCTTCCACCATGCGGTGAGCGGTCGATACGCGTTGCTCGAACTGCCCGAACGCGCGGTGGCCGCCGCCGAACTGCCGACGGTCGTCACCATCGATACGCGCAAGCAGAAACTGCAAGACGGCCTGAGCCGGGAACTGATCGATGCCGTGAGCGAGCGCTTGCGGCGTCGGGAACAGAGCCTGGTCTTCCTCAACCGGCGTGGCTATGCGCCGGTGCTCGCCTGTCCCGCCTGCGGCTGGATCTCGCATTGCCGGCGCTGCGCTGCGAACCTGGTGCTGCATTTGGCGGACGAGCGCCTCCGCTGCCACCACTGCGGCCTCGAAGCGTCGATCCCGCGCGCTTGTCCCGACTGCGGCAACCTCGATCTGCAGCCCTTCGGGCGCGGCACGCAACGGCTCGAAGAGCGGCTTGCCAAGCTGTTTCCCGAAGCGCGCATCCTGCGCATCGACCGCGACTCGGCCGACTCGCCCAGGAAATGGCAGGCGCTGCTCGAAAAGATCCATGCCGGCGAAGCGGATATCCTCGTCGGCACGCAGATGCTCGCCAAGGGCCATGATTTTCCCAGGCTCACCCTGGTCGGCGTCGTCGGCAGCGATGCCGCGCTGTTCGCTGCCGACTTCCGCGCGCCGGAACGTCTGTTCGCGCAAATCATGCAGGTGGGGGGCCGCTCCGGCCGCCATCGACTTCCCGGCGAAGTGCTGATCCAGACCGAATACCCGGATCACCCGCTCTACCGGGCGCTGATCAAGCACGACTACGCCGCCTTCGCCCATGAACAGCTGGCCGAACGCCAGGCCGCCGGCTTTCCGCCGTTTTCCTTCCAAGCGATCCTGCGCGCCGAAGGCGCGCGGCTCGAGGATGCGCTAGCCTTTCTGAAAGATGCCGTCTCACGAGCGCCGAGTTTTGCAAATGTGCTGCTCTATGACCCCGTGCCGATGCGGCTTTATCGCCTGAAGAACCGTGAGCGCGCGCAGCTGCTCGTCGAATCGCGGAGCCGGCCCGAGTTACACGCCTTCCTCGACACCTGGCTGGCGGCGCTACATGCTCTCAAGACGCCGCGCGCCTTGCGCTGGCATCTGGATGTCGATCCGCTCGACTACTGAGCCGCTTCATGTCCAACCGGGAGTAACATGCGCCATGGCGCACCGCGCGAAGCCGTGCGCCAGTCGAGGAAAGGAGGACAACATGTTTTGCGGCAGCCACAAGAAAAGAATCGAAACGCTGGAAACCGAATTGCGCGCCGAGCGCGAGCGGGCGGATCGAGCCGAGCGCGAGCGCGATGCGGCGGTTGAGGCAAGACGCGCGGCGGAAGAGAATCTCGCCCTGCTCAACGCCGACTTCGACCGTTGCCAGCGCATCTACAAGACCATGCAGTCGTTTGGCGATTCGTTGATCGAGATTCAGCGCTCGCAAGGCAACATCGCCAATAATCTGCGTGATGAGAAGCGTCATGCCGTCGAGGCATCGACAGTCTCCGGCAACTGCCGGCAATCGATGGAGAAGATCGCTGCCAGCCTGGCCGAGCAGGCGAACGACAGCGCGGCGATGGCGCAGAACGTGCAGAGTCTCGCCGAGCGCGCGCAGCAGATCGGCGGCATCGTCCAGCTGATCCGCGAGATCGCCGACCAGACCAATCTGCTGGCGCTCAATGCCGCCATCGAGGCGGCGCGCGCCGGCGAAATGGGACGGGGCTTCGCCGTGGTGGCCGACGAAGTGCGCAAGCTTGCCGAACGCACGGCGACCGCCACCAACGAGATTTCCGGATTGGTGACGGCAATCCAGAATGAGACGCGCACCACGCGCGAGCAGATGGAACAATGGGCGCAGCGCAGCGCGGGTTTCGGCAAGGAAGGTGCGGCCGCAACGGAAGACATGCGCGCGCTGTTCGAACTCTCGCGGCGCATGGAAGGTACGATCACCGCCGCCGCATTGCGCAGCTTCGTCGAGGTGGCGAAGATCGACCACCTGCTCTACAAGTTCGAGATCTATCGCATACTGATGGGCGTGTCGACCAAGTCGGCGAACGATTTCGCTCCCCACACCGCCTGCCGGCTCGGCAAGTGGTATTACGAGGGCGAAGGGCGCGACTGCTTCTCCAAGCTGCCCGGCTATGCCGAGATGGAGTCACCGCACAAGGCCTTCCACGATGCCGGTCAGGCTGCACTCGCCGCGAACGCCGAAGGCGACGTGGAGCGCTGCTTCGCGCAGATGGCCACGATGGAGGAAATGAGCTTCAAAGTGCTCGCCGCCCTCGAAAAACTCGCCACGAGCGGAGAGAACGATACGAGCCTGTTGTGCCATGCCTAACAGTGGCGACGCCCTGATCAAGATCGAAGACCTGCATTTCGCCTACAACGCCAATCAGGTCCTGCGCGGCATCGACATGATCATCCCGCGCGGCAAGGTGGTCGGCATTCTGGGTGTTTCCGGCGCCGGCAAGAGCACGATCCTCCGGCTGATCGGCGGGCAGCTTCGGCCGCAGCGTGGCTACGTGCGCTTCGACGGCAAGATCGTGCACGAGCTCGACGATGCCGGACTCTATCGCCTGCGCCGCGAGATCGGCATGATGTTCCAGGCGGGCGGGCTGTTTTCCGATCTTTCCGTCTATGACAACATCGCCTTCCCGATGCGCGAGCTGACCGATCTGCCCGAGGAGGTGATCCACGATCTGGTGCTGATGAAGCTGCATGCGGTGGGGCTGCGCGGCGCCAGCCAGCTGATGCCCAACGAGCTCTCTGGCGGCATGGCGCGGCGCGTGGCGCTGGCGCGCGCGATCGCCCTCGATCCGCAGCTGACCATGTATGACGAACCGTTCGCCGGCCTCGACCCGATCTCGCTCAACGTCATCGCACAACTGATCCGACGGCTCAACGATGCCCTTGGCGCCACTTCGATCGTCGTCACTTATGACGTGATGGAGACGCTGAACGTCGTCGATTACGCCTACTTCATCCACGACGGGGTCGTCGTCGCGGGGGGCGCGCCGGAGGAACTGCGCAATTCCGCCGACCCTGCGGTGCATCAGTTCATCCACGCCAAGCCGGATGGGCCGGTGGCGTTCCATTACCCCGCCGCGTCTTTCGCGCGCGATCTGCGCCTCGCGCGCTGACCGCCGCCGACCAGAAACCAGCCCCACGCCGCGGCTTGCAAGACGAGCAGCCCGCCAAGCGAGATCCGATGAGCCGATGCGGCATCCAGGCCGGCAGCCTGCAAGCCATCGATGGCGATGCCGAACAGCCACTGGATGCCGAAGGCGCCGAGAAAGGCGCCGAAATTGAGCGCGGTGTTGACGCGGCCCGCCAAGGAGACCGGGAACTCGGCGGCCAGCAGCGCATAGGCGAGGTTGCTCACCGCGAAGACCAGCCCCAGCATCGTCCAGAGCAGCCCAGCGGGCGCGAGCCGCAGCGCGATGCCGAGCGTGGCGACGAGACCACAACCGATGCCGATCGCCAGCAGCCGCGCCGGTGGCAATCCGACCTGCGCCAGCCTGCGCACGAAGAAGGCGATGAACAGAAAGCCGGCCATCATCGCCGCCGCCATGGAGAACAGCACGGTGGCCGCGGCTTCGCGCGTCATGCCATTCACCGTCGTCATGAATGGCAGCGCCCAAAGACCCTGCAGGGCCATGAAGCCGCCGACGATCGTCGTCGTTTGCGGCGCGAAGCGCCAGAAGGCGCGACTCCTGAAGATCGTGGCCAGTCCGGCGAGCTGCTGGGCGAGTGCCTCGCGCGGGCCGTCGCCGCGCTTTTCGGGCGAGGAGAAGATCAGCAGGGCGACTAGCAGCGTGATCACCGCCAGCGCGAGGAAGATGCCGCGCCAGCCCAATAGCGGCAGCAACACGCTGAGCGGCGAGCTGGCGGCAAGCGCGCCCAAGCCCCCAGCCGCCATGATCGCGGCATTGAGCGAGGCCTGCCGTTCGATGGAGAACCAGAGCGAAAACGACTTGAAGCTCGCCATCAGGCAGGCCGAGACGCCGAGCCCGATCAGGGCGCGCCCGACGGCGAGATGGGGCAGGGCAGTGCCGAGCGCGAACAGCGCGCAGCCAAGGGCGCAGATCAGCAGCAGGGCGGCCTCCACGCGGCGCGGGCCGAAGCGGTCGAGCAGCAGTCCCAGCGGCAGCTGGAAAGCGCCGAAAGCGAGCAGATAGGCCGAGGTGAGCAGGCCGAGATCGGCGGCGGTCAGACCCAGGTCGTCGCGCAGTTCGGGGGAAATGACCGCATTCGCGTTCCTGAGCAGATAGGAAAGGAAATAACCCGTCGCGAAGGGAACGAAAACCCGCGTCCAGGGATTGGGCATGGCGCCAGTATTCACACCGCCCCGTGTTCGGCAAGGAATCCGCGCACCCAGTGCTCGGCGCGCGCGCCCGAAAAACGCCCTTCGATCTCGCCGCCGACGAACAGCAGCACGGTGGGGAAGCCCTTCAAGCCATAGCGGCCGGCGAGCTTCATGTTTGCGCCTTCATCGACCTCGACTTTCGCTAGTTTGAGCTTGCCGTCGTAAGCAATCGCCACGCGTTCGAGCACCGGCGTGAGCGCGCGGCAGGGCGGGCACCAGTCGGCCCAGAAATCGACGACCACCGGCGTCGTCTTCGACGCCTCGATCACGCGTTGCTCGAAGTCTTCGAGATCGACGTCGTAGATGAAGTCGGGTTGGAGAGGGTGCATGCGCATCATTCGTTCCACAGCCAGGCGGCGCCTCGCACGCCGGACGAGTCGCCATGACGGTTCTTGACGAGCCGGGTGGCGACGTGGTCGGAGAATACCCACTCGCCCCACAGGCGGGGCACGCGATCATACAGCCGGTCGAGGTTCGAGACGCCGCCACCCAGCACGATCACGTCCGGATCGAGAATGTTGATCACTTGTGCGAGCGCCCGGGCCAGCCGCCGCTCGTAGCGTTGCATGGCGGCCTCGTCTTTTGCGCCGCCATCACGGGCCAGCGCCGGGCCGGAGAGGAAGGTCTCGATGCAGTTTTCCCGGCCGCAGTAACAGGGACGCGCTTCGCGCTCGCCGGGCAGGGGGTTGTGGCCCCATTCGCCGGCGATCGCGTTCGGGCCGACGAGCACGGTGCCATCGACGACGATGCCGCCGCCGACCCCGGTGCCGAGGATCACGCCGAAGACGACCCGCGCGCCCGCCGCCGCGCCATCGGTCGCTTCCGAGAGCGCGAAGCAGTTGGCATCATTGGCGATGCGCACCGGCCGCCCCAATGCGGCTTCGAGATCGGCGCGCAGCGGTTTGCCGATCAGCCAGGTCGAGTTCGCGTTCTTGATCAGCCCCGTGACGCGCGATTCGGCGCCAGGAATGCCGATGCCGACGGTGGCCGGGGGTGCCGTCCTGCCAGCGCCGATTTTTCGCTCCGCCTCCTTCACCAGGTCGGCGATCGTCGCTATGGTCGCCGGATAGTCGCCGCGCGGTGTGGGCACGCGGCTGCGCAGCAGGGGCTCGCCCGTTTCGTCGAGGACGATGATCTCGGTCTTGGTGCCGCCCAGATCAATGCCGATGCGCATGGCGCCTTGCCTTTCTGCCCCACACCCAGACATATTGCGCGCCGGAGGCGACGATCGTGAAAGCGATGATGACGAGCGCGGGCTCGATCCAGCCCGCCATTCCGACCCAGCCGATCTGCGCCGCGATCGTCAGCACGAGCAGCAGGAATTCGAGCAGCGTGTTGAGCTTGGACAGCAGTGACGGCGCCATTTCGAGGGTTCCGGTGTATTGCCGATAGGCGAGCGCGCCGGCGACGATGACGAGATCGCGCAGGCTCATCAGCACGGCGAGCCATACCGGCAGCAGCGTCTCGGCGGCGAGGATCCAGGCGATGCCGAGGATGGTCAGCTTGTCGGCGATCGGGTCGAGCACCGCGCCCAGCCGCGAGCGTTGGTCGAGCGCGCGGGCGAGGAAACCATCCAGCCCGTCGCCGATGCTGGCAGCGACGAGCAGCCAGAAGGCGAGCTCGAAGCGCCGCACCGCCAGCATCCACAACAACACCGGCAACAGGCCGAGCCGGGCGAAGGTGATCAGATTCGGAATGGTGAGGATGCGATCGAGGCGCATGAGAGGATTTTAAGGGCAGGAGCGGGCAAGGCATTGACAGGCTGACCCAAAACCCGGAAAATTCGCGGCCTTTCGCGCTGCACCCTTTCGTTGCAGTAAGGAAATGGGGAGTCGCCAAGCTGGTTAAGGCACCGGATTTTGATTCCGGCATACGAGGGTTCGAATCCTTCCTCCCCAGCCAGACACTCGCGGGCAGACCCAGTCCCAAATCCTGAGGCTGCCCGTTTCTCTTTCAG
>JBKBOI010000053.1:0-10939 GCA_046294935.1 Rhodocyclaceae bacterium
GATTTCGGCACGGGCGGATTCTGTGCGAAATAGCGCTTCATGCCCGTGAGCAGGGCATCCGCCATTTGCTCCTGATAGGCTTCGTCGGTGAGGCGCTTTTCTTCTTCGGGGTTGGAGATGAACGCCGTCTCGACCAGGATCGACGGAATGTCCGGCGCTTTGAGGACGGCGAATCCCGCCTGTTCGACATGTCCCTTGTGCAGGCTGTTGATGCCGCCGATCTCATTGAGCACGGCCCGTCCGAGCTTCAGGCTGTCGTTGATCGTCGCGGTCTGCGATAGATCCAGCAGCGTGCGCGCCAGATGCGGATCCTTGTTGCCGAGATTGACGCCACCGATCAGGTCGGCGGCATTTTCCCGGTCGGCAAGCCAGCGGGCGGCGGAAGAGGAGGCGCCGTTTTCCGACAGCACGAAGACCGACGAGCCGCGCGCGGTCGGCTTCATGAACGCATCGGCATGCACCGAGACGAACAGGTCGGCCTTGACGCGCCGCGCCTTGGCCACGCGCTGGTGGAGCGGAATGAAGTAGTCGCCGTCGCGCGTCAAGAGCGCGCGCATGTTGGGCTGTGCATTGATCTTCGCCTTCAGCCGCCGCGCGATCGCCAGCGTGACGTCCTTCTCGCGGCTGCCGCCGGCGCCGATCGCGCCCGGATCTTCGCCACCGTGGCCGGGGTCGATGACCACGGTGATGAGGCGCGTGACGTCCGGCGCTTCGACGTCGGGTTTGCGTTCCGGCCCCGCCGATGCATTGCCCGGCGCGAACGGATCGCCCTGCCCATGCTTTTCCAGCAGCGCGAGCAGTGGGTCGGGAGGTTCGGCAGGATACAGATCGATCACTAGCCGACGGCCATAGCTGCCCACCGGCGGCAGTGTGAACAGTTGCGGTTTCACCTCGCCCTTGAGCTCGATGACGATGCGCGCGACCCTGGGCCTGAAGCGGCCGGCGCGGATCAGCTTGATCTGCGGATCGCTGTCGAGAATCTTCCCCGGCAGGCTGGCGAGCACAGAATTGAACTCGACACCTTCGAGGTCGAGCACGACCCGGTCCGGATCCTTGAGCACGAGATGGCGGTAGTCGATCGGCTGGTCGTGCTCAATGGTTACGCGGGTGTAATCGGGCGCCGGCCAGACGCGCACCGCGATGAGCGTCGGCGCTGCCGCCCATGCCATCGGCGTGACCAGCAAGGCTAGGCAGGCGCTGCCGCCGAAGAGAAATTCGCGTCGGGAGAAACCGGCAGCCGTCTCAACCATTGCCGCCCCCGTTCCGAGGCTGCCTCGATGCTGGCCAGACGGCCCTTCTCGGCATGCACGAGACGGATGACGAGGTCAGGCGGCGGCACATAGGGCGCCGCGCGCGCCGGCCATTCGACCAGACACAGCCCCGCATTGGCAAAGTATTCGTCCAGCCCCGCATCGAGAAATTCTTCAGGAAAGTTGAACCTATAGAAATCAAAGTGATACAAGTGTAATCCAGAAATTACATAAGGTTCAACCAGCGTGAAGGTCGGGCTCTTCACGGTGATGCTTTCGTCGACACTTTGCAACAGTCCGCGCACCAGGGTCGTCTTGCCGGCGCCGAGGTCGCCTTCGAGATGGATCACGGCCGCCGGCAGCGGATCTGGCGGCAGATGCGTGGCGAGCAAGGCCCCCAGCGCTCGCGTCGCCGCTTCGTCGGGCAGCGGATATTCACGGCGGTTATCATCGGCAGGATGCATGACTGGATCGCATTGAAGGAAAAAATCCGCAGCTGGGGCCGAAAGCTGGGCTTTGCCGCCGTCGGCTTCGCCGGCATCGATCTCGGCGCGGCCGAGCGGGGGCTGATCGATTGGCTTTCCGCCGGCTGCCACGGCACGATGGATTATATGGCCCGCCACGGCATGAAACGGGCGCGGCCGGCCGAGCTGGTGCCCGGCACGCAGTGCGTGATCTCATGCCGGATGGATTATCTGCCCGTCCCGACGGCACAGTGCCGTCCCGTCAGCGCCGACTTTCCGAAGCGAGGCGGTGTCCGGCAGGACGTCCAGCATTCCGCCAGCACCGATTTTTCGCCACGGGCGGTGATCTCGCGCTACGCGCTCGGCCGCGACTATCACAAAGTCGTGCGCGGCAGACTGCAGCGGCTCGCCGAACGCATCGCCGACGAAATCGGGCCTTTCGGCTACCGCGCCTTCACCGACTCGGCGCCGGTGATGGAAGTCGAGCTGGCGCAAAACGCCGGCCTCGGTTGGCGCGGCAAGCACACGCTGCTCCTGTCTCGCGGCGGTTCCTGGTTCTTCCTCGGCGAGCTGTTCGTCGCGCTGCCGCTGCCGCCGGATACGCCGGTCGGGAACCATTGCGGCACTTGCACGGCCTGCCTCGATGCCTGCCCGACCGGCGCCTTTCTCGGCCCTTACCGGCTCGATGCCAGGCGATGCATTTCCTATCTCACCATCGAACATGCCGGAAGCATACCCGTGGAATTGCGTCCGCTCTTCGGCAATCGCATCTATGGCTGCGACGATTGCCAGCTCGCCTGTCCGTGGAACCGCTTCGCGCCGACGACGCACGAAGCGGATTTCCTGCCGCGTCAGGGGCTGGAGCGGGCAACACTGGTCGAGCTGTTTACGTGGAGCGAGGCCGAATTCGACGACCGGCTGGCGGGCTCGCCGATCCGCCGCATCGGTCATGAGCGCTGGCTGCGGAACATCGCCATCGCGCTGGGCAACGCGGCGCCCGATCCAGCGGCGAAAGCGGCCTTGCTCGCCCGCGCGGATCACCCATCGGCGCTGGTGCGCGAGCATGTCGGCTGGGCTTTATCCTGCTACCCAGGCTGATCGCCGGTGACGTAAGGGCGCGAGGGATCGGCGCACCACTCGCTCCAGGAGCCAGGATAGAGCTTCGAGCCACGCAGCCCGGCCAGTTCCATGCCCAGCACATTGACGCAGGCAGTGACGCCCGAACCGCACACATGCACGACCGTGCGTGGGTCGCGATCGCCGATCAGGTCGAGAAATTCCGCGCGCAGTTCGTCGGCCGGCTTGAAGTGGATCGCCGCATCGTCGAGGCAATCGTAGTAGAAGCGGTTGATCGCGCCGGGAATGTGGCCGGCGACCGGGTCGAGACGTTCGTTCTCGCCGGCGTAGCGATCCTCGCTGCGGGCATCGATGAGCAGCATCTCCGGCTGGTGCAGATGCTGCAGGACATAGGCGGCATCGACCAGCATCTCCGGCCGCGGACGCGGCACGAAAAGCGTCGGCGTCACCGCCTTCACGGTGGTGTCGAGCGGCAGCTTGGCGCGCCGCCAGGCCGGCAGGCCGCCATCGAGCACCGCCACCCGGTCGTGGCCCAGCCATTTGAGCAGCCACCACAGCCGCGCAGCGAACGCGCTCGCCTCGTTGTCGTAGGCGACCACCTGCGTCTCGGGTGTGATGCCGCATTCGCCCATCTTGCGGGCGAAGGTCTCGATCTTTGGCAGTGGATGCCGGCCATTCTGGCCCGTCAGCGGGCCGGAGAGATCACGGTCGCAATGCAGGAACAGCGCGCCCGGGATGTGCGCCTTCGCCCAGGCTTGGGCGCCGTATTCGGTGTTCGCCAGATCGTGGCGGCAGTCGAAGACGATCCAGTCCGGGTCGGCAAGATGCGCGGCGAGTTCCTCGACGCTGACCAGCGTGCTCGCCATCACGCCGCCTCCGCGAGCCAGGCGCGCGCCTCGTCGGCATCGGCGAAGACGCGCAGCTCGGCCTTGACGAAGGCTTTCTCCAGCCAGGCGCTCCACGCCACCCACTGGCTGTCGGTGACCACCGCGATGCGCTTGAAGTCACCACCGTGGAGCCGCGTGAAACGGATTTCCTCCAACGCCAGATCGACGGTGAAGCCGAGCATCTCGCGCAGGTCGAAGAGCAGGCTGTGCGTGCCGTCGAACAGGTCGTGGGCGATCAGGTATTCCTCGAATTCGGTGAAATCCTCGAGGGTGAATTCGCCGATCACCGTCAGGGTGACGATCTCGGGCGTGTGATCGAGCGTGATCATTGTCCGGCCAGCGCCTCCGCCATGATGCGCCGGTAGAACTCGTGGAAGTGCTGCATACCGTCCTCCATCGGCGATTGATAGGGTCCGACTTCGTTCCTGCCCTGCTTGAAGAGCGCCCAGCGGCCGCGGTCCATGCGCTCGCCGATGTCGTCGTCCTCGATCGCGGTTTCCATGTAGGCCGCCTGCTCGGCTTTCATGAATTCGGGCTCGAACAGCGCGATGTCCTCGGGATAGTAGAACTCGACCACGTTCAAGGTTTTCTGCACGTCCTGCGGGATCAGGGTGGAGACGACCAGCACGTGCGGATACCACTCGACCATGATGTTCGGATAATAGGTGAGCCATACCGCGCCCTGCTCCGGCAATTGACCGTCGTAATGGTCGAGCACGGCCTTGTGCCATCTGGCATAGGTCGGAGAACCGGGCTTGGCCAGCGAAGTGATGCCGACCTTCTGCACCGAATACCATTCGGCGAACTGCCAGGTGAGATCGTCGCAGGTGACGAAGTTGCCCAAGCCAGGATGGTAGGGCACGACGTGATAATCCTCGAGATAGACCTCGATGAAGGTCTTCCAGTTGTAATTGCACTGGTGCAGCTCGACATGGTCGAGCTTGTAGCCGGTGAAGTCGAACTCGCCCGCCACCTTCATGCCGGCGAGATCGGCATTGGCCGAGCGCGGCCCCTTGAACAGCAGGCCGTTCCAGCGCTCCAGCTTGACCTTGTCGAGGTTCAGGCAGGGGTTGGCGAGGAAATGCGGGGCGCCGATGAGCTGGCCTGCGGTGTCATAAGTCCAGCGGTGGATCGGGCAGACGATGGTCTTGTCGGCGGTGCCCGAGCCTTGCAGCATGATCGCCTGGCGATGGCGACAGACGTTGGACATCAGGTAGTAGCCATCGGGTTGGTGGGTCAGCAGGTGCGAATGGTCGGTCCACTCGGTCGAGCGGTAGTCGTAGAGCTTCGGCACCATCAATTCGTGGCCGACATAACCCGGCCCGGCATCGAAAATCAGCTTTTTCTCCAGTTCGAAGAGCTTTTCATCGAAATACCATGCGACGGGAAACTGGGAGACGGCCGGAGCCAATTGCGCCTTCGATGCGATGTCGGACATGAGTCATCCACCTCTTTGATAACCGGAAGCTGGCATGCCGCCCCTGGGAAACCGGGGGCCAATGCAGTTCATTCAAGTATACCGGTGATTTGACCGAACGGGGCGCGTTAGGCTATTTTGCTGAGGTTCACGAAACCGTCCCTGCCATGGAACCGACTGCCGCCACCACCCCTGCCTCATTCGAAGCCGCCTTGCAGGAACTCGAACGCCTCGTCCAGACCCTGGAAGCCGGCAATCTGCCGCTCGAGGACTCGCTCGCCGCCTTTGAACGCGGCATGGCGCTGCTCAAGTTTTGTCAGGAAACTCTTTCGGCTGCCGAGCAGAGGATCCGCATTCTCGACGACGGGGAGGCCGCCGCGACGCCGCCGGAGCCTGCCGCGCCATGAACGACGCATTCCTGCACTGGATGGGCGATGTCCAGCGGCGCACCGAAGCGGCGCTCGAGCACTGGCTGCCGCCGGCCGCCACCGCGCCATCGAGGCTGCACACCGCGATGCGTTACAGCGTGCTCGGCGGCGGCAAGCGCATGCGCCCACTGCTTTGCCATGCCGCTGGCGAAGCGCTCGGCGCCCCAGTCGAGGCGCTCGATGCCGCCGCCTGCGCGGTCGAACTGATCCACGCCTACTCGCTGGTGCATGACGACCTGCCCTGCATGGACGACGACGTGCTGCGACGCGGCCGGCCGACCTGCCATGTCGAATACGACGAGGCGACGGCGCTGTTGGTCGGCGATGCGCTGCAAACCCTGGCTTTCCAGGTGCTGGCCGAATCGCCCGTGCCGTCCTGCCAGCGCCGAATGGCGATGATCGCGCTCCTGGCGCAATCGGCGGGCTCGCGCGGCATGGCCGGCGGCCAGGCCCTCGACCTCGCCGCCGTTGGCAGCGCGCTCTCGCTCGAAGAACTCGAATTCATGCACATCCGCAAGACCGGTGCGCTGATCCGCGCCGCCGTGCTGTGTGGCGCCCATTGCGGCGGAGCCGATGAGTCCCTGCTCGCGGCGCTCGGCCACTATGCCAATCGCGTCGGCTTGCTGTTCCAGGTGATCGACGACATCCTCGATGCCGAGGGCAGCACCGTGACGCTCGGCAAGACCGCCGGCAAGGATGCCGCGCAGGACAAACCGACCTATGTCAGCATGCTGGGCCTGCCACGCGCCAAGGCGCTTGCCAGCCAACTGCGGTCGGAAGCCATGGCGGCGCTGGCCGCTTGTCCCATCGAAACCCGAAGGCTGGCCGCCTTGACCCATTTCATCGCCGAGCGCAGTTTCTGATGAAGGCCTATCCGCTGCTCGAGACCATCCACGATCCCGCCGATCTGCGCTGCCTGCCGCGCGAACGGCTGCCTGCGCTCGCCGCCGAGCTGCGCGCCTTCCTGCTCGAATCCGTGGCCAAAACCGGCGGCCATTTGTCTTCGAATCTGGGCACCGTCGAGCTGACGATCGCGCTGCATACCGTGTTCGACACTCCGCATGACCTCCTGGTCTGGGATGTCGGCCACCAGACCTATGCCCACAAAATCCTCACCGGCCGTCGTGAGGCGATGGCACGGCTGAGGATGAAGGGGGGCATCTCCGGCTTCCCGCGTCGCGACGAGAGCCCTTACGATACTTTCGGCGTCGGCCATTCCTCGACCTCGAGCGCCGCGGCGCTCGGGTTGGCGCGCGCCGCGCGCGCGCGCGGCGAGAACCGCCGCGTCGTCGCCATCATCGGCGATGGCGCGATGTCCGCCGGTCAAGCGTTCGAGGCACTCAACAACGCCGGGGTCGCGGACGTCGACTTGCTCGTCATCCTCAATGATAATGACATGTCGATATCGCCGCCCGTCGGTGCTTTGAACAAATACCTGGCGCGGCTGTTTTCCGGGCGCACCTACAACGCCGCGCGCAAGGCCGGCGAGCGGATGCTGTCGGTCGCTCCGCCGCTGCTGGAACTCGCCAAGCGCGCCGAGGAGCATGTCAAGGGCATGTTCGTTCCCGGCACGCTGTTCGAGGAGTTCGGCTTCAATTACATCGGGCCGATCGACGGTCACGATCTCGAATCGTTGATCCCGACGCTGGAAAACCTGCGCCAGCTCAAAGGGCCGCAGTTCCTGCACATCATCACCAAGAAAGGGCACGGCTACAAGCTGGCCGAGGCCGATCCGGTGCTCTACCACGGCGTGTCGAAGTTCGACGCCAAGAACGGCATTCAGAGCGGCAAGAGCGCCGGCAGGCTCACCTTCACGCAGGTGTTCGGCGACTGGCTGTGCGACATGGCGGCGGCCGACGACAGGCTGGTCGCCATCACCCCGGCGATGTGCGAAGGTTCCGGCATGACGCGCTTTTCAGAATCCTTTCCGCAGCGCTTCCACGATGTCGGCATCGCCGAGCAGCACGCGGTGACGTTTGCCGCAGGACTCGCCTGCGGCGGCATGAAGCCCGTGGTGGCGATCTACTCGACTTTCCTGCAGCGCGCCTACGACCAGCTGATCCACGACGTCGCGCTGCAAAACCTCGACGTGACCTTCGCGATCGATCGTGGCGGCATCGTCGGCGCCGACGGCGCGACGCATCAGGGCGCCTTCGATCTCTCTTATCTCGCCTGCATCCCGAACATGGTGGTGATGGCGCCGGCCGACGAGGCCGAATGCCGACGCATGCTGACGACGGCCTACCACCATCCCGGCCCTGCGGCGGTGCGCTACCCACGCGGCGCCGGACCTGCCGTATCGCCAGCGCCGACTTTGGACACGATCCCGTTGGGCAAAGGCGAGCTGCGCCGCGAAGGGAAAACGGTCGCGATCCTCGCCTTCGGCACCCTGCTTTCCGCCGCGCTGGAGGCGGGTGAGGCGCTCGATGCCTCGGTCGCCAACATGCGCTTTCTCAAGCCGCTCGATGCCGAACTGGTGCTGCGGCTGGCCGACACGCATGACACGTTGGTGACCGTCGAGGAAAACGCGGTCATCGGCGGCGCCGGCGCCGAAGTGGCCCGAGTGCTCGAAAACGCGGGGCGCGTCAAGCCGCTGCTGCGTCTCGGGCTGCCGGATCGATTCATCGAACATGGCGAGCAGGGCCAGATGCTTGCCGAACTGGGCCTGAGCGCAACGGCGATCGCCGAGCGCATCAGGCAATTCGTCGCCAACCTTACTTGAGAAACATTGTCTGGAATGTTATATAGGGCACCTCGATAAACCTGCTGCGCGGGCGGATGGCTGCGTTACGCGGTGCTCGCTCCCTCGCCTATCTAATTGATATGTCTCGGTCGCTGCGCACCAATCGCCTTGCCCTCCACCCGCTCGCGACGGTTTTTCGAGGCGCCCTATAGGGTTCCAGAACGACGGACGGTCAGCGAACCGGCCGCATCCCCAACCCCACGGAGACATTCCCATGAACCCGAAAGACCTCACCATGGCCATTCCTGACGTCCAAGCGAGCTTCGATGCGCGCCAGCTGCCGATCGACAAGGTCGGCATCAAATCCATCCGCCACCCCGTCAAGGTGCTCGACAAGAGCGGTGGCGTGCAGCACACCATCGCGACCTTCAACATGTATGTCGGCCTGCCGCACAACTTCAAGGGCACGCACATGTCGCGCTTCGTCGAGATCCTCAACGCCCACGAGCGCGAGATCTCGGTCGAGAGCTTCGAATCGATGCTGCGCGAGATGGTGGAAAAGCTCGAAGCGAAGACCGGCCATCTGGAAATGAACTTTCCCTATTTCATCAACAAGGCCGCGCCGGTGTCGAAAGTGATGAGCCTGATCGACTACGACGTCACCTTCCTCGGCGAGATCGTCGAGAACGATGGCTATCGGCAGACCACGCGCGTCGTCGTGCCGGCGACCAGCCTGTGCCCCTGCTCGAAGAAGATCTCCGAGCGCGGCGCGCACAACCAGCGCTCGCACATCACGATCACCGCCACCACCAACAGCTTCGTCTGGATCGAGGAAATCGTCCAGATGGCCGAAAGCCAGGCCTCGTGCGAGCTCTATGGGCTGCTCAAAAGGCCGGATGAAAAATACGTTACCGAGCGCGCCTATGACAACCCGAAATTCGTCGAGGACATCGTGCGCGACGTCGCGGGCCTGCTCAATGCCGATCCTCGCATCGATGCCTACCGGGTCGAATCGGAGAACTTCGAGTCGATCCACAACCATTCGGCATATGCGATGATCGAGAAGGACAAGCGCACTCGATAGCCTGGATTGCCAGGAAAACCAGAAGAAAAAGGGCGCCACGGCGCCCTTTTTCCGTCAAGTCCCGGAATCATTCCTTGCCGGCTTCACCCTTCTTCGACAGTTTCTCCTTGATTCTGGCCGACTTACCAGAACGGTCGCGCAGGTAGTAGAGCTTGGCGCGGCGCACGTCGCCCTTGCGCTTCACCTCGATGCTCGCGATCAGCGGGGAATAGGTCTGGAAGGTGCGCTCGACACCCTCGCCGGAAGAAATCTTGCGCACGGTGAAGCTGGAATTCAGGCCGCGGTTGCGCTTGGCGATCACCACGCCCTCGAAGGCCTGGACGCGCTTTCTTTCGCCCTCGACCACATTCACGTTCACCACGACGGTGTCGCCCGGGGAGAAATCGGGGATGGTCTTGCCCAGGCGTTCGATTTCCTCTTGTTCCAGTCGTTGAATCAGGTTCATGTCGTGTTTTCCTTGTCAAACATCGTTTATGACGACCGCAGAGCTGCTGCGTTCGATTCTTCCTCGATCTCCCGCAGCAGTTGCGCTTCCATCTTGCTCAAACCGCGAGCAGTCTTTTGCGCCAGCCATTTGGCGAACAGCTCCGGGCGGCGCTCCCGGGTCCGCGCCAGCGACTGCTTCAGCCGCCAGCGGCGGATGTTCTCGTGGTGACCGGAGAGCAACACCTCCGGCACCGGCATGCCTTCATACACCTCCGGTCGCGTGTAGTGCGGGCAATCCAACAACCCGTCCACGAACGAATCCTCCGCTGCCGATGCCTCGTCGTTCAAAGCCCCCGGCAGCTGCCGCACCGTCGCATCGATCAGCGCCAGCGCGGCGATCTCGCCGCCGGACAACACGAAGTCGCCCAGCGATATTTCCTCATCGACGCAGCGCGCGATGACGCGCTCGTCGATCCCTTCGTAGCGACCGCAGAGCAGGATCGCCCCACGGCTCGCCGCCAATGCCTTCACGCGCGCATGCGCGAGCGGCTGTCCTTGTGGCGACAGGTAGATCACCCGGCCGCTGCCGCCACGCGCCGCTTTCGCGGCGCCGATCGCCTGCTCCAGCGGCTCGGCCCGCATCACCATCCCGGGGCCGCCGCCGAAAGGCCGGTCATCGACCGAGCCGTAGGCGTTGCCCGCCCATTGGCGCGGATTCCAGCAGACGAGCTGCCACAGCCCGCGTTCCAGCGCGCGCCGCGTGATGCCATATTCCGTCACCGCCGCGAACATCTCCGGGAACAGGGTGATGACGTCGAAACGAAGCATCACCAATCCCTTTCCCAGTCGACCCGCACCACGCCGGCCGATACATCCACGTCCTTCACCACCTGGCCGACGAAGGGCAACAGGCGCTCGCGCACCGTCTCACCCTCCCCTTCCGTCACCACCAGCACGGCATGGGCGCCGGCTTCGATCAACTCCCGGACGCGCCCGAGCGTTTCCTGCCGCTCATTGACCACCTGCAGGCCGACGAGGTCGGCCCAGTAAAACTCGTTTTCTTCCGTCGCCGGCAGCGCCTCGCGGGGCGCGCCGAAGAAAAGTCCGGCCAAGCGTTCGGCCGCGGTGCGGTCGTCGACACCCGCCAGCTTGACCAGCCAGCCCTTGCCGTGCATGCGCATGTCCTGCACGGCATAGTCGCGCCAGCCGGCCAACATCTTCTC
>JBKBOI010000054.1:0-10903 GCA_046294935.1 Rhodocyclaceae bacterium
AATCGCCGCTGGAAATGCCGATCGAGGCGCAGTACTGGAGCGGGGCTTCCTGGGTGAAGAATGCGGATGACAATTGCACCTCGCTGACGGGTATCTTTTCCACGCCGCCCACAGGTTGGAGCTGGCCGGCACCAGGTTCCTCGAGCTCACTTGTCGGCGGGGCCGGGACGCTGAAGATCACCGGGCCGATCTCCGGCACGGCGACCGTGACGGCGAGCGGTGTGCCGGCTTGGCTCAAGTCGCGCTGGAACAACTCTGCCAATTACGATCAACCGCCCTCGGCCCAGGCGACGATCGGCGTTCAGGCGCCGGAAACGAAACGGACGGTCCATGTCCGCGAAGTGCATTGATCCGCTGCGGCGCCGTGCTGGCTTCACCCTCGTCGAGCTGGTCACGGTGATCATCATGCTGGGCATCCTCGCTGCGGTGGCGCTGCCGCGGCTGACTGGATCGAGCGAGTTTCGCGCCGTCGAGTTCCATGATCGCGTCGTCGCCGCGTTGCGCTTCGCGCAAAAGACGGCGGTGAGTCACCGCCGCAGTGTCTGCGTGGACTTCACGGCCTCGTCCGTGACCCTGACCATCGATCACGATCGTTCGGGTAATTGCGATCTTCATCCGCTCGTCCTGCCAGGCGAAAATGCCAACGTGCTGACCAGCCCCGATCCGGTCAATGTCGTGTTCAGCCCGGTGCCGGCGGCATTCATTTTCCAGCCGGATGGCACTGGCGCGGATCGCTCGCTCGCCATCGCCGGTCAGCCGGCCATCGTCGTCGTCGGAGCAACGGGCCATGTCCAGTAAACGTTCCGGCCGTGGCTTCACGCTGGTCGAGATGATCATCGCCATCGTCGTCATCGGTGTCGGCCTGACGGGCGTGCTGGCGGCCTTCAACGTCAATGTGCGCGGCAGCGCCGATCCACTGATACGCAAGCAGATGCTCGCCATCGCCGAGGAGATGCTCGAGGAAATCCTGCTCAAGCCCTATGCCCCTGGGCCGGGAACGATCAGCGGCTGCAACCGTGCTGCCGCCGACGATGTTGCCGATTACAACGGCTATGCCTCGACCGGCATCTGCGACATCGACGGCAATCCGGTGGCCGGGCTGGCAGGCTATGGCGTTGGCGTGAGCATCGGCGCCGGCCCGCTGACCGACGGCGCGACATCCGTGCCGGCCCAGCGCATCGTGGTGACCGTCAGTCACGGGGGCGAGTCGCTGACGCTCGTCGGCTGGCGCACGAACCATGGCTCGTGAATCCATCATGAACGCGCGCGGCTTCACCCTCGTCGAACTGATCATCGTGATCGTGATCACGGGCATCATTGCGGCCAGTTTCGCCCTGTTCTTCAAGCCGGCGATCGAGGGCTACCTCGATACCCGCCGCCGGGCCGATCTGACCGACATGGCCGACACCGCCTTGCGTCGCATCGCGCAGGACGTGCGCCGCGCGGTGCCGAATTCGCTGCGCGCGCATTCGGCCACCTGCGTGCAGCTCGTGCCGACCATCGCCGGCGGACGCTACCGGATGGCTTCCGATACGGTCAATGACACTCCGCCGCTGCCCTGCACGCCAGGGCCGACATGCAGTGCGCCGCTCGATACGAGTGTCGCGACGACGGTCTTCGATGTGCTTTCGCCGTTGGAGCCCTTGCCCAGCGTGGGCGACTGGGTCGTCATCGACAATCAGAACAACAGTGATGTCTATGCCGGCGTGAACCGGGGACAGATCGGCGCGCTGGCAACGCCGCGGCCGAGCGATGGCCTGCACCGTGTCACGATCGGCGCGACGCAGTTTCCCGGCGGCTATGATGGCGGTCGCTTCGTCGTCATCGCCAATGGCGAGCAAAGCGTGTTCTACCATTGCGTCGGCAACGTGCTCTATCGCACCGTTGCCGGCTTCGGCGCTGGCGCCGCGGCCTGCAATGCCACGACCGGCGCGGTCGTCGCCAGCGATGTCTCGGCTTGCACTTTCGTCTATGACCCGAATCACGGCGCCACGCAACAAAGCGGCTTTCTCTGGATGCGTCTGGAGCTTTCCCGCGCCGGTGAAAGTGTCGCGCTTGCTCATGGCATGCATGTGGAGAACTGGCCATGAGGCGCCAGCATGGTTTTGGCGCCATCGCCGCGATCATGGTGCTGGTGATCCTCGTCGCGCTGGCGGCGGCGATCGTCGCCATCGGCACCACGCAGCAATCCACCTCCACGCTCGACCTGATGTCGGCCCGCGCTTGGGCTGCGGCGCGGGCGGGCAGCGAATATGGCCTGTTCCGCGCGCTGAGCACGACGACCCCTCTGGATGCCTGGAAGACTTGTAATGGCGCGAGCACGACGCTCGATCTGACCGCCGATACCGGCCTGTACGTCACGGTCTATTGCGATTCCTGGGCCTATAACGAAGGCGAGGTCTCACCGGGGGTGGCAAAGACCGTGCGCGTCTATCGCATCCGCAGCATCGCCTGTCCGGTGGCGACCGGCTGCCTGGGGAACAACGATGCGTCGGCCAGTTTCTACGTCGAGCGGATGCGCTCGGTGATCGCTTCGAACTGAAATACCGAAATTCGGCGCTGACGACACGGCACCCACCGCCGGGAAAAGCCCTGCAAACCCCGCTTATTCGCAGATTGTCATGCCAAGCCGCCGGCAATAATTGCCGGCATGGCTGAAGAAAGCGATCTCGAAAAGACCGAACCGCCATCATCGCGGCGTCTCGAAAAGGCGCGCGAGGAGGGTCAGGTTCCGCAATCGCGCGAACTCACTGCATTTCTCGTCATGGCTGCGGGCGCGGGAGGACTGTGGGCGATGTCGGCCTGGTTCGTGCGCCGCGGCGAGGAGGTGATGCGCATGGGGCTGGCACTCGATCGCCGTGCGGCTTTCGACGACCATGCGCTCGGCCAGAGCCTGCTGGCGATGGGCTCGGAGGCGCTGACCACCCTTGCGCCGTTCTTCCTCGCGACGCTGGTGGCCGCGCTGCTCGCGCCCGTGCTGCTCACTGGTGGCTGGGTGTTCTCGCCTAAGGCGTTGACGTTCAAACCCGAACGGCTCGATCCGCTGAAAGGATTGGGGCGCATGTTCTCGTGGCACAGCCTCGCCGAGCTGGTCAAGGGGGTGCTCAAGGCCCTGCTGCTCGGCGGCATCGTCTGGTGGGTCGTGACGCACGAGCAGGACAAGCTGTTCGCGCTGCTCGGCCAGCCGATCGAAACCGCCTTGCCTGCGTTCGGACGCATGATCCTGTATGCCTTCCTCGGTTACGTCGCCGGACTCATGGTGATCGCGCTCATCGATGTGCCGTTCCAGCTCTGGCGCTATTACACGGGTCTCAAGATGACCAAGGAAGAGCTGCGGCAGGAGCTCAAGGAACTCGAAGGCGATCCGCAGCTGAAGGCGCGCATCCGCAGTCAGCAACGCGAGATCGCCCGTCGTCGCATGATGGCCGAGGTGCCGAAGGCCGATGTTGTGGTCACCAACCCGACCCACTTCGCGGTCGCGCTCAAATACGACGGCGCGAAGATGGATGCGCCGGTAGTGGTCGCCAAGGGCATGAATCTCGTCGCGCAGAAGATCCGCACGCTGGCCGAAGAGCATCGGGTGCCAGTCGTCGAACTGCCGCCGCTGGCGCGCGCGCTGCATCGTCACGTCGAGGTCGGCGCGGCGATTCCGGCGGCGCTCTACACCGCGGTGGCCGAGGTGATGGCCTACGTCTATCAACTGAACGCCTTCCTGGCGCAGGGGGCGGCAGCCGGCCTGCCGCCGCCATCGCCACCCGTGGCGGTGGCCGTGCCGGAAGGTCTCGACCCGGGAGCGGCTGAATAATGGCGACCCAGGCCCTGAGCTGGCAAACCCTGGCGCGGCCGGAAAATCTCAAGGCGCTCGCGGCGCCGGCGCTGATCATCCTGATCCTGTCGATGATGGTGTTGCCGCTGCCGCCTTTCATGCTCGATCTGTTCTTCACCTTCAACATCGCGCTGTCGGTGATGGTGATGCTGGTCGCGCTCTACACCTTGAAGCCGCTCGACTTCTCGGTGTTCCCGACCGTGCTCTTGGTCACCACGCTATTGCGCCTGTCGCTCAACGTCGCCTCGACGCGCATCGTGCTGCTCGAAGGGCACACCGGCCCGGATGCGGCCGGCAAGGTGATCGAGGCCTTCGGTCACTTCCTGGTCGGCGGCAACTATGCGGTGGGCATCATCGTCTTCATCATCCTCACCGTCATCAACTTCGTGGTCATCACCAAGGGCGCCGGACGCATCGCCGAAGTGTCGGCGCGCTTCACGCTCGATGCGATGCCCGGCAAGCAGATGGCGATCGACGCAGATCTGAATGCCGGGCTGATCGGCGAGGAAGAGGCGCGCCGGCGGCGCAAGGAGATTGCGCAGGAGGCCGACTTCTACGGTTCGATGGACGGCGCCTCGAAGTTCGTGCGCGGCGACGCGATCGCCGGCATCCTGATCCTCTTGATCAACATCATCGGCGGCTTGATCGTCGGCATGATCCAGCACGACATGCCGGCCGCCCAGGCGGCGAAGACCTATACGCTACTGACCATCGGCGATGGTCTCGTCGCGCAGATCCCGGCGCTGATCATCTCGGTCGCCGCCGGCCTGGTGGTCTCGCGCGTCAATGACGAAAAGGATCTGACCACCTCGTTCATGGGCCAGCTGTTCGGGCGGCCGATGGTGATGGCGCTCGCCGCCGGCATCCTCGGCGTACTTGGCGTGATCCCGGGCATGCCGAATTTCGTCTTCCTGCTGCTCGGCAGCGTGCTAGCCGCGCTGGCGTGGTACCGGCACAAACTGACGCGCGAGAGTGCTGCCATCGCGGCGACGCCCGCTCCCGTGGCAGTCGGCGAGGAAGCCGTGGAGGCGAGCTGGGATGACGTCGCGCCGGTCGATGTGCTCGGCCTCGAGGTCGGCTACCGGCTGATCCCGCTGGTCGACCGCGCCCAGAATGGCGAGCTGCTCAAGCGCATTCGGGGCTTGCGCAAGAAATTCGCCCAGGAGATTGGCTTTCTCCCGGCAGCAGTGCATATCCGCGACAATCTGGAACTCAAGCCGAATGCCTATCGCATCACGCTGAAAGGCGTCGAGATCGGTATCGGCGAGGCGTATCCGGGCATGCTCCTGGCGATCAATCCGGGCCAGGCGAGCGGCACCCTGCCCGGCACACCGACACAGGATCCCGCCTTCGGCCTGCCGGCGGTGTGGATCGATGCGGGCTTGCGCGATCAGGCGCACGTGATGGGCTATACGGTCGTCGATGCCGGCACGGTGATCGCTACCCATCTCAACCATCTGATCACCTCGCATGCCGCCGAACTGCTCGGTCGTCAGGAAACCCAGGCGTTGCTCGATCACATTGCGAAAGAAGCGCCCAAGCTGGTCGAAGACCTGGTGCCCAAGCTGCTGCCGCTGGCGACGGTGCAGCGCGTGCTGCAGAACCTGCTCGAGGAAGGCGTCAACATCCGCGACATGCGCACCATCATGGAGGTGCTCGCGGCTCAGGGCGCGCGCACACAGGATGCGGTCGAGCTGACGGCGCAGGTGCGTGTGGCGCTTGGACGGGCGATCGTGCAGCAGATCTTCGGCAGTGCCAATGAACTGTCGGTGATCGCGCTCGAGCCGGGACTCGAACGCTTGCTCGGCCAGGCGCTCGCCAGCGGCGGCGCCGAAGGCGCCGGCATCGAACCGGGGCTGGCGGATGCGCTGCTGCGCGAGACTCAGGCTGCGGCGCAGAAGCAGGAGATGATGGGCCTGCCGCCGGTGCTGCTGGTATCAAGCAAC
Source organism: Rhodocyclaceae bacterium (assembly GCA_046294935.1). Taxonomy (GTDB): domain Bacteria; phylum Pseudomonadota; class Gammaproteobacteria; order Burkholderiales; family Rhodocyclaceae; genus Sulfuricystis. The sequence continues at coordinate 5,773 of JBKBOI010000054.1, forward strand.
TTGCGCTGGCTGTTGGCGCGCTTCCTGCGGCGCGCCTGGCCTTCATTGAAGGTGCTGGCGAACAACGAGATTCCGGAAACGAAGACGATCAAGGTCACCTCGGTCGTCGGCATCAAAAGCTAACGAGGGAAACCGCTCATGACAGTGAAACGCTTCTTTGGTGAAACCGCGCGCGAGGCGCTGCGCAAGGTCAAGGTGGCGCTGGGGCCCGAGGCGATCGTGATCTCGAACAAGGCGGTGCCGGGTGGCGTCGAGATCATGGCGATGTCGCCCGATGCGCTGGCGGCGTTGCAGGCAGCGACCGTGCCGCCGGCACCGACAGCCGCAGCTGCCAGGCCAACAGCAGCGGAAACCCCCGCGCCACGACCCCGCGCAGTGGCGAGCGCCGTCCCGCTGCCACTCGCGGACGCGACACCCCCGCATGCGGAGCCTCCTCCGCTGCGGGCGGCTTTGGCGCCGACTCTCGACGAGGAGGGCGATGATTATGCGGTCACACTCTCGGCCAAGGCGCGTGCGCCGCAGGCGGTGCACGCCTGGCAACCTTGGCAGCCGCCGCACCGTGATACTTCTGGATCGACGACGGCCGAGAAACCGAAATTGCGGCCCCTGCCGCCGCGTCAGCCTGTGGCGGAGGAAATCCCTGCCGAGGAACAGGTGGCCGCTGCCTTGGCCCAGGTGAATACGCCAGCAACCGGCGCAACGCCACAGCCGGGCAACGACCTGCAAGTCCAGCAGCTGATGGACGAGATGCGCGCCATCAAGACCCTCCTCGAACGCCAGCTCGCGGGTTTCGCCTGGAGCGATCTGACGCGTCATGCGCCGGTGCGCGCGCAACTCCTGGGCGAAATGCTCGAAGCCGGGTTTTCCGGCAAACTGGCGCGCCAACTGGTCGAGGAGCTGCCCGAAAGCCTCGATGTGGGCGAGGGGCGCAAATGGCTCGGCGCCGCGGTCAATCGGCGCCTGCGGACGTTGTCGACCGACACCGACCTGATCGATCAAGGGGGGGTGTTCGCGCTGGTCGGGCCGACCGGTGTCGGCAAGACGACGACCACCGCGAAGCTCGCGGCGCGCTGCGTGGTGCGTTACGGCGCCGACAAGCTCGCGCTGCTCACCACGGACGGTTACCGGATCGGTGCCCACGAACAGCTGCGCATCTATGGTCGCATCCTCGGCGTGCCGGTGCATGTGGTGCGCGACAGCGAGGATCTGCGCCGTCTGCTCGCCGAGCTCTCCGGCAAGCACATGGTGCTGATCGATACCGTCGGCATGAGCCAGCGCGACCGCATGGTCGCCGAGCAGGCGGCGATGCTGATGCGCGCTGGCGACGTCAAACGTCTGCTGCTGCTCAACGCCACCTGCCGTGGCGACACGCTCGACGACGTGATCAAGAGTTACGCCGGCGAAGACATCGCCGGCTGCATCCTCTCCAAGGTGGATGAGACGGCGGCGCTCGCGCCCGCGCTCGATGCCGTGGTGCGCCACGGTCTGCTGCTCACCTACATCGCCAATGGCCAGCGCGTGCCGGAAGACCTGCATCTGCCGAACCGCGCTTATCTGTTGCATCGCGCCTTCAAGCTGCCGCCGCCGAGTTCGGTGCATCGGCTGCGCAGCGAGGAACTAGGCCTGATCATGCCGACGCGGGCCGAAAGCCGCGTTGCAACCCGGGGAGCCGCCCTTGTCTGAGCCGCTGCCCGCGCCCGCGCCTGGCGATCAGGCCGAAGGCCTGCGCCGCCTGCTTCGCGGTCAGCCGATCGTGCTGACGGTCGCGGCGACCGAGACCGACGTGATCGATGCCTATGCGCGCATCAAGCGCATCGCACTCGAACGCAATTGCCATCACTTCAAAGTGAACATCAGCCGGGCGCGTTCTGCAAAACAGGCCCGCAACGTGTTCGACAATCTACAGCGCGTCGCGCGCGAATACCTTGGCGTGCGGCTCGAATATCTGGGCATGGCGGAAGGCGGGGAACCGCCGCGATCGGGCGCTTCGCGGCCCGGCCGTGGCGGAATGGGTTCCAGGAGTCGATGATATAATGGAAAGATTCCATGACGACTCCCTTGTACACCGCGCAGGGCAAGCTCGAAAAGGAGCGGCTGATCGATCAGTATGCGCCGCTCGTCAAGCGCATCGCCTGGCATTTGATGGCGAGACTGCCGGCCAGTGTGGACATCGATGACCTGGTGCAAAACGGCATGCTCGGCCTGCTCGATGCGCTCGGACGCTTCGAGGATGGCATGGGCGCACAGTTCGAAACCTATGCGCTCGCGCGCATCCGCGGCGCGATGCTCGACGGGCTGCGCGAAAGCGACTGGCTGCCGCGTACCGTGCGCAAGGAGATGCGCCGTGTCGAAACGGTGTTGCAGAAACTCGAACACGAAAAAGGTCGCCCACCCTCCGAGAGCGAACTGGCCTCCGCGCTGGGCATGTCGCTTGCCGATTACCAGCGCCTGCTGCAGGAGGCGCGTGGCTACCAGATCGTTTATCTCGAAGACCTGGCCGCCGAAAACGAGGATTTCCTCGAACACCACGTCATGGAGACCGCACCCGATCCTCTCACGCTGCTCGAGGAAAGCGATACGCGTGCGGCATTGGCTGCCGCCATCGCCCAACTCCCGGAGCGTGAGAAATTGATGATGGCGCTCTATTACGAGCAAGACATGAACCTGCGCGAAATCGGCACCGTGATGGGCGTTACCGAATCGCGCGTCTGTCAATTGCATGCCCAGGCCGTGGCGCGGCTGCGCGCTGCCCTGGTCGGCGAGCGAGGCGCGCTGGCCAAGGCAATCGAACGACGTGGCCGCAAGTCCGGCCCAGCATCCAACCTACGTCCTGGGCATCATGGATAAGATCAGCATCGCGGGTCTGGCGCTCGGCCTGGCGGCCATCCTGTTAGGCCAGGTGCTCGAAGGCGGGCACATCGGCTCGTTGCTGCAGCCGACTGCTTTCCTGATCGTCATCGGCGGCACGCTCGGCGCCGTGATGCTGCAAAGCCCCTGGCAGGTCTTCATCACTGGTCTCAAGATGGGCAAATGGATCTTCGTGCCGCCGACCAGCGATCCGAGACAGCTGATCGACCAGCTCGTCACCTGGAGCCACATCGCGCGCAAGGAGGGCCTCTTGGCGCTGGAAGCGCAGATTCCGCTGGTGCCCGACCCTTTCATGCAGAAAGGCCTGCAGCACCTCGTCGATGGCGTCGAGCCGGAAAGCCTGCGTGAGGTGCTCGAAGTCGAGATCGGCGCTTACGAGGCGCAGATGAAGCTCGCCGCGAAGGTCTGGGAATCGGCGGGCGGCTATGCGCCGACCATCGGCATCCTCGGCGCGGTGATGGGACTGATCCACGTGATGGAAAATCTCACCGATCCCTCCAAGCTCGGCGCCGGTATCGCCGTCGCCTTCGTCGCGACGATCTACGGCGTCGGTTCGGCAAACCTGGTCTTCCTGCCAATCGCGAAAAAACTGCTTGCCAACATCACGCGGCTCGTCGGCCTGCGCGAAATGTTCGTCGATGGTCTGGTCGGAATCGCCAATGGGGACAATCCGCGGATCATCGAAAGCCGGCTGGAAGGCTATCTGGTGTGAGGAAGGCAAGCGCCATGGGTAGACGGCAGAAGGAAGAAGAGCACGAGAACCACGAACGCTGGCTGGTCTCCTATGCCGATTTCATCACGCTGCTGTTCGCTTTCTTCGTCGTCATGTATGCGATCTCGTCGGTGAATGAGAGCAAGTATCGCGTGCTGTCGGATTCGATCTTCGCGGCCTTCCGCCACATCCCGGGCAGCAGCGTCGGCGCGATGGTCGAGGTCAATCCGAGCGCGCCGATGCCAGTGACGATCCCTTTCAAGAAACCGCGTGTCGCCACGCTGAAGACCGATCCGCAGCGCGAAAGGAACCGCGAGCTGTTGCGCAACAAGGCCAAGGAAATCACCGAGGCGCTGACGCCGCTGGTCGAGCAGGGCCAGGTGCGCATCACCGAAGGGGCGCTGGGCATCACCGTCGAGATCAATGCCAGCGTTCTGTTCGATTCCGGCGAGGCGCGCCTGCAGCCAGCGGCGGTGCGCGCGCTGACGGCGGTGGGCCAGATCCTCGCCACCACCGGCTTTCCGATCACCGTCGAGGGCCATACCGACAACGTGCCGATCAACTCGCTGCTGTATCCCTCGAACTGGGAACTGTCGGGCGCGCGTGCGGCAAGCGTGGTGCGGCTGTTCATCGATAACGGCGTCGATCCGCGCCGCCTGACGGCAGTGGGCTATGCCGACCAACGTCCAGTGGCGGACAATGCCACGCCGGAAGGGCGGCAGCGCAACCGCCGCGTGGCGATCACGATGGAGTCGCGCACCCCGGATACGCCGGTGGAAGTGGCGCTGCCGGAATGATCAAGCCTTGCCGAGCGAGCGGCTGCCGACCCCCCTGTGCTGCTGGCCATCGCGGCCATAGGTGGCCACGTGGTCGGCGGCGGCGAGCAGGACGTTCAGTGCCTGCTGGTTGCGTCGCAGATGGACTGCGATGAGCTTGCCGTTGGTTTCGTTGAGCTGGCGGGCTTCGGCGGCTAGCTCGCGAAGGTGACGGGCTTCTTCGGCGGGTATCCCATTCAAGCGCTCGGTCAGAGCGGTTTTTTCTGGGAGCAGGGCGGCGAGGGTTTCGATGTCGCCAGCGATCAGGGCTTCCCGTTCGCGACGAAGGAGGCCGATGAATGCTTGCAATGCCTCGGCGGCCGGCAGGTTTTGTGTCCCCGGCATTAACGTTGGCGGGAAAGCAGCTCTCGCACGCCCTCGATCAGGCTGGCGGCGATGCGTTCGGGATGGATCTGGAATCGGCCTTCGGCGATCGCCTGCCTGATCTCGGCGACTTTCCGAGCGTCGACTGGTGCTTCGCCAGCTCCCTGTAGACGGGCCGAGAGCGCAGAGATGTCGATGCGCTCGTCGCCCGCGACAGTCGCGGACGACGGAGGGGCAGAAGCCAGCTTCCCTTCCGCTGAAGCGGGCTTCACCGTCGGATTGCCGATGTGCGCGAGCGTGTTGTCGATTTTCACGGTGATGTTCCTTTGCCAATCATCCTAAAAACCGCAGTTGGGGCGTTGCGTGTGCGTTCATCGCGGCGCAGGGCAAGACGTATTGATTCGGCAGGGTG
>JBKBOI010000055.1:0-10715 GCA_046294935.1 Rhodocyclaceae bacterium
CTTTTACTACCTGCGCGTCGTCAAATTCATGTATTTCGATCCGCCGGCGGATGTCGCCCCCTTGCAAGCCGGCCTGGATATGCGCTTCTTGCTGGGTGTGAATGGTGCAGCGATTGCGTTGTTCGGCATCTTCCCGGATGCGCTCGTATCGCTTTGCACCTACACACTGCTGCGCTCGCTCTGACCACGACTGCGGCTTGAGCGATCCTGCTGCGATGCGGCTGATCAAGGCGATCGCCCTGTTTGTCGCGATCATCATCGTCTCGCTGGCCATGCCACTGCTGTTCATTTCCTGGAATGGCGCCGAGAATGGTGTGAGCCAGTCAGCAGCGTTGCCCTGGAACATCGAACCACTTGCCAGCGGAGGCTCGCGGGTCTTCGGTCTGGTGCTGGGGGAGAGCACGCTGGAAGATGCCTACCGGCAGCTCGGTAGCGATGCACGAGTCGCCTTGATCGTCGCCTCGGGAGAGTCCGGTTCAGTCGAGGCTTATTATGACAACACGCATGTCGGCCCCATTACTGGGAAGATGATCCTGACGCTGGAAACCACGCAAGCGGAACGCGAAGCGATGCTCGAGCGGGCGGTCAAGGCAGAAATCACGGAAAATGCCGCACGACGCGTCACGCTGGCCGACGCCGATTTGCAAGCGCTACGTAAAGCGCGGCTGACATCCATCACCTTCATTCCAGTGGCGGATCTGAGCGGGGACGTCATTGTGCAGCGCTTCGGAACACCCGCTGAGACAATCCGTATCGATGAGCGCATCTCGCATTGGCTTTACCCCGACAAAGGGCTCGACGTGCAATTGGATGTCAAAGGCAAGGAAGTGCTGCAGTATGTGGCGCCTGCAGACTTCCACCGTCTGCGCGATCCGTTGCCGTCCGCCAAACGGTGAGCATCAGGACGTTTTTTCGCTGGCTTCGCGTTGGGCTTCATAAGCCGAGGGGCTGACCCCGGCTTGCGCAAGGAATTCGCGCAGATGCTTGATATCCTGTCGCCCGAACACGCTGCCTTGATGCGGATGATGGAGAAAATACTCGTGTCGGTTCAATACCACGCGAAAACGTGCGCCATGGACTGGCTCGACCTCGGCGCCCAGATGATGGAGGAGAGATTCGATTTCGCGCCAGTGGATGTTCGCGCTCGGCGGATCCTGGAACAAGCTGCGTAGCAGATGCAGATGTTTGTGACTCATGATGTCTCCCTGGCGGAAGCGGTGAGATTCGAACTCACGAACGCCTTGCGACGTTGCCGGTTTTCAAGACCGGTGCATTCAACCACTCTGCCACGCTTCCCCAAATCCAAACAAGCCGGTTTTGGTTCCGGCCGCTCGCCAGAGGCGAGCTTAACATGCGCGTGGCGCATGTTAGCCTGCACCGGCGCGCCCGCGGGAGCGGGCTGGCGCCAAGACCGGTGCATTCAACCACTTGCCACGCTTCCGAGACGAATCGAATTATAGCTCTCCGAGCGGGCGCAGCCCGCGGCGTCGCCGGGCTTCGTCGCAGGCTTCGTCGCCGATGCCAAGCGCTGACAGAGGAGCGAAATCGCGGCAGGCCGCCGGGCGCCGTTCGTAGATCGTGCAGCGGACGCTTGCCCCGACCTCTCCGGCCAGCGCGATGCAACGGCCTGGCACATCCGGGTTTTCACGCATGCAGGCGGTCGTCGGCGTGTAGGGTTCGGTCATCTCATCGGGCACCCAGCCGGAAGGGTGGCTGGCCAGATCGGCGCGGGGCAGGGTGATGCGGTAAGTCGCGCAACAGGCGCCGCAACGGCAGCAGACCGAGAAAGATGTTTCCATGTTGTGAGAGTAGCAAAAAATGTTGTTCGCCGCATTGCACAGCAAGCGCGATTCGTCTAGAATGCGCGGCTCGTTCAGGCGGTTAGCTCAGCTGGTTAGAGCGCCACGTTGACATCGTGGAGGTCGTTGGTTCGATTCCAATACCGCCTACCAGACACAAAAACGCCCCGGTTGTCCGGGGCGTTTTCGTTTTATGGCGACCGGAATTCGGCGCTGGCAGGACGGCACCCCTGTCACTCAAACGGCCGCCAGCGCCTGTTCCAGATCGGCTTTCAAATCGTCGATGTGCTCGATGCCGATCGACAGCCGCACCATGTCTTCCGTCACGCCGGCCTTTTTGAGTTCCTCAGGCGAGAGCTGACGGTGGGTCGTGCTGGCCGGATGGCAGGCCAGGCTTTTGGCGTCGCCGATATTGACCAGGCGCGTGATCAGTTTGAGCGCATCCTGGAAGCGTGCGCCGGCCTCCCTGCCGCCTTTGACGCCGAAGGTGAGGATGCCCGAGGCGCGGCCGCCCATGTATTTTTGCGCCAGCGCATGTTCCGGGTGATCGGGCAAGCCGGCATATTTGACCCAGCCGACCTTGGGATGGTGCTTCAGATACTGCGCGACGGCCAGGGTGTTTTCGCAGATGCGCTCCATGCGCACGGCCAACGTCTCGATGCCTTGCAGGATCAGGAAGCTGTTGAACGGCGAGATCGCCGCACCCATGTTTCTGAGCGGCACGACCCGGGCACGGCCGATGTAGGCGGCCGCGCCAAGTGCTTCGGTATAGACGACGCCGTGGTAGGAGACATCCGGCTCATTGAGGCGCCTGAATTTGGTCTTGTGCTCGGCCCACGGAAACTTGCCGGAATCGACGATCGCGCCGCCGATGCTGGTGCCGTGCCCGCCGAGATATTTGGTCAGCGAATGCACGACGATGTCGGCACCATGTTCGAAGGGACGGCACAGATAGGGGGTGGGCACGGTGTTGTCGACGATCAGCGGCACGCCGGCTGCATGCGCCACCTCGGCCAAGGCCGCGATGTCGACGACGTTGCCCAAGGGGTTACCGATCGATTCGCAATAAACTGCCTTGGTCTTCGCGTCGATCAAGGGTTCGAAACTCGCCGGATCGCGATGGTCGGCGAAGCGTACCTCGATGCCATATTGCGGCAGGGTGTGGGCGAACAGGTTGTAGGTGCCGCCATAGAGCGTACCGACCGAAACGATGTTGTCGCCGGCTTCGGCGATGGTCTGGATCGCATAGGTGATCGCCGCCTGACCAGAGGCGAGCCCTAAGGCGCCCACGCCGCCCTCCAGGGCCGCGAGGCGTTTTTCCAGCACGTCGGTGGTCGGATTCATGATGCGCGTATATATGTTGCCCTGCACCTTGAGATCGAACAGGTCGGCACCATGCTGGGTATCGTCGAAGGCATAAGAGGTGGTTTGGTAGATCGGCACCGCGACCGCCTTGGTAGTCGGTTCCGGGCTATAGCCGCCGTGGACGGCTAGGGTTTCGAGTTTCATTTGACGACCTCCTGGAAAATGTCGGTTTTTTTCGAGTATATCTGCTGCCGGCTCGTGATAGCCTGACCATCCCCATGCCTCCCAGACCCGACATTGACCGCATCTTCGCCGCCGATGGCCCACTGGCACGGGCAGTGGCGGGATACCGATGGCGTGAGCAACAGGTCGCGATGGCCCGTGACATACATCTGGCCATTGCCGCCAACCAGGTGCTGGTCGCCGAAGCCGGCACGGGCACCGGCAAGACCTTCGCCTATCTGGTGCCGGCATTGCTCTGTGGCGGCAAGGTGATCATCTCCACTGGCACCAAGACCCTGCAGGACCAGCTCTTCAACCGGGATCTGCCCACCGTGCGCGACGCGCTTGGAGCGCCGGTGACGATCGCGCTCCTCAAGGGCCGCGCCAATTACGTTTGCCATCATCATCTCGAACGTGCGCTGGCGGCCGGCAAGCTCGCTTCGCGCGCACAGGTCCAGCATTTGCACAGAATCGCGCGTTTTGCCAAGGTCTCGGCGAGTGGCGACAAAGCAGAATGCAATGACGTGCCGGAAGATTCCGGCGCCTGGGCGCTCGTCACCTCGACGCGCGAGAACTGCCTCGGTCAGGAGTGCGCCTACGTCAAGGAGTGTTTCGTCATCAGCGCCCGGCGCGAGGCGCTTGCCGCCGATGTGGTGGTCGTCAACCACCATCTGTTCTTCGCCGATCTCATGCTCAAGGATGATGGCATGGGCGAGCTGTTGCCCGCCTGTAACGTGGTGATCTTCGACGAAGCGCACCAGTTGCCCGAAGTCGCCGGGCTGTTTTTCGGCGAGAGTGTCGGCACCGGGCAAATCCTCGATCTGGCGCGGGATTGCCGGCTCGAAGGCATTGCCGCCGCGAAAGATTATGCCCCCTTGCAAGAAGCCGCCCAGGCCCTGGAAAAGGCGGCCCATGATTTGCGCCTCGCCTTCAAGCATGAAGGGCGTCTTGCCAGCGCGCAATGGCGGCAACATCCGCAGGCGATCGAGGCGTTGGAACATCTGCGAGAGATGCTCGACGCACTGAGCCGGCATCTCGAAAGTCAGGCGGTGCGCTCCGAAGGACTGGCGAACTGCAAGAGCCGTTGCGCCGAGCTGCAGCGGCTGCTGCGTCATTGGCAGAATGCGGAACCCGGCGCTGATGGATCGGCACCTGCCGCAGCCGATGCGACGAAGGAGACCTCATCGGTGCGTTGGGTCGAGGTGACACCCCATGGCGTGACCTTCAACCTCACGCCATTGTCGGTGGCGCCAATCTTCCGCAAGCAGCTCGAAGGCCATCCGCGTGCGTGGATCTTTACTTCGGCCACGCTGGCGGTCGGTGAGGATTTTTCCCATTTCCGCAACGCGCTGGGGCTGACCGAGGCGGAAACCTGCCGCTGGGACAGCCCGTTCGACTATGCAAATCATGCCTTGCTCTATTGTCCGACCGGCATGCCCGACCCGAATCATCCCGATTACAGCGAGGCGGTGGTCGAGGCCTGCTGGCCCGTCATCGAGGCAGCGGGTGGCCGCGCGTTCGTGCTGTGCACCAGCTTGCGCGCGATGCGGCGGATTCATGAACTGCTGGCGGCGCGCATCGAAAGCGCGGGACTCGATATCCCACTGCTGCTGCAGGGTCAGCGACCGAAAGCGGAACTGCTGGATCGTTTCCGCCATCTCGGCAACGCCGTGCTGGTGGCGAGCCAGAGCTTCTGGGAAGGGGTCGATGTGCGAGGCGAAGCGCTCTCGCTGGTCGTCATCGACAAGCTGCCATTCGCGCCACCGGACGACCCGGTGCTGGCGGCGCGCATCGATCTGATGAAACGTCAGGGACGTAACGCTTTCTTCGAAGTGCAACTGCCGCGTGCGGTCATCAACATGAAGCAGGGCGCCGGGCGATTGATCCGCGATGAGACGGATCGCGGCGTATTGATGGTCTGTGATCCGCGTCTGGTCGGCAAGCCTTATGGCCGGCGCATCTGGCAGAGCCTGCCGCCGATGCGGCGTACGCGTGCGCTGGCTGAGGTCGAGGCTTTTTTTGCAACCCGAGGGAGCTGATATGGCTTGGGCATGGTTGATCCTTGCCGGAATTTTCGAAGTCGTCTGGGCGATTGGCATCAAGTACACCGAGGGCTTCACGCGCTTTTGGCCTTCGATCCTCACAGTGGCAGCGATGGTCGCCAGCGTCGTGTTGCTGGGAATGTCGGTGAAGACCCTGCCGGTCGGCACGGCCTATGCGGTATGGGTGGGAGTCGGGGCCGTGGGGACGGCGATCCTGGGCATCCTGCTGTTCGCCGAAGCCGCGACATTGGGCAGGCTGATCAGTCTGGGCCTGATCATCGTCGGCATCATCGGCCTCAAGCTGGCCACGCCGGATTGATTCGGAATAGACTGCGCGCGATGAAACTTTCCGAGCTTCCCAGAGAACTCATCGTCGCGCGTCCCCATCTGTTCTCACCGGCCATCGTGCCTGTGAGAGCCGCCGACATGGCGCGCATGCGCGAGGCGATCGCTGCAGTGGAAGAAGTGGTGGCGCTGAAACTCGGCGGTAGCGGCACGGCACCGAGCGCCAGCGGCGTCTTCATGGGTTATGACTTCCATCTGACGCCCGAAGGCCCCAAGCTGATCGAGATCAACACCAATGCCGGCGGTGGGCTGCTGGCTGCCTTGCAAGCCGACCGCGAGGATGTGCTCGAGGCTTTCGTCGCGATGTTTTGCAACGAATGCGCGCCGCGTGAGCTGCGCACCATCGCCATCGTCGATGAGGCGCCCGAGCAGCAGTATCTCTATCCGGAGCTGGTCGGCTTTCGCCAACTGTTCGAAGCGCAGGGTATCCATGCGGTGATCTGCGCCCCGGAGGAGCTGATGATCTGCCACGGCGGCTTGTGGCATGCCGAGGGAGAGGTCAACACCCGCATCGATCTGGTCTATAACCGGCTCACCGACTTCACGCTCGACCAGCCGGCCTCGGTGGCCTTGCGGCTTGCCTGGCTGCACGAAGAAACCGTGGTGACGCCGAATCCGCAAGTTCATGCGCTGTATGCCGACAAGAAGAACCTCGTCGCGCTCACCGATCCAGTGCAGCTGGCGGCATGGGGCGTTCCCCCGAACACGCAGCGCATCCTGATCGAGAGCATTCCGCGCACCGAGGCCGTTTCCGTGGCTCATGCCGAAGACTTGTGGCGTCGTCGCCGCGGCCTGTTCTTCAAGCCGGCCTCGGGTTTCGGCTCGCGCGGCGCCTATCGGGGTGATGGGATCACCAAACGCGTGTTCGCCGAAATCCTCGCCAACGATTATGTCGCGCAGGTCTATGCGCCTCCTTCGACGGTGGCCGTCGGGGTCGATGGCCAGATGACGGAACTGAAGGTCGACATCCGCAACTACGTTTATCGTGGCGCGGTGCAACTGGTCGCTGCCCGGCTGTATCAAGGCCAAACCACGAACTTTCGTACGCCGGGCGGTGGCTTCGCAAGGGTGATCGAGGTATGAAAGTATTCGGTTTCGCCGGTTATTCCGGCTCTGGAAAGACGACACTGATCGAAAAACTGATCCCGCGCTTCACCGCGCGGGGGCATTCCGTGTCGCTGATCAAGCACACGCACCACGACTTCGATGTCGACCAGCCTGGCAAGGATTCCTGGCGGCACCGCCAGGCGGGGGCCCAGGAAGTGCTGCTCACCTGTGACCGGCGCTGGGTGCTGATGCATGAATTGCGCGGTGCTGCCGAGCCTTCACTGCAGGAACAGCTCGAGATCCTCTCGCCCTGCGATCTCGTGCTGGTCGAAGGCTTCAAGCAAACGCCGATCTCGAAGCTCGAAGTGCATCGCCCCGCCCACGGCCGGCCACCGCTGTGGCCGGAGAACAAAAGCATCGTCGCGGTGGCTACCGATGGCAAAATCGATTGCCCATTGCCGGTGCTGGATCTCAATGATCCGGATGCGATCGCCCGATTCATTCTCGACTATCTCGACCGACCATGCTGAGTTACGAAGAAGCTCTCGAACATCTCCTCGCCGCGGCCACGCCCGTCGCGGAAACCCGTATGCTGCCGCTTGCCGCGGTGCGTGGCCGTTTTCTGGCCGAAGCAGTCGTTTCGTCGATCACCGTGCCGCCACTCGACAACAGCGCGATGGACGGCTATGCAGTGCGCTGCGCCGACATCCCACAGGCCGGCGTTTCATTGCCAGTGGCTCAGCGCATCCCGGCCGGAAGCATCGGCCAGCCCCTGGAACCCGGTACCGCCGCCCGTATCTTCACGGGCGCGCCGATCCCACCGGGCGCCGATGCGGTGGTGATGCAAGAGCGCTGTGAGCAAGGGGAAGGGGGACATGTCATCATCCAGCAGGTGCCCAAACCCGGCATGAACATCCGCCGGGCCGGCGAAGACATCATGGCGGGTGCCGAAATCCTGCCCGCCGGCACACGTCTGGGCCCAGCGGAAATCGGACTGGCTGCCACCGTGGGGCTGGCCGAGCTACCGGTGCGCCGCCGCCTGCGCGTGGCCTTGTTGTCCACCGGCGACGAACTGACCGAACCCGGTCATCCGCTGCCGCCGGGCGGCATCTACAACTCGAACCGCCACTTCCTGCGCGCGCTGTTCGAAACCTTCGGCTGCGAAGTCACCGATGCCGGCCACGTGCCGGATACGCTCGAAGCAACCCGATCGGCCTTGCGCGAGGCCGCCCGAGGGCACGACTTGATCGTCACCTCGGGGGGCGTCTCGGTGGGTGAAGAGGATCACGTCAAGCCGGCCGTCGAGGCGGAAGGTGCATTGTCGCTGTGGAAGATCGCGATCAAGCCGGGCAAACCTCTGGCTTTCGGTCACGTGCGCAAAGTCGGCGCCGAAGGCGCGAGCAGCGAAGGAGGCTTTGCCGTTGGTGGGGGCGTAGCGACCGCGAGCGCCGAGACGGCACAGACGGCTTTCGTCGGACTGCCTGGCAATCCGGTATCTTGTTTCGTCACTTTTCTGTTGTTCCTGCGCCCCTATCTGCTCAAACGAATGGGGGCCCCGGTCGGCGCGCTTCCGGTTCGCCAGCTCGTTTCGGCGTCTGCATGGCAAAAACACGAAGACCGTCGCCATTTCCTGCGCGCACGGCTGACCGAAGATGGTCGCGTCGAGCTGTATCCGAACCAGAGCTCCGGGGTGCTCACTTCCTGCGTCTGGGCCGATGGCCTAGTCGACTTGCCTGCCGGCCAGACATTCGCCATCGGCGATACGGTGCGTTTCATTGCATTTGCGGATCTACTATGACGCTCAAAATCCTTTATTTCGCCAACCTGCGCGAAACCATCGGCCATGGCGCCGAAGAAATCGAAATGCCCGCGGGCGTTACGACGGTCGGGGAGTTGCGCGCCTGGCTCGGCCGGCGTCACGAGGCGCTGCTGACGGCGAAAAACTTGCGTTGCGCGGTCAACCAAAAAATGTGCGGCTTCGATGTGCCACTTTCCGACGGTGACGAAGTCGCCTTCTTTCCGCCCGTCACGGGAGGGTGACATGCAGGAAATTTCCGTTCGGGAAACCGATTTCGATCCTGGTGACGAGATTGCCGCATTGTCGGCTGGCGATGTCGAAGCCGGTGCCGTTGCAAGCTTCGTCGGCCTCGTGCGTCGCGACGAGCATGAAGGTGACGTCGCGGCGATGACGCTGGAGCACTATCCGGGCATGACCGAGCAAGCCATCGCCGAGATCGTCGCCCAGGCCCGTGCCCGCTGGCAGATCCGCCGGGTACGCGTGATCCACCGATACGGGCGACTCCTGCCGGGAGATCGCATCGTCTTCGTTGGCGTGACCTCGGGACACCGCCGCGATGCCTTCGCCGCCTGCGAATTCCTGATGGATTATCTGAAAACGCAGGCGCCGTTCTGGAAAAGGGAGGAAACCCCTACGGGCGCGCGCTGGGTCGATGCACGAGAATCTGACGATGCGGCCGCCGCACGTTGGCAGCGGGGCGCAGCCCCCGCTGCATGAATGTTATGGGATCATGTTCCCTGACGGCCATCTGACGATACGCGAGCGCCTGTCATTTGCCGTGTGCGAGCCCCATCCGGCCGTGGCCGAGGATGCGCGCATCCATCAGCGCTGGCGCGGTGCGCATGATGGGTTTGAAGTCCATTTGGGCGAGAATGTCGCGTTCGAGCTCGATGCCCGGTGCGATTTCGATCAGCTCCAATCCTTCCGGATCGAGACGGAATACGCAGCGCTCGGTGATGTAGAGCACGCGCTGGCCGCGGCGGATCGCTTCCGCGCCGCTGAAGGTGCGGTGTTCGACCTGCTGGACGAATTTCTTCTCGCGGCCTTCGCGAACGATCTTTAGTCGGCCGCCTTCGATTGCGATGTCGAGGCCACTGGCGGTGAAAGTGCCGACGAAGACCACTTCGCGAGCGTTTTGCGAGATGTTGATGAAGCCGCCGGCGCCATTGAGCCGCGGCCCAAACTTGCTGACGTTGAGGTTGCCCTCGGCATCGACCTGGGCCAGGCCGAGAAAAGCGATATCGAGGCCGCCGCCATCGTAGAAGTCGAACTGGCTGGGCTGATCGATGATCGCCTGGGTATTGGTCGCCGCGCCGAAATTGAGGCCGCCGGCCGGGATGCCACCGATCACGCCGGGTTCGGCCGTGAGCGTCATCCGGTCACTGATCCGTTCCTCGGCGGCAATGGCGGCGATGCCCTCGGGCATGCCGATGCCGAGGTTCACCACCGCGCCGGGCACGAGCTCCAGCGCGGCGCGCCGCGCGATGATCTTGCGTTCCGACATCGGCATCGTCGGGATCGCGGACAGCGGCACGCGCAGTTCGCCGGAAAAGGCCGGGCTGTATTGCTCGATGAAGGTTTGCATGTGGTATTCGGGCTTCTCGGCGACGACCACGCAATCGACGAGGATGCCAGGAATCTTGACCTGGCGCGGATTCAACGAGCCACGCGCGGCGACGCGCTCGACCTGACAGATCACGATGCCACCCGAGTTATGCACGGCCATCGCGATCGCCTGCGCTTCGAGGGTGAGCGCCTCTTTTTCCATCGTCACGTTGCCGTCCTCGTCCGCCGTCGTGCCACGGATGAAGCCGACCTGGATCGGAAACGCCTTGTAAAACAAATATTCCTGGCCGTCGATCTCGATCAGTCGGACGATATCCTCGGTCGTCCTGGCATTGAGCTTGCCGCCACCGAAACGTGGATCGACGAAGGTGCCCAGGCCGACACGGGTCAAGGTGCCGGGCTTGCCGGCGGCGATGTCGCGAAAGAGATGCGTGATCACCCCCTGCGGCAAGTTCCAGGCCTCGATGCGGTTGCCGACGGCGAGCTCCTGCATGCGCGGTGCCAGGCCCCAATGGCCGCCGATCACCCGACCGACCAAGCCGTCGTGGCCCAGATGGTTGAGCCCCCGATCCTTGCCATCGCCCTGGCCGG
>JBKBOI010000056.1:0-1763 GCA_046294935.1 Rhodocyclaceae bacterium
CGCGCTTGCCACGATAGACGCCCTCATTTACGAGCGCCGCGGATGCGGCGCGAGCACGAAAGAACCCCCCGCGAGGGGGGCGAAGGGGGGCGGGCCTTTCATGAAACAGTGCCAAGGCGCCCGCTTCATGGACGTTGGGATGCCGAATACCGGAAATCTGCATCTTTTTCGTGCTTGCGTAATCGGCTGCCGTCGATAAGATAAGATGATGGCCGCCGACCTGATGCGAGGAACCACGATGAAACAGAAAATAGTTCCCACCCAGCACGAAGTGACCTTCGCCGCCGATGAATTCATCGTCAGCAAGACCGACCTGAAAGGGCGCATCACCTATGCCAACCGGGTATTCATGCGCGTTGCCGACTATCCGGAGGAGCAGTTGCTCGGCGTGCAGCACAACATCGTTCGCCACCCCGACATGCCGCGCGGCGCCTTCAAGCATCTGTGGGATACGATCCAAACGGGCCGCGAGTGGTTCGGCTTCGTCAAGAACATGACCTCTCAGGGCGATTTCTACTGGGTGTTCGCCAATGTGACTCCCGATTATCAGGATGGGCAGATGATCGGCTACTACTCGGTGCGCCGTCAGGCGCCACGCAAGGCGATCGAATTCTTCGCGCCGCTGTATGCCGAAATGCTGCGCATCGAGCGCGAGGCGGGGCCGGCGCGCGCGTGTGAGGCTTCACTGGCTTGGCTGGGCGAGCAGTTGGCGGCCAGAAAGGTTTCCTACGAACGGCTGGTGCTGGATCTCTTCCACCAGCAAAGCTGAAGCGGAGTTTTCTTCACATGCCCAAAATCGACAAACCCACCAGCAAGGCGAGCAGCGGCATCCCCTTCGTCCGGCAGCGCCTGTTTTATGGTCTGGCGCTGATCGTCGCCGTCGATACGGTGCTCGCCGGATGGCTTTACTGGTTGCAAAGCCAAGTTTTGCTGCTGATATTGCCCATCGTGACGGCCGCGCTCGCTTTCTGGCTGTATCGCTGGGCAACCAAGCCGCTCGAGACCCTGCAGCGCATCAGCGAGGCGCTCGAGGAGGCGAAACACGGCAATACCCATGTGCGCATCACCGGCACCAGGGGCCTGGGCGAATTCGGCAAGGTGGCCTGGCAGTTCAACGACTTTCTCGACATCGTCGAAGCCTATTTCAAAGATGTCTCGACCTGTTTTGCCCGCGCCGCGGAAGGCGATTTCGGGCGTCAGGCCTTCAGGGAGGGCATGCCCGGCATGCTCGCCGAATCGATGGAAGGCATCAACCGCGCGCTCGCCGCGATGCGCGAAGCAGACGAATTTTCCAAGCGCAATCGCCTGATGAGCGAGCTCCACAATTTGAACAGCGGCAACCTGCTGAAGAACCTGGTCGGCAACCAAAGCGATCTGGTCGAGGTCGGCAAGGCGATGGATGGCGTCGTCGTGCTGGCGCAGAACAACGAGCGGGGTGCGAACGAAAGTCAGGCCGCGGTGCGCGAGATCACTTCCGGATTCACGGCGATGCGCGAGCAGATGGTCGAAACCGGCCAGACGGCCCAGGCATTGGGCGATGCGACGAGCACGATCCAGCAGACGGTGCGGCTGATTTCGGAGATCGCCGAGCAGACCAACCTGCTGGCGCTGAACGCGGCGATCGAGGCGGCGCTGATGGAGGCCTTGGAGCGCTGGGAGGCGCTGGATCGCTGGGCGCGGGAAGAAACGTCCGGCAGCCGTTGATCGGCATGCCGTAGGTTCCGTGGGTATAGTGCCCTACTCCGACGACATTTGCGCGTTTC
>JBKBOI010000056.1:1773-10608 GCA_046294935.1 Rhodocyclaceae bacterium
ATCGAGGCCGCGCGGGCCGGCGAAATGGGGCGCGGTTTCGCCGTCGTCGCCGACGAGGTACGCAAGCTCGCCGAGCGTACCCGCGTCGCCACGCAGGAGATCGGCAAGATCATCGCCACGCTCTCGGAGCGGGTCGGCGCGATGGTGGCCCAGACCAACGCGCTCGGTGACCGGGTGCAGGCGATCGGCGCGCGGGTGGCCGGTTTCGCCAGCCAGTTCGATGCCGTCGCGGCTTCGGCCCAGCAGACCATCGAGGCGCTGAACCGCGCGAAGGATCTGGCCTTCACCTCGCTGGTCAAGCTCGACCATGTGATCTACATGCAGCGCGGTTACGTGGCCGTGGAAAAAGGTGGCGCGGGTGAGGAGGCTTTGGCGGTGGGCGTCGATCATCACCATTGCCGGCTCGGCAAATGGTATGAAGAGGGACACGGCAAGCAGGCCTTCGCTCATTTGCCAGCGTATGCCGCCCTCGAAGCGCCTCATCGCAAGGTTCACGAAGGCGTGCGCGGCGCGGTCGCCGCCGCCGGCCAGGACTGGCTGCGCGATCCCGATACGCTGGAAGCGATCGTCGACCAGATGCGGCTGGCCGAAGCGGGCAGCCGGGAGGTGATCCGCCTGATCGGCGAGATGATGACGCAGAAGTATCCACCCGCCTGACGCGCGATGACGGGTGGTGCGGGAAGGGGCCGCAGAGGGGCCCCGAAGGTGATCGCGAAAAAAAGCCGCCTGCATGGCAGGGGACTATTCGCCGCGCGCGATCTCGAAGCGGGAGAGCGGCTGATCGAATACAAAGGCACCCGTTACGGCAAGGGCGAGTATCCAGAGCTCGGCGAAGACGGCGTCACCAGGTTCCTCGGCCTGTCGGATGGCACCGGCATCGATGGCACCGGCTGGGCGGCGCTGGCCAATCACGGCTGCGAGCCGAACTGTGAGCTGCGGGAAGAAACGGGACGCGACGGCCGTATTCGCGCCTGGCTGTTCGCGCTACGTGACATCCGCGCCGGCGAAGAGCTGTTGTGGGACTATCGCCTCGACATCCGTTCGCGCAAGGCGGCCTACACCGACTGGGCCTGCGCCTGCGGCGCCGAGAATTGCCGCGGCACGATGGCAGACCCGGAAAAAATCAGGCGTTCATCATCCGCTCGACGTAGCGGGCGATCAGATCGACCTCGAGATTGACCTTCGCGCCGGGGTGCAGGCGCTTCAGGGTCGTAACCAAAACGGTGTGCGGGATCAGGTTGATCGAGAACCTGCGCCCCTTCACCTCGTTGGTGGTCAGCGACACGCCATCGACGGCGATCGAGCCCTTCCGGGCAATGTATTTGGCCAGCCCTTTCGGGGCCTTGATCTCGAGCAGATGCGATTCCCCGATCGGTTCGAAGCGCACGACCTCACCGACGCCATCGACGTGGCCGGAGACCAGGTGGCCGCCGATGAAGTCACCGAGCCGCAGCGCTTTTTCGAGATTGACCTCGGCGCCTGGCGTATCGAGGCCGACGGTGCAAGACAGCGTTTCCTGCGAGACCTCGACCTGATAGGTGTTTTTCTTCTTGGCGATGACGGTGAGGCAGACGCCGCCGTGCGCGATCGAGTCGCCAATCGCGACATCCTGCAGATACGCAGCGGGTGCCGCGATGGTCAGCCGCAATCCGGCTTCCAACGGTTCGATTTTGGTGATCTTGCCGATCGCATTGACGATGCCGGTAAACATGAGTGGCTCCCAGAAAGGAATCAGCGCAACGCCCTGTCGAGCGTCGTCAGGAACTGCTCGGCCGTCTGATAGCCGACGACGCGCAGATCGGCGATTTCCTGGCCGTTCTTGAAAAAGATCGTGGCCGGCGGGCCGAAGAGCCTGAAGCGCTTCAAAAGCGCCAAATCGTCGGTGGTGTTGGCGGTGACGTCGGCTTGGAGCAGCACGAATTGCTGCATCTTCGCGGCGACCCGCGGGTCGGCGAAGGTGAATTTCTCCATTTCCTTGCAACTGACGCACCAGTCGGCGTAGAAGTCGAGCAGCACGGGTTTCGTCGCGGCGGCCACGCGCGCGTCGAGCTCGGCGAGGCTTTTGACTTTTTCGAAACTCGGCGCTGACGAGACGGCTCCCACCCCTTGCGCGCTGGCACGGTGCAAGAAGCCGAGCGGCTGTAGCGGGTCGCGGCTG
The DNA here is from genome assembly GCA_046294935.1 of Rhodocyclaceae bacterium. Lineage (GTDB taxonomy): Bacteria > Pseudomonadota > Gammaproteobacteria > Burkholderiales > Rhodocyclaceae > Sulfuricystis. The sequence goes on from JBKBOI010000056.1 coordinate 3,932, forward strand.
CCAGAGAACAGGCCGATCAGCAATGCCACGCCATAGAGCAATAGCGTGATGCCGATGCCTTTCCAGAACTTGTGCCAGCCCGTCGCGTGCGGTGGCAGCGGGTCGAGTGCAAAGAGATAGATCGCTGGCACGATCGCCAGCGCCGCCCAGCCGAGCATCACCGCCCAGGAAGGCAGCACCGGCGAGACGATCCACAACGCGGTGGCGAGCAGCACGACGCCGAAGAAGCGGCGCACGCCTTCCATCCAGCCGCCGGGTTTGGGCAGCAAGCTGCGCGAGAATACGCCAACGGCGATGAGCGGCGCGCCCATGCCGAGCGCCATCGCGAACAGCGCCGTTCCGCCGAGCGCGGCGTCCTTCGTCTGCGCGATGTAGAGCAATGCGCCGGCCAGCGGCGCGGCGACGCAAGGGCCGACGATCAGCGCCGAGAGCCCGCCCATCAGCGCGATGGCCGGCAGCGAGCCGCCTTGCTTGTTCGCGGTGTCCGAAAGCTTCGACTGCAGCGCGGCCGGTAACTGCAGCTCGTAGAAGCCGAACATCGAGAGCGCCAGGGCGACGAAGATCAGCGCGAAGGCGGATAGCACCCAGGCGTTTTGCAGCGCGGAGGAAAGCAGCGTGCCGGAAAAGCCAGCGGCGACGCCCACCAGCGCGTAAGTCACCGCCATGCCGAGCACATAGGCGAGCGAGAGCGCGAAGGCGCGCCAGTGAGTCACCGCATGGCCGTGATTGATGATGATGCCGGACAGGATCGGGATCATCGGGAACACGCAGGGTGTTGCCGCCAGGAGCAGGCCGAAGCCGAAGAAACTGGCGATGACGACCCAGAAGCCACTGTTTTTCAGCACTCCGGCGATCCGGCCGGATTCGTCGGCGGAGGGCTCGAGAGTCGGCGCTGGCTGGGCGGCACTGCCGGCGAAACTGGCAGGGGGCGCGGCGCTGCCTACCGCCGCGAGCGTGACTTTCGCCTCCTGTGTCATCGGCGGATAGCAGATGCCCTCGTCCCAGCAACCCTGCGAATCGGCCCGCAAAGTAATCGTGCCGCTGCCGTCGACGACGGGGATGCGGATCACCAGCGCGCCGCGGTAGATTTCGACCTTGCCGAAGAAATCGTCTTCCTTTTCCTTGCCCTCGGGCAAGATCGGCTCGCCGAGCGTCGCGCCATCGGCATGGAAGGCGATCTTGGGGCGGTAGAGATAGTAATCGGGGGCGATGTCCCAGCGCGCCTCGATCGTCTTTTCATCGAGGGCGCGGGCCGAGAACTTGTAGGCGATTTCGGGATCGAGCGGCTCGGCGGCATGAGAGAGTCCGGCGCACACCAGCCAGAGAAGGGCGAACAGGCGGATCAGCATGCGTTGGGTTCCGTGGTTTCGGCAGCGACCCAGCCGAGATATTCCGGCAGGCCATGCGCGATTGGGACAGCGATGATCTCGGGAAGTTCATACGGATGGCGGGCGCGGATCATCGCTTCCAGCGCCGCATAACGCGCCGCCGTGGTCTTGATCAATACTGGCACTTCCTCGGCATTCTCGGTCTTGCCCTGCCAGCGATACACCGAGCGGCAGGGCGCGAGGACATTCACGCAGGCGGCCAGCCGCGCCTCGACCAACGCACCGGCGAGCGCATGGGCGCTATAGTCGTCGGGCAGGTTCGTGATCACCAGCAAGGCAGGAGAGGATTCGTTCATCCTGTTATTCTAGCGGGCATGGCGCTCACGCCCAGCCAGATCGTCGCCTCTCGACCAGCACGTCCGCAAAGGCGTGAAGCAGGGCGCGCCTGCAGCCGGGGCCTACTCGCGCGCAAAGGGTTTTTCTGGTCGTTCGCCGAAGTCTTCCTCGTAGGGGAAGCGCACATGGCCGTAACGGATCGCGAGCACGCCCAGCGTCAGCAGGAAAATCGCCGCAGCGACCGACAGCATGCGCCATTCGGTCATTTCCTTGATATCGAGGATCAGATAGCGTGCCAGCGCTACGATGGCGATATACATCGGAAAGCGTACCGGCAACTGGCCCGACTTGAAATACTGGCCGATCATCGCCAGCACTTCGAGATAAAGGAACATCAACAGCAGGTCGGTGAGGTACACCCGCTGGGCGCCGAGCATGGAGACGACTTCATGGAACATCGCCACGGTCGTGGCGACGCCAATCACCACCAGGCCGGCGTATTCGACCAGATCCAGGCCATTGCTGAGCAGACGGCGCAGACGGTCGAACAGATGAGAATGGATATCCATGGTCGGTGAATGCGAGTGGCGCTGGATCAAGCGAGTGCCTGTGAGACGATCTGCCTGGCTTCGGCGACGATCCTTTGTAGGTGCTCTTCGCTCTTCAGGCTTTCGGCATAGAGCTTGTAGATCTCTTCGGTACCGGAAGGCCGCGCGGCGAACCAGCCGTTTGCCGTCGTCACTTTCAGACCGCCGATCGGCGCGCCGTTGCCCGGCGCGTGGGTCAGTATCGCGGTGATCGGCTCGCCAGCGAGCGTCGTGGCCGCCACGCGCGCGGCGGTGAGGTTTTTGAACGCGGCTTTCTGCCCCGGTGTCACCGGCGTGTCGATGCGGATGTAATGCGGCGCGCCATACCGTTGGGCGAGCCTTTGATAGTAGCGGCCGGGATCGGCGCCGGTGACGGCGGTGATCTCCGCTGCCAGCAGTGCGAGGATGATGCCATCCTTGTCGGTACTCCACGCGCCGCCATCCATTTCGAGGAAGCTCGCGCCGGCAGACTCCTCGCCACCGAAGAGGATCGTGCCGTCATAAAGACCCTGCGCGAACCACTTGAAGCCAACCGGTACTTCCAGCAGCTTCCGGCCGCGGCCCGCCACGACGCGATCGATCAGGCTGGAGGAAACGAGTGTCTTGCCGATCGCTGCGTCTTTCGGCCACCGCGGGCGATGACCGAGCAGATAGTCGATCGCCACCGCCAGGTAATGGTTCGGATTCATCAGCCCCACGGAAGGCGTGACGATGCCGTGGCGGTCGACGTCGGCGTCATTCCCCCAGGCGATGTCGAACTCATCCTTCAGGCCGACCAATCTGGCCATCGCGTAGGGGCTCGAGCAGTCCATGCGGATCTTGCCGTCGTGGTCGAGCGTCATGAAGGCGAAGGCGGGATCGACCTTGGGATTGACCACCGTGATGTCGAGGCCGTAATGCCGGGCGATCTGCGGCCAGTAGGCGATCGCTGCTCCACCCATCGGGTCGACGCCGATCCTGAGCCTCGCGTTGCGGATCGCGTCCATGTCGATGACTTCGCCGAGCGCGGCGATGTAGGGCGTCATCAGGTCGACGGCCTGCACGTGCGGTGCGGCGAGCGCTTCGTCATGGGGCAGGCGTTCCACGCCACGATTGCCATCCGCCATCAGCGCATTGGCGCGCGCTTCGATCCAGCCGGTGACGTCGGTGTCGGCCGGCCCACCATGCGGCGGGTTGTATTTGATGCCGCCGTCGGCCGGCGGATTGTGTGAGGGGGTGATGACGATGCCATCGGCGGTGCCGTCTCGCGAACGCCGACTTTCATCACCATTGTGCGCGAGGATCGCACGTGAGATCACTGGTGTCGGGGTGAAGCCGCCGTCGCGCTGGTAGCGCACCTTCACGCCATGCGCGGCGAGCACCTCGATGACGTTCTCCTGCGCCGGTGCCGAGAGCGCATGGGTGTCCATGCCGAGGAACAGCGGGCCGGTGATGCCTGTCTGAGCGCGATATTCGGCGATCGCCTGGGCAATTGCCAGGATGTGCGCTTCGTTGAAGCCGCCCTTCAGGGCGCTGCCGCGATGGCCGCTGGTGCCGAAGGCGACGGGTTGCAGCGCGGGGCCATGATAGGCGGCGAGCAGCGCGGGAATGTCGGTCAGGACGTCGGCGGGGGCGGGTTTGCCGGCGAGCGGGTGGGGCATGGATCGTCTCCTCTCGGCTGAGGAAGACATTGTAGCCTTGCCGCCGTCGACTCAGCCGGTGATATAGCGTTCCAGCTGCTCGATTTCGAACGCTTGTTCCGAGACGATGTCCTTGACGATGTCGCCGATCGAGACGATACCGACCAATTTACCCTGCGCGTCGAGCACTGGCATGTGACGCATCCGTTTCTCGGTCATCAGGGCCATCACTTCATCGAGTTCGTAATCCGGCGTGACGTAGAACACTTTCTCGTCGATCACCTCGCCCAGCCGTGTTTTGGCTGGGTCTCGGTCCATCAACGTCACCTTGCGGATGAAGTCGCGTTCGCTGAAGAGGCCCAGGAAACGGTCGCCATCCATCACCAGCACCGAGCCGATGTTCCGCTCTGCCATGAGCTTGAGCGCATCGATGACGGTTTCATTGGCGGCGACGCACACCGGTACGTGCGATGGGTTGCCGTCCAGGAGTTGCTTGATCGATTTCATTGGTTTCCTTCCTTTTTTCGATCCGTCTTGCGTTGCCGGTTGGAGCGCTTCACGCTGGCCACGTGATCAACCTTTCCGCAGATGGAACTCATAAACGCCCGGGGCGATTTCCCGCATATCGAGCAGCTCGATCGACGTTTCCCGTCCCCAAAGGGGAATCTCGTCGCGCGCCGCGGTGCAGTCAGAGACGAGCTGCAAAATTTCGCCGCTCTTCATGCCTTGCAGTAGTTTCTTGGCTTCGAGGATCGGACCTGGGCAGGCGATGCCGCGCATGTCGAGCGTCGCATGGGGAATGGGTTTTTTGTCGTCCTTGCCGGCCCTGCGCAGCAAATAGGCGTTGCCGCTGCCCTGCGGGGTGACCGAAACCAGCACATTCCCCGTGTGATTGCACCATGCCAGCAAATCCTGATGGGTTCCGGAACAATCCGATATCAGGCAAAGCGTCTGTCCTGGGTCGAGATCATCCAGTATTTTCTTTGCGCCAAGCAGGGGTGCCGGGCAGGTCATGCCCGAATAATCGATGGTGACATCCGCCTTGATCGTCATGGAAGGGCTCCTCTACAGTGACATAAATGCGGTAAATGGATTTATATCACTCATTGATAGCATAGCCGGCCCGATCCGTCTAGAAGAACGAGACGACGTTCGATGTCCGATGATTCCCGACCATCAGACGTGGAGCGGTTGGCGAAGGTCGTACGCTCACCACCGGCGATCGACGCGAAGGAGAGAAATCGCCCGCGGGTCATTCACGTCAAACGGGCCTGCTCATTTCAGGAAACGGCGTCGTGCCAGCACGACCGCAAGCCAGAAGGCGGCCACGGTGATCGCGGTCAGGAAGGCGACATTCAGCAGCGGCTGCGCGGGGAATCGTCCGAAGATCAATGGTCGGATCAATGCGACCGAGTGTGACAGCGGTAGCCAGGCCGCGATGGATTGCACGAGCGCCGGCAGCCGATCGGCGGGGAAGAAGACGCCGCAGACCAGGATCATTGGTGTGATGAACAGCGTGAAGTAGTACATGAAGAAATCGAAGGATGGCGAGAGCGCCGTGATGATCAGCCCGAGCGCGGCGAAACACAACCCGGTGAGGAAGATCGCCGGCAATGCCATGAGCGCGAGCGGCCCTGCCACGTAACCCAGCGCCCAGATCACCGCGAGGATCGCCACACCGGAGAGGCTTGCCTTCGCCGCGGCCCACAGGCATTCACCGGCAATGACATCATCGAGCGTGAGCGGCGCATTCATGATCGCTTCCCAGGTGCGCTGCACGTTCATGCGTGAGAAAGCCGAGTAAAGCGCCTCGAAGGAGGCGGCGTTCATCGTCGAGGCGCATACCGTGCCGGCGGCGAGGAAGGCGATGTAGGGCAGCCCCTCGATCGGTGGCAACAGGCCACCAAGGCCGTAGCCGAGGCCGAACAGATAGATCATCGGGTCGGCGAGGTTACCGAGGATCGAGGGCAGCGCGAGCTTTTGCCAGACCAGCAGATTGCGGCGGAAGACCGAGATCGCGCGCCATGACAATACGGGGAAGCGGTTGTCCATCAATCCCTCAGTTCGTGGCCGGTAAGCTTGAGGAACACATCCTCGAGATTCGCCGGCCGCAGCGGATCGGGAGAGACCGGCACATGGGTTTCGATCAGGGCGCGCGGCGAACCCTCGGCGATCTTGCGGCCATGATCCATGATCAGGAGCCGATCGCACAGCCGTTCTGCTTCCTCCATGAAGTGGGTGGTGAGCACGATCGTCTTGCCTGCTCGGAGCAGATCCCGCAGCCGCTCCCAGATCAGGTGGCGCGCCTGGGGATCCAAGCCGGTGGTGGGTTCGTCGAGCACCAGCAGTTCGGGATCGTTGATCAGTGCGCGGGCGAGGGTGAGGCGTCGCTTCATGCCACCGGAAAGGGTGCGGATGTTGTTGCGTTCTTTTTCCGCCAGCCCGGCGAATTCGAGCAGCGCAGGTATGCGCGCACGCAGCGTGGCGTCGGGGATGCCGAAATAGCGGCCATAGACGAGCAGATTTTCGGCCAAGCCGAAATCGGGGTCGAGATTGTCGAATTGCGGCACGACGCCGATTCTGGTGCGCGCCTCGCGGCCATGGGGCGGGACGGACAGGCCGAGCACGCGCACCGACCCCGCATCCGGCCTGGTCAGGCCCAGGCAACAACGCAGCGTCGTGGTCTTGCCGGCACCATTGGGGCCGAGCAGGCCGAAGCATTCGCCGCGTTCGACCATGAAGGACAGACCGTCGATGACCGGCACGCCATCATAGGATTTGACGAGGTGGTCGACGACGAGTGGCGT
>JBKBOI010000057.1:0-10442 GCA_046294935.1 Rhodocyclaceae bacterium
TCACCGTCGCCGGCGACATGCTGCCCAAGCCGAAGCCCGACCCGATGCCGCTCGTCTGGGCTTGCGGCCGGCTCGATGTCTCGCCGGCCGACACGCTGATGGTCGGGGATTCGGTGCATGACTTCAAGGCCGGTCGCGCCGCCTGCTGCAAAGTGTTTCTCGTCCCCTACGGCTACAACGAAGGACAGGATGTGCGTCTGCTTCCCGCCGATGCTATAGTCGGCAATCTGCTCGAAGCCGCACAGCGTCTGTCCTCATGAACGAAGCCGATTTCGACCGTCTGGCCCGCGAGGGCTACAACCGCATCCCCGTCACGCTCGAGACCTTCGCCGATCTCGACACCCCGCTGTCGATCTACCTGAAGCTCGCCGACGGCCCGCATTCCTACCTGCTCGAATCGGTGCAGGGCGGCGAGCGCTTCGGCCGCTATTCGTTCATCGGGCTGACCACGCCGACGCGCATCGCCGTGACCGGCTCGACGATCCTGCTGCTGACCGGCAACCGCGTCGCCGAGCGTCGCGAGCACACCAATCCGATGTCCTTCATCTCCGAGTTCATGGCGCGCTTCAAGGTGCCGGACATTCCTGGCTTGCCGCGTTTCACCGGCGGTCTGGTGGGCTATTTCGGCTATGACACGGTGCGTTACATCGAGCCGAAGCTCGCCGATACGCAGAAGCCCGATCCGCTCGGCGTGCCTGACATCCTGCTCTTGCTCTCCGAAGAGATCGCCATCGTCGACAACCTGTCGGGCAAGCTGACCCTGGTCGTCTATGCCGAACCGGGCTTCCCTGGCGCCTGGCGCCAGGCGCAGGCACGCCTGAAGGAACTGCTCGCCCGGCTGCGCGCGCCAGTGAAACTGCCACAGGACACCCATGCCGTGCCACCAGCGCCGAGTTTCGAGTTCGCGGAGGAAGACTTCAAGGCGGCCGTCAGGCGCGCGAAGCAATACATCGTCGATGGCGACATCATGCAGGTCGTGCTCTCGCAGCGCATGAGCCGCCCCTATACGGCAAGCCCATTGGCGCTCTACCGGGCCTTGCGCACGCTCAACCCTTCTCCCTACATGTTCTTTTTCGACTTCGGCGATTTCCAAATCGTCGGTGCCTCGCCCGAGATCCTCGTCCGTCTCGAAGAAGAAGGCGGCAAACGCAAGATCACCGTGCGGCCGATCGCCGGCACCCGCAAGCGCGGCGCGAACGCCGTGGAAGACGCACAACTGGCGGCCGAGCTACTCGCCGACCCGAAGGAGCGCGCCGAACATCTGCAGTTGCTCGATCTCGGCCGCAACGACATCGGTCGCGTAGCGAAGATCGGCTCGGTGCAGGTTACGGAGCAATACACGATCGAACGTTACTCGCACGTGATGCACATCGTCTCGAACGTCGAAGGCGAACTGAAGGACGATGAAGGCCCGGTCTCGGTATTGAAGGCCACCTTTCCTGCGGGTACCGTCTCCGGCGCGCCGAAGGTGCGGGCGATGGAGATCATCGACGAGCTGGAACCGACCAAGCGCGGCATCTATGCCGGCGCAGTCGGCTATCTCGGCTTCAACGGCGACATGGATCTCGCCATCGCGATCCGCACCGCAGTGATCAAAGACGGCCGCATCTACGTCCAGGCCGGCGCCGGCATCGTCGCCGACTCCGACCCGGATGCCGAATGGCAGGAAACGCTCAACAAGGCCAAGGCCCAACTGCGCGCCGCCGACATGGCCGAAGCCGGCCTCGATACGCGTTTCGAGTGAGGGCTCCATGCTGCTGATGATCGACAATTACGACTCTTTCACCTACAACCTGGTGCAGTATTTCGGCGAGCTGGGACAGGACGTGCGCGTCTATCGCAACGATGCGATCACGCTCGAGGAAATCGCCGCAATGGCGCCGGATTACCTGGTGATCTCGCCGGGACCTTGCTCGCCGAAGGAGGCGGGCATCTCGGTGGCTGCGATCGAGGCCTTCGCCGGCAAACTGCCTATCTTGGGCGTCTGCCTCGGCCACCAATGCATCGGTCATGCCTTCGGCGGCGAAATCGTCCATGCCCAGCGACTGATGCACGGCAAGCTCTCGCCGGTGTATCACGCCAATGTCGGCGTCTTCAGCGGCCTGCCCAACCCCTTCAACGCCACGCGCTATCATTCGCTGGCGATCCGCCGCGAAACGTTGCCAGCCTGCCTCGAAGTCACCGCATGGACGGAGGATGGCGAGATCATGGGCATCCGCCACAAGGAATTCGCCATTCAAGGGGTACAGTTCCATCCGGAATCCATCATGACCGAACATGGCCACGCTTTGCTCAAGAACTTTCTCGAGGGGAGATGAGATGATCACACCGCAGCAAGCGCTCCAGCGCACCATCGAACACCGCGAGATCTTCCATGACGAGATGCTGCATCTGATGCGGCAGATCATGAACGGTGAAGTCTCGCCGGTGATGATCGCAGCGATCCTCACGGGCTTGCGCGTGAAGAAAGAAACCATCGGCGAGATCACCGCCGCGGCGAAGGTGATGCGCGAGTTGTGCACCCGGGTCGATGTCCCGCACAATCCGCATTTCGTCGATATCGTCGGCACCGGCGGCGATAGCTCGCATACCTTCAATATCTCCACCGCCGCCGCCTTCGTCGCCGCCGCCGCCGGCGCCACGGTCGCCAAGCACGGCAACCGCGGCGTTTCGTCCAAATCCGGCGCCGCCGACGTGCTCGAGGCGCTGGGCGCGAAAATCGACTTGCAGGCACCGCAAGTCGCCAAGTGCATCGAGCAAACCGGCATGGGTTTCATGTTCGCGCCCAACCATCACCCGGCGATGAAGAACGTCGCCCCCGTGCGCCGCGAGATGGGCGTGCGCACGATCTTCAACATCCTGGGGCCCTTGACCAATCCGGCCGGCGCGCCCAATTCGCTGCTCGGCGTGTTCCATCCCGATCTGGTCGGCATCTGCGTGCGGGCGATGAAAGAGCTCGGCGCGCAGCACGTGCTGGTCGTCCATGGCAAGGATGGCATGGACGAAATCTCGCTCGGCGCCGCGACGATGGTCGGCGAACTGAAGGATGGCGAAATCCGCGAATACGAAATCCATCCGGAGGACTTCGGACTGGCGATGATCGCCACGCGCAACCTGCGCGTCGCGGATGCCGCCGAATCGAAAGGGCGCATCCTCGGCGTGTTGCGCAACCAGCCGGGACCGGCCTTGGAGATCGTCTGCCTCAATGCCGGCGCGGCGCTCTACACGGCGAACCTGGTTCCCGACATCGGCGCCGGCATCGCGCTCGCCCGCGCGACGATCGAATCCGGCAAGGCGCTCGCCAAGCTCGACGAGTTCGTGAAAGTGACCAACGAGCTGTGAGCAGCGACATCCTGAGCAAGATTCTCGCCGCCAAGCGCGAGGAAGTCGCCACCGCGATGGCCGCCACGCCGCTGTCGGCGATCCGTGCTGCGGCCGAGGCCCAAGGGCCGGCCCGCGACTTCGTCGGCGCGATTCGCGACAAAATCAGCGCTGGCAAGACGGCAGTCATTGCGGAAATCAAGAAGGCCAGCCCGTCGAAGGGCGTGATCCGGCCGGACTTTCGCCCGGCAGAGATCGCCGCCGACTATGCCCGACATGGCGCCACCTGCCTTTCCGTGCTCACCGACCGCCAGTTCTTCCAGGGCGCGCCGGAATACCTCCAGCAGGCCCGTGCCGCCTGTAGTCTGCCAGTGTTGCGCAAAGACTTCATGATCGACCCGTATCAGGTCTATGAAGCCCGCGCGCTGGGTGCCGATGCGATCCTCTTGATCGTCGCCGCCCTCGCGGATTCTCAGATGCTCGAACTGGAGGATCTGGCTCTTTCCTTGGGGATGGCCGTTCTGGTCGAAAGCCATGACGCCGGTGAAGTCGATCGCGCCCTGAAGCTCAAGACGCCGCTCGTCGGCATCAATAACCGCGATCTGCACACATTCGAGGTCAGCCTCGATACTACGCTCTCCCAGCTTCACCGCATCCCCCTCGATCGCATCGTCGTCACCGAATCCGGCATCCTTTCCCCGGCCGACGTCGCGCTGATGCGGCAGCATGGCGTGCATGCCTTCCTGGTCGGCGAGGCCTTCATGCGCGCGCCCTCCCCTGGTGCCGAGCTCGCCCGGCTGTTTCATACATAAGTGCCGTATCACCAGCGCCGAGTTTCAAAAGCAAAGGGCCGCCCAGGGCGGCCCTTTGCCTCGAGAAACGAAATGCGTTTCCTTACTTGATGACGGCGGTCAGTTCACCCTTCTTGTAGCGCTCGGCCATCTTCTCGAGCGGGATCGCCTTGATCTTGCTCGCCATCCCGGCGCTGCCGAAGGCTTCGTAGCGCGCCTTGCAGATCTCCTTCATCGCTTTGCGCGCTTCGGCGAGATATTTGCGCGGGTCGAAGTTCTTTCGGTCGGTGTTCAGATAGCGGCGGATCGCGCCAGTGGAGGCCATGCGCAGGTCGGTATCGATGTTCACTTTCCGCACGCCGTTCTTGATGCCTTCGACGATCTCCTCGACCGGCACGCCATAGGTGGCGCCCATGTCGCCGCCGTTTTCGTTGATGATCTTCAGCCAGTCCTGCGGCACGGAGGACGAACCATGCATCACGAGGTGGGTGTTGGGCAGCTTGGCGTGGATTTCCTTGATGCGGTCGATCCGCAGCACCGCACCCGTGGGCGGGCGGGTGAATTTGTAGGCGCCATGAGAAGTGCCGATCGCGATGGCGAGCGCATCGACGCCGGTCAGCTTGACGAATTCCGCTGCCTGATCCGGATCGGTCAGGAGCTGGTCGTGAGAGAGCTTGCCCTCGGCGCCGTGGCCATCTTCCTTCTCGCCCTGGCCGGTTTCCAGCGAGCCCAGACAACCCAGCTCACCCTCGACGGAGACACCGATGGCATGCGACATTTCGACCACTTTGCGGGTGACTTCGACGTTGTATTCGAAAGTGGAGGGAGTCTTTGCATCCTCCAGCAGCGAACCGTCCATCATCACGCTGGAAAAGCCCGAGCGGATCGCCTGGATGCAGATGGCGGGAGAGGCGCCGTGGTCTTGGTGCATGACGATCGGGATGTCGGGATGGGTTTCGATCGCCGCCTCGATCAGCTTGCGCAAATAAGCCTCGCCGGCATACTTGCGGGCGCCGGCCGAGCCTTGCATGATCACCGGGCTGTTGGTTTCCTCGGCGGCCTCCATGATGGCCTGGATCTGCTCGAGGTTGTTGACGTTGAACGCGGGCAGGCCATAGCCGTGTTCGGCGGCGTGGTCCAGCAGTTGGCGCATCGATACGAGTGGCATGGAAGTCTCCTCTACGATTGGGTTGATCTACGGTTGAACTAAGCGGGACGGTGTTCGCCGACCCGGATGATTTTCAGGGTATTCGTGCCGCCAGGCTGGCCGATCGGCTCGCCGCAGGTGATGACGATCAGATCGCCGACCTCGACGGCACCAGCACGGATCAGCTCCTCCTCCGCCTCGAACAGCTGCTCATCGCGGTCGTGGCCCTTGTAACGGGTCATCAGGGGGTACACACCACGGTAAACGCTGACTTTGTAGCGCGTGCGGATGTCGTTCGTCAAGGCATAGATCGGTACGTTGCAGCTCAAGCGCGAAATCCACAGCGCGGTCGAACCCGTCTGCGTCAGCGCGGCGATCGCCTTGACTTTCAGATGGTGCGCAGTGAATAGCGCCGCCATCGCGATCGACTGGTCGATGCGGGTAAACACCAGATCGAGGAAATGTCGATCGAGCGCGGCCGGGTCCATCGACTTTTCCGCTTCGAAGCAGATGCGCGCCATCGCCTGCACCGTCTCGACCGGATATTCGCCGGCGGCGGTCTCCGCAGAGAGCATCACCGCATCGGTGCCATCGAGCACCGCGTTGGCGACGTCGGAAACCTCCGCACGCGTCGGCACCGGCGAGTGGATCATCGATTCCATCATCTGCGTGGCGGTGATGGCGAACTTGTTCTGCGCCCGCGCCTGACGGATGATCCTTTTCTGCAGCGCCGGTACGGCGGCATCGCCAACCTCGACGGCGAGATCGCCGCGCGCCACCATTACTCCATCGCAGGCATGCAGGATGTCGTCGAGATTGTCGATCGCTTCGGCGCGTTCGATCTTGGCGATGACCAAGGCTTGAGAACCGGCCTTGCCCAGCAGCTTGCGCGCCAGCCGCAGGTCGCTGCCCGACTTGGGAAACGAGACGGCGACATAATCGACTTGTAGCATGGCGGCGCTTTGGATGTCTTCCATGTCCTTGGGTGTCAGCGCCGGCGCCGACAAGCCGCCTCCTTGCTTGTTGATGCCCTTGTTGTTCGACAGTTCCCCGCCCTGGCGCACCACGCAGTGGATCTCGGCATCCTGCACAAAGAGTACTTCCATGACGATGCGGCCATCGTCGAGCAGGAGGATGTCGCCCGGCACGACGTCATTGACGAGTTCGGGATAATCGAGCCCGACGCGCTCGGTATCGCCAAGCCGGCATTCGGCATCGAGGATGAAATGCTGGCCGGCTTTCAGCACGATCTTGCTGCCGGCGAACTTGCCGATGCGGATCTTCGGCCCTTGCAGATCGGCCATCACCGCGACGGTGCGGTTTTGCTTGCGCGTCGCTTCCTGCAGCAGTTCGAGGCGCCGGCGGTGCTCGTCGAGCGTGCCATGCGAAAAATTGATGCGCACGATGTCGATGCCGGCGGCAACCAGTCTGTCGATCGTCTCGGCATCGGACGATGCCGGACCGAGTGTCGCGACGATTTTGGTGGCACGTTGCATGGGAGGAATGTCGGGCCGCCGATCACAGCGGCCCGCGGGGGGGAAGAGAAACTCAGCCTTGGGCGCGCTTTTCGAGGATCTCGACGGCGGGCAGCACCTTGCCTTCGAGATATTCGAGGAAGGCACCACCGGCGGTGGAGATGTAGGACACCTTGTCATAGATGCCATACTTCTGGATCGCGGCGATCGTGTCACCGCCCCCCGCCAGCGTGAAGGCTTGGGTGGCGGCGATCGCCTCGGCCACCCTCTTGGTGCCCTCACCGAATTGGTCGAACTCGAACACGCCGACCGGTCCGTTCCACACTACCGTGCCGGCCTTCATGATGATGTCGGCGAGCTGCTGCGCGCTCTTCGGCCCGATGTCGAAGATCATGTCATCTTCGGCCACCGCATCGGCATCCTTCAGCACCGCCGGCTCGTTGGCGTCGAACTTCTTGCCGACGACGACATCGACGGCGATCGGAATCGATGCGCCGCGCTTATGCATCTTTTCGATCAGCGCCTTCGCCGTCGGAATCAGCTCATGCTCGCACAGCGACTTGCCGACGTTCTTGCCCACGGCGGCGAGGAAGGTGTTGGCGATGCCGCCGCCGACGACGAGCTGATCGACCTTTTCGGACAATGCTTCGAGCACCGTCAGCTTGGTCGATACCTTCGAACCGCCGACGATCGCCACCATCGGCCGGGCCGGATTGGCCAGCGCCTTGTCGAGCGCCTCGAGCTCCTGCGCCACCAGGATGCCGGCACAGGCCACGGGGGCATATTGCGCGATGCCATAGGTCGAAGCTTCGGCGCGATGGGCGGTGCCGAAGGCATCCATCACGAAGATGTCGCACAACGCGGCATATTTCCGCGCCGTTTCTTCGGCGTTCTTCTTCTCGCCTTTGTTGATACGGCAGTTTTCCAGCAGCACGACCTCGCCCGGCTGAACCTCGAAGCCGCCATCGACCCAATTCTGGATCAGGCGCACCGGCTTGCCGAGCTTGGCGGACATCACCTCGGCGACCGGGGCGAGCGAGTCTTCCGGCTTGAACTCACCTTCGGTCGGTCGCCCCAGATGCGAAGTGACCATCACCCGGGCACCGGCTTTCATCGCATATTCGATGGTCGGCATCGAGGCGGTGATGCGGGCGTCGGAGGTCACCTTGCCATCCTTGACGGGCACGTTCAGATCGGCGCGGATGAAGACGCGCTTGCCCGAAAGATCGAGGTCGGTCATGCGGATGAATTTGGCCATTTTTTTCTCCCGTGTATTTTTTCGAAATCAACCACTGAAGCGTTGCACCGCGATGACGGTGCAACACTTGGATGGCGGATCTCTTTACTTGCTGGCGATGTGCTTGACGAAACGCAGCATGTTGCAGGTATAGCCATACTCGTTGTCATACCAGGACACGACCTTGACGAAGGTCGGGTCGAGCTGGATGCCGGCTTCGGCGTCGAAGATCGAGGGCTGGCTGCAGCCGCGGAAGTCGGTGGAGACGACCTTCTCGTCGGTATAGCCGAGCACGCCTTTGAGCGGGCCGGATTCCGAGGCTTCCTTCATTGCCTTGCAGATGTCTTCGTAGGAGGCTTCCTTGAGGAGTTCGACGGTCAGGTCGACCACGGAAACGTCGGAGGTCGGCACGCGGAAGGCCATGCCCGTGAGCTTCTTGTTCAGCTCGGGGATCACCTTGCCGACGGCCTTGGCCGCGCCGGTCGAGGACGGAATGATGTTTTCCAGAATGCCGCGGCCACCACGCCAATCCTTCGAGGACGGACCATCGACGGTCTTCTGCGTCGCCGTGGCGGCATGCACGGTGGACATCAGACCACGCTTGATGCCGAACTTGTCATGCAGCACCTTGGCGACCGGCGCCAGGCAGTTGGTGGTGCAGGAAGCCGCCGAGACGATGGTCTCGCCGGCATACTTCTCGTGGTTGACGCCATAGACGAACATCGGCGTATCGTCTTTCGAGGGAGCGGATTGCACGACCTTCTTCGCACCCGCGTCGAGGTGCTTCTGGCAGGTTTCCTTGGTGAGGAAGAAGCCGGTCGATTCGATCACGACGTCGACGCCGACCTCACCCCACTTCAGGTTGGCAGGATCCTTTTCGGCAGTGAGGCGAATCTTCTTGCCATTGACGACGAGGTGGCTGCCATCGACCGCGATGTCGCCGTCGAAGCGGCCATGCACGGAGTCATACTTCAGCATGTAGGCGAGGTAGCCGGGCTCGAGCAGGTCATTGATGGCGACGACTTCGAGCTCGGGAAATTCCTTGGCGATGGCGCGGAAGGCCATGCGGCCGATGCGGCCGAATCCGTTGATACCGACTTTGATGGTCATGTGAGTTTCTCCTTGGTCTTGGATTGATCAGATGAATTGCTCGACGGCCTTCACGACGTTCGCGACGGTGAAGCCGAACTCCTTGAACAGCACGCCGGCGGGCGCGGATTCGCCGAAGCGGTCGATACCGATCACGGTGCCCTCGCAGCCGACGTATTTCCACCAGCCATCGGTGACGCCGGCCTCGACGGCGATCTTCGGCAGCCCCTTGGGCAGCACGCTGTCCTTGTAAGCCTTGTCCTGGCGGTCGAAGGCATTGGTGTTCGGCATCGAGACGACGGTGACGTGGATTTCCTGCTGGGCGAGCGTCTCCTGCGCCTTGAGCGCCAGATCGACTTCGGAGCCGGTGGCGATGATCACCGCACGGGCAGTGCCCTTGGCCGGCGAGAGCACATAGCCGCCCTTCGCGATATTGGCGATCACCGCGGCATCGCGCTTGATGAACGGCAGGTTCTGACGCGACAGGCACAAACAGGTTGGGCCATGTCGCTTCTCGACGGCCTGGGCCCAGGCCACGATGGTCTCGACGGTATCGCAAGGACGCCAGACGTCCATGTTCGGGATCAGGCGCAACGTGGCGATCTGCTCGATCGGCTGGTGCGTCGGACCGTCTTCGCCCAGACCGATCGAATCGTGCGTGAACACGTAGATCACGCGCTGCTTCATCAGCGCCGACATGCGGATCGCGTTGCGCATGTATTCGGAGAACATCAGGAAGGTGCCGCCGAAGGGCAGGATGCCGCCATGCAGGGCCATGCCGTTCATGATGTGCGCCATGCCGAATTCACGCACGCCATAGGAGATGTAGTTGCCGGGTTCTTTCTGGAAGACGTGCTTGCAGCCCGTCCAGTTGGTCAGGTTCGAGCCGGTGAGGTCGGCCGAACCACCGACGAATTCGGGCAGTGCGGGAGCGAGCGCGTTGATGGCGATCTGCGAAGCCTTCCGCGTGGCGACGGTTTCGCCCTTCTCGTTGATCGCGGCGATCGCCTGTCTCACGACCTCGGCCCAGTCGGCCGGCAGGTCACCCGCCATGCGGCGCTTGAATTCGGCGGCTTCGGCAGGGTAGGCCTTGGCATAATGCTCGAACTTCTGGTTCCACTCGGCTTCCCATTCGGCGCCCTTTTTCCTGGCATCCCAGGCTTCATAAACCTCCTGCGGGATCTCGAACGGCGGGAAGACCCAGCCGATGTGCGGGCGAGCGGCGGCGATCTCGGCCTCGCCCAGCGGCGCGCCATGCACGTCGTGGGTGCCTGCCTTGTTCGGCGAGCCGGCGCCGATGATGGTCTTGCACTGAATGAAGCTGGGCTTGTCGGTCACGCTCTTCGCTTCCTCGATCGCCCTGTGGATCGCTTCCGGGTCAT
>JBKBOI010000058.1:0-10103 GCA_046294935.1 Rhodocyclaceae bacterium
CAGCTCGAGAGCGGCAAATATGCGCGCGAGGCCGATGTGCGTTTCGGCCTGGCCCATGCGCTGCTGCGCGACGACCGCCTGGCAGAGGCCAAGGCCGAGATCGCGGCACTGCGCCGCCTGAAGCTCGATTCTCCGCTGCTCGAGAACCTGGCGGCGCAGCTCGAGCTCAAGCGCAAGGATAGCGATGCCGCGATCGAGATCTTGCAGGCCGCCAGCCGGCGATATCCCGATGCGCGAGCGATTGCTTACGCACTGATCGAGGCGAAGATCGGCGCTGGCGGAACGGCACATGCCGCCGAGGCGGCGGCGCTGGCGCGCGAGCAGATCGAATCGACACCGGGCGATGCGCGTTTGCATGCACTGTTGGCCAAGGCTTATGCCGCACAGGGGAAACGCCTGCGGCAACATCGCGCGCAGGCCGAGGCGTATCTCGCCGAAGGCCTGCTCGACGAGGCGATCCTGCAGCTGGAGATTGCGCGCCAGGCCAATGACGGCGATTTCTACGAACAATCGGAAATCGATGCACGCTTGCGTGAATTGCGGCAGCGCAAAATGGACTTGCAGCGCAGCGAACGCAACGGCAAGCCGTGATCTCACTCTGGCGAGCGTCCGCACGCCGGGGCTTTTGATCTGGATCAACTATATCCGGATCGAATTCGCAAGCCTTATTCTCTGATCAAAAATTAGCATCGATGCGCCGATCGCAAGATGCTAGCCTTCGCGTGTCGCATCACAGGCGGCTTGCCGAGCGGATGCGCGTCCCGACCGGGCGCGGACGTGGCGCGGCCCGACCGTCCGGGCATCCATCGAATAACACGACGAATCAGGAGGTTTAGCATGGCGTTGGTCAATCCCCATGGCGGTGGAAAGCTCAAACCGCTGCTGCTCGAGGGCCAGGCCCTCAAGGACGAACAGGCGCGTGCCGCGACGCTGCCGCAACTGAAGGTCACCTCGCGAGAGGCGGGCGACATCATCATGATGGGCATCGGCGGCTTCACGCCGCTCGATGGCTTCATGACCCATGCCGACTGGGAAGGCGTCTGCGACGGCATGAAGATGGCCAATGGCCTGTTCTGGCCGATCCCGATCACCCTGTCTTGCGACGAGGTGTTCGCCGATGGCATCAAGACCGGCTCGGACATCGCGCTGGTCGGAAAAAGGCTCGATGGCAAGGAAGAGATCCTCGCCACGATGAAGGTCACCGAGAAGTACAAGATCGACAAGGCGCACGAATGCGCCAGCGTCTATAAGACCACCGACCTCGAGCATCCCGGCGTCAAGATGGTGATGGCGCAGGGTGACGTGAATCTCGCCGGCCCGATCAAGGTGCTCTCCACCGGCGGCTTCAAGGAAAAGTATGGCGAGCAGTTCATGACGCCCGCCGAGACGCGCAAGAAATTCGAAGAGCTGGGCTGGTCGCGCATCGCCGCCTTCCAGACGCGCAACCCGATGCACCGTTCGCACGAGTATCTGGCCAAGATCGCCATCGAGACGATGGACGGCGTGCTCATCCATTCCTTGCTCGGCAACCTCAAGCCTGGCGACATTCCCGCCGAAGTCCGTCAGGAAGCGATCAAGGTGCTGCTCGACAACTACTTCGCGCCGAACACCGCGATCCAGGCGGGCTACCCGCTCGACATGCGCTATGCCGGACCGCGCGAGGCCCTGTTGCATGCGCTGTTCCGTCAGAACTACGGCTGCTCGCACCTGATCGTCGGCCGCGACCATGCCGGCGTCGGCGACTACTACGGGCCATTCGATGCGCAGAAGATCTTCGACGAGATTCCGAAAGGCTCGCTGGAGACCAAGAACCTCAACATCGACTGGACCTTCTGGTGCAAGAAGTGCGGTGGCATGGCCTCGCAGCGCACCTGCCCGCATACGAAGGAGGATCGCATCCTGCTCTCGGGCACCAAGGTGCGCGCGATGCTCACCGAAGGGCAGGACCTGCCGCCGGAGTTCTCGCGTCCCGAAGTCGCCGCGGTGCTCAAGAAGTATTACGCCGGGCTGGCGGCGCACGAAAAGGTGAAGGTGGAACTGAAGGGACATTCGGCTGCATAGGACATAGGAAGTATTTGGAGAACCGCGCCCGCCGGAAGCGGATACGCGTAACGCTGCCGGCCAAGGTGGGGCGCGGTCTCTCAAATGAAGGACCGCTATCGAGGCGGATTGTTAGCTAACAAGGAGAAAGCAATGCCTACATTTGTTCGTACCGAAAAGTGCGACGGCTGCAAGGGTCAGGACAAGACCGCCTGCATGTACATCTGTCCGCACGATCTGATGAAGCTCGACAAGGACGGCTCCGACACTGGCCATGCCATGAAGGCATACAACCAGGAGCCGGAGCAGTGCTGGGAGTGCTATTCGTGCGTCAAGATTTGCCCGCAGGGTGCGATCGAAGCGCGTCACTATGCCGACATCGTCCCGCTGGGCGGCTCGGTGCAGCCGATGCGCGGCTCCGACTCCATCATGTGGACCATCAAGTTCCGCAATGGCACCGTCAAGCGCTTCAAGTTCCCGATTCGCACGACGGCCGAGGGCTCGATCGATCCCTACGGTGGCAAGCCGATGCCCAAGCTGGCCGATCTCGACGCGCCGGGCGTCTTCACCAAGGAAGTCATGGGTGGCTATCGTGCCGGCAATCCTGCCGAGCTGATCCGCAAGCAGTAATTCAACATCGAGGAACGAAAAATGGCTGGAACCTTTGAAAATCCCGAAATCGTCCAGGAAGAACTGGATGTTCTGATCATCGGCGGAGGCATGGCTGCCTGCGGCTGCGGCTACGAGATCATGCGCTGGGCAGAGGCCGTCAAGGCCGAAACCGGCAAGGAATTGAAGATCAAGCTGGTCGACAAGGCCGCTCTGGACCGCTCTGGCGCCGTCGCCCAGGGTCTGTCGGCGATCAACACCTACATCGGACCCGAGCAAGACCCGGCCGATTATGCCCGCATGGTGTCGAACGACCTGATGGGCATCACCCGCGACGACCTCGTCTATGACGTCGGCCGCAATGTCGATGACTCCGTGCATCTGTTCGAAGAGTGGGGTCTGCCGATCTGGAAGACCGACGCCAATGGCGTGCGTCACGATGGCGCCGATGCGATCAAGGAAGGCCTGCCCGCGCTGAAAGACGGCGGCAAGCCGGTGCGCTCCGGCAAGTGGCAGATCATGATCAACGGCGAATCCTACAAGTGGATCGTCGCCGAAGCCGCGAAGAAGGCGCTGGGCCTGGAACGCATCCAGGAACGCGTGTTCATCGTGCACCTGATCAACGATAAGAACGATCCGCAGCGCATCGCGGGCGCGGCGGGCTTTTCGGTGCGCGAGAACAAGATCTACATCTACAAGGCCAAGGCCATCTTGCTGGCTGCCGGTGGCTGCGTCAACCTGTTCCGTCCCCGTTCCGTCGGTGAAGGCACGGGCCGCGCCTGGTATCCGGTATGGAATGCGGGTTCGACCTATGCGATGGCGGCCGAAGCCGGCGCCGAACTGACCATGATGGAAAACCGCTTCGTCCCCGCCCGCTTCAAGGACGGCTACGGCCCGGTCGGTGCCTGGTTCCTGCTGTTCAAGGCGCGCGCCACCAACGGCTATGGCGAAGACTACATGTCCAAGAACAAGGATCTGCTCGACCAGTATCCGCCGTATGGCCAAGCCGCGGTGCCTGCCTCCTGCCTCAGAAACCACCTGATGCTGAAGGAAATGAAGGAAGGCCGTGGCCCGATCTTCATGGATACGGTCACCGCGCTGGCCAAGCTGCGCGAGACGCTGACGCCGAAAGAAGTCAAGCACCTCGAAGCCGAAGCCTGGGAAGACTTCCTCGACATGTGCATCGGTCAATGCGGCATCTGGGTTGGCGAGAACATCGAGCCCGAGAAGAAGAACTCCGAGCTGATGCCGACCGAACCGTATCTGCTGGGTTCGCATTCCGGCTGCTGCGGCATCTGGGTGTCCGGCCCGACCGACCTCGGCGCGCCGACGGCGAACGATCCCGAGCTGCCCGGCGTGCCAGAGCACCTGCCGCGCGGCTGGAACTGGGGCTACCGTGGCATGACGACCGTCAAGGGCCTGTTCACCGCCGGTGACGGTGTCGGCGCGTCCGGTCACAAGTTCTCGTCCGGTTCGCATACCGAAGGCCGCATCGCTGCCAAGGCGATGGTCAAGTATGTCCTCGACAATGCCGACCTGAAGCCGGAATTCGACGAGACCCCCGAGCAGATCGCCGAAGTGATCTGGCGTCCAGTGCGCAACTTCCTGCAGTACAAGGACTACACCACCGCGATCGATGTCAACCCGAACTACATCACGCCCAAGATGCTGCAGTTCCGTCTGCAGAAGATCATGGACGAATACGTCGCGGGTGTCGCCACTTACTACAACACGAACGATGTGCTGTTGAAGATGGCCGAAGAAAAGCTCGAAATGCTGAAGGAAGACTCGCTCAAGATGCGTGCCAAGGACCTGCACGAGCTGCTGCGTGCCTGGGAGAACTACCATCGCATCCTGACGGCCGAAGCCCACATGAAGCACATCCAGTTCCGCGAAGAGAGCCGCTATCCCGGCTTCTACTATCGCACCGACAAGAACTTCATCGATGAAGAGAATTGGCACTGCTTCGTCAACTCGATCTACGACAAGAAGACCAAGAAGTGGACGGTGTTCAAGCGCCGCCATGTCGATCTGGTCGACAAGTCCAAGCTCTTCAAGAAGGCCGCCTGACGATCGAGTCTGTGGCAATATCATGGCCGGAAGCCGTCAGGCTTCCGGCCTTTTTGCTTCCCCAGCCGATGCGGCAGAGAACATATTTCAATCCGCGCCCAGCATGGCCGGGCGAAACGCGCGGAAGAGGTTTCGCCTTACCCGTGCTTGATTATCCCCCTGAAGGGGAGGTTTCCTACCGGAGCTTGTTTTCGATGAACCCACACCAAGACTCAGGACTACCCGTCATTCCGGCGATGCTCGACGAAACGAAGGAGATCCAGTTCTCCTGCCACCATGGCATTTCCTGCTGGAATGCCTGTTGTGCGAACATCGACATCACCCTCACCCCCTATGACATCATCCGCCTGAAAAAGCGGCTGGGCATCAGTTCGACGCAGTTCCTGCGCGACTACACCGTGCCATTCGAGCTCGAAAAGGATGGCATCACCGGTGTCAAGTTTCGTCCCGTCGAAGGTGGCACTGCGTGCCGCTTCATGCGGCCGGAAGGTTGCGCGGTCTATGAGGATCGCCCGACCGCCTGCCGTTACTATCCGGTCGCCCTGCTGGCGATGCGCAAGCAGGACGAATATACCGACACCCAGTCCTACGCCCTGGTCAAGGAAGAGCACTGCCAGGGCCACGCCGTGGCACGCACGCTGACCATTGGCGAATACCGCAAGGAGCAGGGCGTCGAGGAGTACGATGCGGCAGCTCATGGCTGGCGGCAGTTGATCTTGAAGAAAAAGTCCTGCGGCCCGGCGATCGGTACGCCATCGCTGAAGAGCCGCCAGCTGTTCTTCATCGCCTGCTATGACATCGACACCTTCCGCGATTTCGTCGAAAGCGAATCGTTCCAGCAGCACTACCTCTTGCCGCGAGAAGAATGGCAGCAAATCCTCGGCGACGATGCCAGCCTGCTGCAGTTTGCCTTCCGTTTTCTCCGACAGGTCTTGTTCGGCGAAATCAGCATTCCAGTGAATGAAGACCTGGCCAAGGAGCGGATCGAAAAACTGCGCCAGCGTCAGCAACAGCTCGAAGAAGAGGCCCGCAGGAAGCGCGAAGATTACGAACGCATGATGCTGGAAGAAGGCATCGATCCCGACGCGGCAGGGCTCGAATATGATCCCGAGGCCGAGAAGAAATACTGCGCGGACATTTGATCCTGACATTCATGCAGCGGGGGCTGCGCCCCGCTGGATGAAAGGCCCGAAAACGAGCGTCGTCGAACACGCGCAAAGCGGATTGCGCCGGAAGGCAAGCCGCGCCGGCTCGGGGGAGCGCCGCCGGCGCTGCCGTGTCTTTCACGCTGATCGATTCCGGCCAGTAAGACATCGCTGACGGCCAACTGACAGGCCGCGCATGCCAGCTTTGACACACTTGAGCCGACAGACGATGTTTTCGAGCATTGAATCATATGCTTATTCATGCTCGCCGATCTCGATGTCCTGGCATGTTTTTTGATGGATCCAGGCTCATCTCGACGGACGAACTCTGTCGGACACGACTGCCTCCGGCAAGGCAGCGTCGCAAGACCGGGAGAAGACAGGAGACAGACATGTCAGAAATGACAGCACCGATCCGCTTTGCCGTCACCAGCCAGAATTTCCGCACCATCACCGGCCATGCCGGCAAGGCGCGCCGCTTCATCCTGTTCGAAGCGACCGGGCCGGACGACATCGCCGAAATCGGAAGACTCGACCTGCCGATCGAGATGGCGATGCACGCCTTCGACGACCGCCAGCTGCATCCGCTCGACGGGGCCGACATCCTCATCACCGGCGGCGCCGGGGACGGTTTCGTGATGCGCATGGCGCACCGCGGCATCCGCGTCGTGCGCACTGGGGAGACCGATCCGGTCACGGCGATCCGCGCCTGCTATCTCGGCACCCTGAAACCTCCCGTGCCGCATGATCGCGCTCATGGCCATGAGCATGGCGAAGGGCATTCATGCGGCTGCGGTCACTGAAAAACCGGCCACTCGAAATTTTTCCCCAACCAAGGAGAAAACCAATGAAGCAAATGATGTTGCAGGAAAAATATCCGATCTTCGTGCTCGAACTCGGCAAGTCGGAGACGAGCTGCAAGACGGTCGATGACATCGCCGCGAAGCTCAAGGAAAAGATCGCCGCCGACAGCCGCGTGGCCTGGATCGCCGAATTCGACCACTATGCGCACACGCAGAAACTCGGCGGCGAGATCGCCCCCGAGATCGAGGCAGCGAAGAATCTCGTCTTCTGCTTTGGCCTGGCGCTGCCGAACCCGAACGTGCTGGCCGTGCGGCCGCGCTCGATCGGCATCATCGATTGTGGCGACAAGTTCATCGTCAACTTCATGGAAGCGCCGATGAAGCCAGCCAACGAAGCGATGGAAAGCTGGGCCAAGGCGCTCAAGGACATCGGCTGATCGTGCAAGCCCACTTTCGCCAGTTGCGCGACGAGCCCACCCGGGCTTATTCCTATCTCATCGGCTGCGGTGAGACGGGACGCGCGCTGGTGATCGATCCGGTGGTCAACCAGACGCCGCTGTATCTCAGCCTGCTCGGCGAGCTGGGGTTGCAGTTGGAATGGGTGCTGGAAACGCATCTGCATGCCGATCACATCAGCGCGGCGGATTCGCTGCGCGCCTGGACCGGCGCGCAGGTGGCCGTCAGCGCCCGTTCCGGGATCGACGGCGCCGATCGCCTGCTGGAAGACGGCGACCGCCTGCGCTGCGGAACGCTCGAGCTCGAAGTCTTGGCCACGCCGGGCCATACAGCCGGATGTCTGAGCTTTTACTGGCACGGCCGGCTGTTCACCGGCGATTGCCTGCTGATCGGTAGTTGTGGCCGCACCGACGAGCCGGGCAGCAACGGCGCCACGCTTTATGACAGCGTGATTCATCGCCTGTTTGCCTTTCCCGACGAAACGCTGGTCTATCCAGGTCACTGCCTGAACGGCCGGCGCGTCAGCAGCATCGGCGAGGAACGCGAGAGCAATCCGCTGTTCCAGAACACCAGCCGCGACAGCTTCGCCAGCGCGCCGATCGTCAATGACCTGCCGCCTATCCTGCCGATCGCGCTCGAGGCCAATCGCCATTGCGGGCGGCTGCTACGCGCGCAAGTGGCGTCATGAGCGCGGCCTGCGGGGCGGCCGGGTATCATTCCGTGCCGTCCCGGAAGCAGAGACTTTCGCACCATGAACACGACCGCCAAGACCTTCCTCGTCATCGCCGCACTGCTGGCGCTCACCTCGATCCTCCTCGGCACGATCGCCGCCCATGCGCCGACCGAACAGCTCCTTGCCGCGAAGCACTGGTTCGACACGGCGATGCAGTATCAGCAATTCCACGCATTGGCGCTCTTCGGCGTCGGCCTGATGATGGCGCATTGGCCCTCGCGCTGGTTCGCTGCGTCAGGCTGGCTGATGATCCTCGCCACGCTGCTCTTCTGCGGCACGCTGTATCAGCGCAGCATGCTGGGCATCCATGACTTGCATTGGCTCACGCCCTATGGCGGCTGGAGCTACCTTGCCGCCTGGCTGTGCCTGATCGTCGGCGTGCTCGCTGCGGGACGCACCTATCCCAGATAGGCAGCCAGCCATTCCTCGGCAGGCATCGGCTTGCCATAGTAATAGCCTTGGCGGATGACCTCGCCCTTGCCGTCGAGGAAGGCGGCATGCCGTCCGGTTTCGACGCCTTCTGCCACCACGCGCAGATGGAGCTGACGCGCGACGGCGAGGATGGTATCGACCAGCGCGGCATCGTCGGCATCGTCCGGCGCATCGAGGATGAAACTCTTGTCGATTTTCAGCTCCGAGATCGGCAACCGCTTCAAATAGGCAAGCGAGGAGTAGCCAGTGCCGAAATCGTCGAGCGAGAAGTGGATTCCCCGACTGCGGATCGCATGCATGCGCCCGATCGTTTCGCTGAAATCGTCGATGGCGAGGCTTTCGGTGACTTCGAGCGTGAGCAGGGCCGGGTCGGCGCCCTGCGCCGCGATCAGGTCGGTGAGCCAGGCAGCAAAACCCGGCTGGCGAAACTGGCGCGGCGAGAGGTTGACCGACAGGCGCAACGGCCGCCCCGCGTCGATCAGGCGGCGCAGCAGTCGGCAGCTCTCGGATAGCACCCAGGCGCCGATTTCCTCGATCAGCCGCGATTCCTCGGCCACCGGAATGAACTGGGCCGGCGAAACGAGCCCACGTGTCGGGTTTTGCCAGCGCAGCAGGCATTCGGCGCCGACGACATTGCCTTGGGCATCGACTTGCGATTGCAGGTAAAGCCGTAGTTCGCCGCGGACGGATGCCTGGTGCAAGGCCTTCTCCAGCTCGAAGCGCTGGTGGGCCGCGGCACCCATCGCCTCGTCGAAAAAGGCATACTCGCCGGGGCCGAGCGCTTTGGCGCGCTGCAGGGCCACGTCGGCGCGGCGCAGGGCGGCTTCGGCATGGTCTTCGGGGGAAAGCGGCAACAGTGTGATGCCGAGACAGGCGGCCAGCGTCAGCTCCTCGCCGGACACGGACAAGGGGATGGCCAGCGTTTCCTGCAACTTGCGCAGGATGGCGATGATCTGGTGCATGCCCGCATCGGCCGGGTTCAGGCCATTCAACAACAGCGCGAATTCGTCGCCATAGGTGCGGGCGACGAAATCGCCATCGCGCAAGTGATGCAACAGTTTTTGCCCGATGGCAACGAGTACCAGATTGCCAAAGGCTTCGCCGCGCGCATCGTTGATCCGCTTGAAATTGGAAAGGTTGAGCAGCACCAGCGCGGAGTGTTCCTTGTGACGGCGAGCGGTGGCGATGGCCAGTCGGATGCGCTCGACGAGCGCCTGGCGATTGGGAAGACCCGTCAACCCATCGTGGAAGGCCAGCCGCTCGGCCTCGGCCTTGGCCTGTTGGCGCGCCGTGACATCACGGAAGCTGCCGCGTCGCCCGCGATAGACGCCTTGCTCATAAACCGGCTGACACTCGTGTTCGATCCATGCCAATTCGCCATCGAACCGCCGCAATCTGAGGATCATGGCCTGGGCCGACTCCTCCAAGTGCTGCCAATGCCCGCGCCAGCGTTCCTGATCCTCTGGATCGATGAGGCGCGCCAGCGCCTCGGCATCGGCCAGCAAGGCCTCCGGCGGCAGGCCGAAGACCCGCCGCGCCGCCGGCGAGACATAGGAAAAATGGCCATCGGGTTCTTCCCAGGTAATGCAGTCGGTTGCGTTTTCGGCCACCAGACGATAGCGCGCCTCACTCGCCGCCAGCGCTTTCTGCGCGGCCTCGATGGTAGCCGCCATGTGGTCGAAATCGCTGCCGAGCCCGGCCACCTCGTCGATGGTGCTGGGTGTTCTCGCGCGCACCTCAAGCTCGCCGCCAGCCAGCCGGCGCGCGGCGTTGGCAATGGCCGCGAGAGGGCTGATCAATTCGCGGCGCAAGGTC
>JBKBOI010000059.1:0-9711 GCA_046294935.1 Rhodocyclaceae bacterium
GACCGTCGCCTCGGCGATGCACCAGGCGATGGCCTTGGCCCGAATCTCGACCGCGAGTCGCTCGCGTTTGCCGGCCGAGAGCTTTTTCGAATCATCGAGGCCGGCGATCGGCCGCATGGGATCGAGGATCACTGCCGCCGCGACCACTGGCCCGGCCAACGGGCCACGACCCGCCTCGTCCACGCCGCAGATGAGTTTCATGATCCCTGACGAAGCATCGGCAAGATCGCCGCCGCCGCCTTTTCGGCAGTGTTCTGCCGCAGTTGCCGGTGCAGGTCGGCGAAGCACGCGGCCAGACGCCTGTTGACCTCGGCATCCAGCACGAGATTGCCGAGCGCCTGGGCAAGGTTTTCCGGCGTCGCGTCGTCCTGCAGGAACTCGGGCACGACGAATCGGCCGGCGAGGATGTTCGGCAGCCCGACCCAGGGCTGGTAGCGCATGCGCTTCATGATCTGCCACGAGATGCGAGACAGACGATAGGTGATCACGTGCGGCGCTTTGACGAGCGCGGCTTCGAGCGTTGCCGTGCCGCTGGCGACCAGCGCGCCATCGCAGGCGGCGAGCGCATCCTGGCCGTGACCGAACAAGAGCTTCATACAGCCGACGACGGGTGGCGGCGCATCGAGCTCTATGTGCGTGACTTCGAAACCGGCGCGCAGCGGCGCTTCCTTGATCAGCCAGTCCTGGAAACCCAGCTTCCAGAGCGTTTCTTCGAACAGCGTGCGCGTCTCGCGCGAGACCAGCGGCACGAGAAAGACCGCACCAGGGAAGCGCTCGCGCAGCAAGGCCGCCGTGCGGATGAACAGCTCCGCATGATATTCGACCTCCGACTGACGGCTGCCGGGCAGCAATGCGATCACCGGCCCGCCACCATTCAAGCCAAGCCGCTCGCGTGCCTGCTGGCGCAGCGATTCGACCGGCAGCACGTCGGCGAGAGGATGACCGACATAATCGACTCGCAGTCCTGTCTTTTCATAGAGCGGCGGCTCGAAAGGAAACAGTGCCAGCAGTCGGTCACAGGCGCGGGCGATTTCGTGGATGCGGCTGCCGCGCCAGGCCCAGACCGACGGACTCACATAGTGCACGGTGGGAATACCGGCGCGCTTGAGCCGACGTTCGAGCCACAGGTTGAAATCGGGCGCATCGACGCCGATGAAGACATCCGGTGGATCGGCGAGCAGACGAGCGAGCAACGCGCGCCGTATCCGGGCGATCCTGCGGTAGTGCTTGAGGACTTCGGCGAACCCTCGCACGGCCAGCAGCTCGGACGGCCACCAGGCGACGAAGCCGGCACGCTGCATCTTCGGCCCGCCGATGCCCAGAAACTCGGCATCGGTCAGCCGGCGCTTCAGCGCCTCGATCAGATGCGCAGCCAGAGCGTCACCCGAGGCTTCGCCGGCCACCAGGGCAATACGAACCGCCATCTATCGGATGATGCCGCGACCGGGCCGGGCGAGAAACTCCGCAAGGGGGGCAAGCTCGACGATTCCCCCCTGCGCTTCGGCGGAGATCGCTGCGACCGCCTCGTCGAGCTTCAGGCCGCTACGGTAGAGCGTTTTGTAAGCACGTTTGATCGCAGCGATCGTCTCCGGCGCGAAGCCGCGCCGCCGCAAGCCTTCGCTGTTGATGCCGTGGGGTGCGGCAGGATTGCCGGCCGCCATCACATAGGGTGGAATGTCCTGCAAGACGACGCTGCCCACCCCGGTCATGCAATGCGCGCCGATGCGCACGAATTGATGCACGCCGGTATAACCGCCGAGGATCGCCCAGTCGCCGACATGCACATGACCAGCGAGCTGCGCATTGTTGGCGAAGATGGTGTGATCGCCGATCTGACAGTCATGCGCGACATGCACATAGGCCATGATCCAGTTGTCGTTGCCGATGCGCGTCACCCCGGCATCCTGCACCGTGCCGCGGTTGAAGGTGCAGAACTCGCGGATCGTGTTGCGGTCGCCGATCTCCAGCCGTGTCGGCTCGCCGCCATACTTCTTGTCCTGCGGCGCTTCGCCCAGCGACGAGAACTGATAGATGCGGTTGTCGCGGCCGATCTTCGTCGGCCCATCGATCACGACATGCGGCCCGATCCAGGTGCCCTCGCCGATCTCGACATCGGCGCCGATGATCGTATAGGCGCCGACCGTGACGTTCTCGCCCAGCCGCGCTGCCGGATCGACGAGCGCGCTGGGATGGATGCTAATCGCCATCTCACTTTTCCAGCTTGCGCATCGTGCAGATCAGCTCGGCCTCGCAGGCAAGCTGACCATCGACTCTGGCCTGCGCGGCGAACTTCCACATGCCGCGCTTGCTGCCGAGGATCGTGACTTCGATGATCAGCTGGTCACCCGGCATCACCGGCCGCTTGAAGCGGGCACCGTCGATGCCGACGAAATAATAGACGGCGTCTTTCTCCGGCTTTCCTTCCTGGTTCCGGAACGACAGGATCGCCGCGGTCTGCGCCATCGCCTCGACGATCAGCACCCCGGGCATCACCGGATGATGAGGGTAATGGCCTGGAAAGAAGGGTTCATTCATGCTGACGTTCTTGAGCGCCTTGATCCGCTCGCCGGGCACGATTTCGAGCACACGATCGACCAACAGGATCGGATAGCGGTGTGGCAGGTATTCGAGGATCTGGTGGATGTCCATTGCGGTCGCGGCATTCATGACTCGTTCTCCAGTTCGGCAAGGCGTTTTTCCAGTGCGCGTATTTTATCGGCCAGCGCATCCAGATGCCGCAGGTGGGCGAAGTTTTTCAGCCACTCGGCATGCGGCTGCAGCGGCACCGCGCCAGTGTAGCTGCCCGGCGTCAGCAGCGACTTGCCGACGAAGGTGCCGGCGGCGACGTGCACGTCGTCCGCCAGAGTCAGATGGCCGATGATCATCGCCGCGCCGCCGATCGTGCAGCGCGCGCCGATCTTCGTGCTGCCGGCGATGCCGACGCAGCCGGCGATCGCGGTATGGCGTCCGATTCTGACGTTGTGCGCGATCTGGATCTGGTTGTCGAGCTTGACGCCATCCTCGATCACCGTGTCTTCGAGCGCGCCGCGGTCGATCGTCGTGTTGGCGCCAATCTCGACATCGTCGCCGATCACGACGGCGCCGGTCTGGGCGATCTTCACCCACGCGGCGCCCTCTCGCGCGAAACCGAAGCCATCGGCGCCGATCACGGCGCCGGAATGGATGATCGCGCGCCGCCCGATGCGGCAGCCGTGATAGACCGTCACCCCCGGATAGAGCCAGCCATCCGCGCCGATCGTGACTTCGGTGCCAATGCGGCAGTGCGCGCCGATCACGCAGTTTTCACCGATCGTCACATCGGGGCCGATCCAGGCCAGCGGGCCCACCGACACCGAGCTCGGGAGCGTCGATTCGACCACCGCGCTCGGATGGATGCCTGGCGCCGGCCGCGGTATGTTCGCCAGCCACTGGGAGACACGGGCGAAATAGAGATAGGGCTGCGGCGTGATGATCGCCGCGGTGGGGCATTCCGCCGCGGCTTCGGCAGAGACGATCACCGCCCCTGCGCGTGTCGTGGCGAGCTGGCGGCGATATTTGGGATTGGCGAGGAAGCTGAGCTGATCGGGGCCGGCGTTCTCCAGCGTGGCCAAGCCAACGATGGCCCGTCCTGGATCTCCTCTCAGCTCGCCGCCGAAACGAGCGATGATCTCGCCCAGGGTGCGTGGCATCGCCACGTCCGTGCGTCTTACTTGGCCGCCGCGGCTTCGGCGCTCAATGCCTTGATCACTTTTTCGGTGATGTCGATGCGCGGGCTGACATACACCGCCTCCTGCACGACCAAATCGAGCTTTTCGGCCTCGGCGACTTGCTTGATGACCTTGTTGGCGCGTTCGAAGATCGCCGCCAGCTCCTCGTTTTGCCGCAGGTTCAAATCCTCACGGAACTCGCGTTGCTTGCGCTGGAATTCACGGTTCAGCTCAGCGAATTCGCGCTCCTTGGCGCGCCGCTCGCTCTCGGCCATCGTCAGGCCGTTCTTTTCCAGATTCTCCTGCATCGCCTGAAGGCGCTTGGCCATCTGCTGCAGCTCCTGATCGCGCTTTTCGAATTCCTTTTCGAGCCTTTGTTTGGCACGTTGAGCCTGAGGCGATTCGTTGACGACGCGCTGGCCATTGACGAAACCGATCCTCGCTCCTTCCGCGATTGCAGGCATCACGGCCAGAGCCAGCAAAACCGGTGTCAATGTTCTGATGATGCGCTTCATGATCTCTCCTGTCCTCAGAATACGGTGCCCAACTGGAACTGCAGGCGCTGGGTCTTGTCGCCCTCTTTCCTGTTGAGCGGCTGTGCAAGACTGAATTTCAGCGGTCCGACCGGCGATGCCCAGGAGAGTGAAAGACCCGTGCTGTAGCGCAGATCGGCGACCTTGAACTGCTCACCGACACCCCATACCCAACCGGCATCGACGAAGGCGCCGAGACGGAAGGATTTGTCCTTGCCGCTGCCGGGCATCGGGAAGAGGAATTCGGCATTCGCGACGAGACGGCGATCGCCGCCCAGCCGCTGATCGGTATCGGTCGCGTTCGGGTCGAGTGGCCCCAGCGAGCCCGCCTTGAAGCCCCGCACCGAGCCGACGCCGCCAGCATAGTAGTACTTGTAGAACGGCAGCGGCTTGCCGCCGATGCCGCCAGCATGACCATACTCGCCGTTGAGCATCAGCGTGTATTCGCGGCCGATCGGGAAGAAGCGCTGGTACTGGAAGTTGGTGCGGTAGTAGCGCAGGCTGCTGCCCAGACCGACTTCGCCGGAGACGCGCGCGTTGTAACCGGACATCGGATAGATGATGCTGTCCAGCGTGTTCTTCGCCCAGCCGAGCGTGCCGATCGCGCCGGAAAACTTGCTGCCGTATTGGTCGATGAACTTCTGGATCGTCGGCGTCGTGTAGCTGGTGGTCTTGATCTCGGTGCTGTCGACGGCGAGACCGAAATTGATCGAATCGTCTTCGCCGATCGGCAAGCCATAGCGAACCCCGCCACCGAGCGATTTCGTCGCATAGGTGGCGATCGTGTTGAGCTTCGCCGTGTCGGTATCGCGCAGGTAGACATCGAAGCCGCGGCTGATGCCATCGATGGTGTAGTAGGGATCGGTATAAGAGAACGAATACAGCTTGTTGATCTTGCTGGTGTTGAAGCCGATGCCGACGTGCTTGCCGCTGCCGAACAGATTCTGCTGATTGACCGAGCCCGAGAAGACCAGGCCCTCCGAGCTCGACAGACCGGCGCCGAGCATCAGGTTGCCGGTGGGTTTTTCCTTGACATTGACGACGACATCGACCTGATCGGTGGTGCCGGCCACGGCGGGCGTCTCGACCGTCACCTCGTCGAAATAGCCGAGCCGGTCGACGCGCGTACGCGATTTGTTGATCTTCTCGCCGTCGTACCAGGCGGCTTCCATCTGGCGCATCTCGCGGCGGATCACCTCGTCGCGCGTCTTCGTGTTGCCCTGCACCTGGATGCGCCGCACATAGACACGCCGACCCGGATCGACGAACAGCGTGAAGGCCACCTGCTTCTTTTCCTTGTCGAGCTCTGGCGCCGCATTGACGTTGGCGAAGGCATAGCCGTCATTGCCGAGGCGATCGGCGATCGCCTTGGTGGTCTGCGTCACCTGCTCGCGCGAGAACAGGCTGCCGGGCTTGATCTTCACCAGCTCGAGCAGTTCTTCCTCCGGCAACAGCAGCTCGCCGGCGAGCTTGACCGAGGACACCGTGTATCGTTCGCCTTCGTTGATGTTGATGGTGATGTAGATGTCCTGTTTGTCCGGCGTGATCATCACCTGGGTCGATTCGATGTCGAACTCGATGAAACCACGATCCAGATACCACGAGCGCAGGGTTTCCAGATCGGCCGACAGTTTCTGCTTCGAATACTGGTCGTTCTTGGTATACCAGGTCAGCCAGCCCGGCGTGGTGAGCTGGAAGAGAGCGAGCAGTTCCTTTTCCTTGAAGGCCTTCGCGCCGACGATGTTGATCTGGCGGATCTTGGCGATGTCGCCTTCCTCGACGGCGAAGGTGATGCCGACGCGATTGCGTTCCAGCGGCGTCACGGTCGTCGTCACTTGTGCTGCATAGTAGCCTTGCGACAGATACTGGCGCTTGAGCTCCTGTTCGGCGCGTTCGACCAGCGAACGGTCGAAGATGCGCGATTCGGCCAGTCCGACCTCACGCAATCCCTTGCGCAGGTTGTCCTTTTCGAAAGCCTTGACGCCGACGAATTCCAGCGAGGCGATGGCCGGGCGTTCCTCGACGAACACCACCAGCACGTTGCCTTCGACCTCGAGGCGCACATCCTTGAAGAAACCGGTCGCGAACAGCGCCTTGATGGCCTGCGCCGCCTTGTCTTCGGTGAGCGTGTCGCCGACTTTGACCGGCAGGTAGCTGAATACCGTGCCGGCCTCGGTGCGCTGGATGCCTTCGACGCGGATGTCGCGCACCACGAAAGGATCGAAGGCGGCGGCGCCCGATGCCAGCATCGCCGCGAGCAAACCCGCCAGAAAAGAACGTTTCATGCGTCAGCCGGAAATCAGTCGGAAAATGTCGTTGTAAAGGGCCAGCCCCATCAGCAAGGCAAGCACGGCGAGCCCGATTTGCTGGCCGATGCTCATTGCGCGTTCCGAGAGCGGTCTCCCCTTGATGAGCTCGGCCAGATAATACATCAAGTGCCCGCCATCCAGCACCGGGATGGGCAGCAGATTCAACACACCGAGGCTGATGCTGATCAGCGCGAGGAAACGCAGATAGTGTTCGCCGCCGAGGCGCGCCGACTGCCCGGCATAGTCGGCGATGGTGACCGGCCCGGAAATGTTACGGAGCGAGGCTTCGCCGGCGATCATGCGGCCGATCATGCGCAAGCTCAGCGCCGCGGTCTCCCAGGTCTGCCCTACCGCACGCTGCAGTGATTCGAACGCACCGTAACGCACCGTCACCATCCATGCGCGGCGCGCTTCGGGATCGTCGCGCACCGCGATGCCGATGCGTGCCACCGACTTGCCGCGCTCTTCGACGAATTCGGGCTGCACACCGAGCGTCAAGCGCGCGGCATCGCGCTGCACCTCGATCTTCAGCTCTTTGCTCCCTGCCGCGCGGATCGCCTTGGCGACCTCCTGCCAGCCGGCCATCGGCTCGCCGTCGATGGCGACGATACGGTCACCTGGCTGCAAACCGGCGCGTGCGGCCGGCGAACCCGGCTGCACACTGCCGATCACCGCCGGCAGTTCGGGCGCTTGCAATCGTAGGCCGAGGGCCGGCAGGACATCGCCCTCCAGCGCCGCCGGCGGCAGCCGGGAAAGATCCAAACGATGAAAGTTGATGTGGCCTTGCGCATCCTGGGTTTCGAGCACGATCGTATCGCGCTCGATCACATGGCGCAGGAATTGCCAACGCAGCTCGCTCCAGGTCGCCACCGGCGTGCCGGCGACACTGCGTGCCGTCTCGCCAGCGCCGATTTTCGCTTCCGCCGCCAGCGTGCCTTCTGGCGGCGCGGCGAGGACCGGCCGTGGCTCTTCGACGCCGCCAGCGAACAAGAAGGCATAGAGCGCGATGGCGAGCAGCAGGTTGGCGAGCGGCCCGGCGACGACGATGAACGCGCGCCTGGCAAGACTCTGGCGATTGAAGGCGCGCGGCAGTTCGGCAGCAGGCACCTCGCCCTCGTGCTCGTCGAGCATCTTCACGTAGCCGCCGAGTGGAAATGCGGCGATCTGCCATTCGGTGCCATCGCGGCCGATGCGCCGCACCCACAAGGGCCGTCCGAAGCCGACGGAAAAGCGCAGGATCTTGACGTTACAGAGCCGCGCGGCAAGATAGTGGCCCAGCTCATGCACGACGATCAGCACGCCCAGCGCCAGCAGGAATGCGCCGAGTGTCCAGGCAAACCCAGTGGAATTCATCGCTGGAAGCGTAGCAGCATTTCCGCGGCGATGGCGCGAGCGCGTGCGTCCGCAGCGAGAATCGCCGCGAGATCCGGCATTTCCTCGACGGGCATCGCATCCAGCGTCGCGGCGATCACTTCACTGATGCCGAGGAAAGGCAAGCGCCCGTCGAGGAAAGCGGCCACCGCCACTTCGTTCGCGGCATTGAGCACCGCCGCGGCGTCGCCACCGGCGGCGAGCGCGCGATAGGCCAGCGCCAGGCAGGGAAAGCGCGCGAAATCCGGTCGTTCGAAATCGAGCCGGGCGATGGCCGGCAGGTCGAGCGGCGCCACCCCCGAGTCGATGCGCTCGGGCCAGGCCAGTGCATGAGCGATCGGCGTGCGCATGTCGGGATTGCCCAGCTCCGCGAGCACCGAACCATCGACGTATTGCACCAGCGAATGGATCACGCTCTGCGGATGGACGACCACCTCGATCTGCTCGGCGGCAACGCCGAACAGCCAGTGGGCCTCGATCACTTCGAGACCCTTGTTCATCATCGTCGCCGAATCGACCGAGATCTTGCGTCCCATCGACCAGTTCGGATGGGCGCACGCCTCGTCCGGCGTGACGTTTCTCAACTTTTCGAGCGGCACGTCGCGAAACGGTCCGCCCGATGCCGTGAGCAAGATCTTGCTCACGCCGGCATGCGCAGGCGAAGCGGCATGATTCGCCGGCAACGACTGGAACACCGCATTGTGCTCGGAATCGATCGGCAGCAGCACGGCACCATGGGCCACGACCTCGGCCATGAACAAGTGCCCGGCCATCACCAACGCTTCCTTGTTGGCGAGCAGCACCTGCTTGCCGGCGCGCACCGCCGCTAACGTCGGCCGCAGGCCGGCGGCGCCGACGATCGCGGCCATCACCGCATCGACCTCGGGCAGCGCGGCGACGAATTCGAGCGCCTCGGGGCCGGCCAGCACCTCGGTAGCGAGCCCAGCGGCGCGCAACCGCTGGCTCAAACCCGGCACGTCTTTTTCCTGCCCGATCACGGCATAGCGCGGCCGATGCCGCAGGCATTGTTCATAGAGTACCTCGATGCGGCTGTTGCCGGTCAAGGCGACGACCGCGAAACGGTCGGGATGGCGCGCCACGACATCGAGCGTGGACACGCCGATCGAACCGGTGGCGCCGAGAATCGTCAGTTTCTTCATGGCTGCCAGAGATGAATGCCCAGCGCGACGACAGGCAGCGTCGACAACTGGCTGTCGATGCGGTCGAGGATGCCGCCATGGCCGGGCAGCAACTGGCTGCTGTCCTTGGCACCCGCTTGCCGCTTGGCGAGCGACTCGAACAGATCGCCGACGATCGACAACGCGGTCAGCAACAGCAAGCCGCCTGCCAGCGCGAGCCGGTCGAGATTTCGTGTCACCGGCAGGGTCGGGGCGAGCGCGAAGCCATAGACCAGCACGCCAAGCGCCGCGCCGGCGACGCCCTCCCAGGTTTTTCCCGGACTGATGGAAGGTGCGAGTTTGTGCCGGCCGAAGGCGCGGCCGCTGAAATAGGCGACGATGTCGGCCACCCAGACCAGCGCCATCACGGCCAGCAATAGCCACGGACTGCGCTCGTGCAGCGCCACCAGCGCCGCCCAGGCCGGCAGGATCAGCACCAGGCCGAGTGTCGCGCAGGCGGTCGACCACTGCCATTTCAGCCACAGCGGCGCGAAACCGATCCAAAACAGGGTGGCGAGGCCCCACAGCAGCGGGAAACCGTCTTCGGGTCGCGTCCAGAACAGCAGACACAACCCGAAAGTCAAGACCCCATAAACGATGCGCCCCGAGGATC
>JBKBOI010000060.1:0-9655 GCA_046294935.1 Rhodocyclaceae bacterium
CTGTCCAGAGAAGGATCTCGCCGCCTGGGCGAAACATCGTGAGTTTCCGATCATCCCGTGCAACCTGTGTGGCAGCCAGCCGAATCTGCAGCGCCAGCAGATCAACGAGATGCTGCGCGACTGGGACAGGCGCTTTCCGGGGCGGCTCGAGACGATGTTCCGGGCGCTCTCCGACGTCGTGCCGTCGCATCTGATGGACGCGAAGCTCTACGACTTCGCGGGGCTCGAGCCGAGTGGGCGGTCCGAAGCCGACGGCGACACGGCCCTCGATGAGGAAGACATCGCGGGCCTATCGCCGCAGGAGATCGAATTCAGCCCTTCAGGCACTCGCTCATGAAGGCCTTGCGGGCGTCGCCCGCCAGCTTCTTGGCACTGGCCTCGGCGTTACAGGTCTTCATCTTTTCCTGCTGTGCCGTTCGTGCAGTTTTCGCTTCGGCCTGTTTCGCGGACAGGCAGGATTTCATGAAATCCTTGCGTTCCTGCCCGGCAAGATTTTTTTGCGTCGCTTCGGCATTGCAGTCCTTCATCCGCTGCTGCTGCGGAGTGACCGCGAGCGCGGCGGGCGCGAACGCGAACTGGCTGGCAACGACGAGCGCGAAGGTGGCGAGCGGTTTCTTCATGTTCTTTCTCCTCGTGTGGAATGGCTGGGTATACGGCTTGATTGTGGCGGCATCGCAAGCGACGCCGCATGCCCGATAACGCATTTGCATGAAGAAGGGTTGACGCACGAAAATCGGCGCTGGCAGGACGGCACGCTCAGGCAGGTGGCGTCATCCGTGCATGCCGGGGCGTCAGCAGCGAACCGGCCAGCATGCCCAGGCAGGCCATCGAAAAGCCGGCGAACTGCGGTGGGAGAGCGCCCTCGGGGGCGAGGATCTCGAGCGGAATCCAGGTGACGAGACCCAGGCCGATCGCCCAGTAGGCGCCTTGGGTCGAGGCGCGCCGCCAGTAAAGGCCGGCTACCAGCGGCACGAAGGCGAGCACCAGTGTGACCTTGTAGGCGTTCTCGACCATTTTGTGGATACCGGTTTCCTTCTCCAGCGCCCACAGCGCATAAAGGGTCACCAGCACGCTGAAGATCGCCACGACCCAGCGCGTGATGACGAGCAGTTGATGATCGGGAAGATGGCGGCGGCGGGTGATGAAGTCCTTGATCACGTTTTCCGAGATCGTCACCGACGGCGCGAGTAGCGTGCCCGAGGCGGTCGACATGATCACCGCCAGGAGCGCGCCATAGAAGA
The DNA here is from genome assembly GCA_046294935.1 of Rhodocyclaceae bacterium. GTDB lineage: Bacteria > Pseudomonadota > Gammaproteobacteria > Burkholderiales > Rhodocyclaceae > Sulfuricystis. Next base: position 1,242 of record JBKBOI010000060.1, read on the forward strand.
TCACCTGAGCAAACAAGGGCAGATGGCTCTTGATCAGCTCGGGCAGCAGCTTCTGGCTGTCGTCGGCCAGCCACTTCGCCGCCAGGTCAGGGTCGATCAGGTTGGCCGAATAGGCCATGAACAACGGCACCGCGGCGAAGAGGAAATAGGCGATGCCGCCGGCGACCGTGCCCCAGACGGCGACGCGCTCGTTCTTGGAGGAATTGGCGCGCTGGAACACGTCTTGCTGTGGAATCGAGCCGAAGCCCATGGTCAGCAATCCAGAAATGAAGGCGATCCATGCCACCGCGTCCAGCTCGGGCCAGAAATGGAATTTCGCGTTCGTGGCCGCATGTGCGACCACCGGCGCGATGCCGCCGGTCATGCCGGCGAGCAGCCAGGCGATGTAGAACAGGCCGGTGACGATGACGATCATCTGGAAAAAGGTGGTCAGCGCCACCGACCACATGCCGCCGTAAAGCGTGTATGTCAGCACCACGGCCGCGCCGATCAGGATGCCCTGCTGCTGGCTGATGACGCCATCGGAGAGCACGTCGAAGACCAGCCCCAGCGCGGTGATCTGCGCCGACACCCAGCCAAGATAGGAGAGCGCGATGGCGATGCCGGCGATGACCTCGACCTTGCGGTCGTAGCGCTCGCGGTAGAAGTCGCCGATCGTCATCAGGTTCATGCGATACAGCCTGCGGGCGAAGAACAGGCCGAACAGGACGAGGCACAGCGAAGCGCCGAAGGGATCGGAAATCAGTCCGCCGAGATCCTTCTCCATGAAGGTGGCGGGAATGCCCAGCACCGTCTCGGCGCCGAACCAGGTGGCGAACACCATCGCCATGACGATGGAGAATGGCAAGGAACGACCGGCGGCGATGTAATCCCTGGCGTTGTGCACCTTGGTGGCAGCGTAGAAACCGATGCCGATGGAGATGACCAGATAGAGGATGACGAAGCCGAGCAGCATGAGCGGTCTCCGAAAGCGGTCTAGAAGAATCGAAAGGCGGCGAGCAGCAGTGCTGCGAGCGCGAGCAGCGCGGCAGCATTGGCGAGACGGCGGCTGGTGGCGGCCTCCTCGCGTAGTCGGGCGAGTTCGTCGGCGGCATCGGCGCCGCGCTCGGTGGCCTGCGTCAGCACCTGATGGGCCAGCCGCGGCAGGGCGGGCAGCAGCGAGGCCCATCGAGGGCCTTCTCGCTTCAAATGGTTGATGAAGCCGCGCACGCCTACCTGCTCACTCATCCAGCGTTCGAGGAAGGGCTTGGCGGTCTGCCAGAGGTCGAGATCGGGATCGAGCTGGCGGCCGAGTCCTTCGATGTTGAGCAGCGTCTTTTGCAGTAGCACGAGCTGCGGCTGGATTTCGACGTTGAAGCGGCGCGAGGTCTGGAACAGGCGCAACAGCACATGGCCGAACGAGATTTCCTTCAGCGGTCGGTCGAAGATCGGCTCGCAGACCGCGCGCACCGCGGCTTCCAGTTCATCGACGCGGGTATTCTTCGGCACCCAGCCGGATTCGACGTGCGCCTCGGCGACGCGCTTGTAGTCGCGGCGGAAGAAGGCGAGGAAGTTGATCGCTAGATAACGCTGATCGACTTCGGTGAGCGTGCCGACGATGCCGAAATCGAGCGCGATGTAGCTGCCGAAGCTGTCAGGGTCGATCGAAACGAGGATGTTGCCGGGATGCATGTCGGCATGGAAAAAACCATCGCGGAACACCTGGGTGAAGAAAATCTCCACGCCGGCGCGCGACAATGCCTTGAGATCGATGCCGGCCTCGACCAGTCGGCCTATCTGGCTGATCGGAATGCCCCGCATGCGCTCCATCGTCATCACGTTGCGCGAGCAGTAATCCCAGAACACCTCGGGCACCAAGAGCAGCTTCGAGCCGGCGAAATTGCGTCTGAGCTGCGAGCAGTTGGCCGCTTCGCGCATCAGGTCGAGTTCGTCGTCGAGATGCTTGGCGAACTCACGCACCACCTCACGCGGCTTCAGACGCTTGCCATCCGACCAGAAGCGTTCGAGCAGCGAGGCGAAACTGTCGAGCAGCGCGATGTCATGGGCGATGACCGGTGCGATGCCGGGCCGCAATACCTTGACGGCGACCTCGCGGCCATCGAACAACGTGGCGAAATGCACCTGCGCGACCGAGGCCGAGGCGACCGGCTCGCGGGAGAATGAGGCATAGATCTCGTGCAGCGGTCGACCGAAGCTTTGCTCGATCTCCGCGATCGCCTCGTCAGAGGGAAACGGCGGTACCTGATCCTGCAGCTTCGCCAGCTCGTCGGCGATGTCGTCGGGCAGCAGGTCGCGGCGGGTGGAGAGCACCTGGCCGAACTTGACGAAGATCGGCCCGAGCGTCTCGAGCGCTTGGCGCAGACGCATGCCGCGCGGCGCGTCGAGTTGGCGGCGATCGCGCCAGAAAAACAGCGCATCGAGTAGGCCGAGCGGCCATGCGAGCCGACCGGTGGGGTCGTGTTCGACGATCAGACGGTCGAGACCGAATTTCAGGCCGACACGGGCGATTTTGATGAGGCGGAATACACGCACGGAAAGCAAGGGGAAGCCAGGTAAAAAGCGAAATCTAACCCATCTTGCTCGTTGATGCGTCCACCGCGAGGGGCGAAGGGGGGCGGGCCAGACCCACCGGCTTCATCCCTTGCGGTGGCCGTTCATGATCGCGGGTAGAATGGCCGGGCAGAGCATTCACGTGGGGTCTCACCATGGGCGGACGCGACGACATCACCTGGGATGAACTCAAAAAGATGATCTTTTCCTTGGCCGAACAAGGCAAGGAGACCGACCGGCGCATGCAGGAAACCGACCGGCGCATGCAGGAGACGGATCAACTGATCCGCGAGCTGCGGGAATCGGGGAAGGAAACCGACCGGCGCATGCAGGAGACCGACCAGCGCATTCGGCAGCTGGAGATACAGATCGGCAGGCTGGGCAACCGGCTCGGTGATTTCGTCGAAGGCTTCGTCGAGCCGGCGGTGGTGAGGCTGTTTCGCGCCCGTGGTCTGCCCGTGCATCACGTCTTGCGCCGGATCGAAGCCATCGATGATGACGGACGGCTCCTCAGCGAAATCGATCTATTGGTCATCGACAGCGACACGGCCGTGGCCGTGGAGTGCAAAAGTCATGCGGGGGTTGCCGATGTGCGCGAGCATCTGACGCGGCTGGCCGATTTCAAGCGCCACTTCCCGCGCTATGCGGATTTGAAGCTGCAAGGGGCGCTTGCCGCGATGCACTGGTCGCGCGAGGCGCAGCGCTTCGCTTACCGGCAGGGCCTGTGGGTGCTGGCTCAAAATGGCGAAGCGGTGGAAGTGAAAAACGATGCCGCCTTCCAGCCGCGCGTGTGGTGAGGCCGTCGAGCTTCGCGATAGCCACCCTTCGATACCGCGAATCACCGTCGGGCGTCGATGCCGAGACAGGGCAGCCCCGAGGGGCACGAGCCTGCTCTCCAGCACCGCGATGCGGCCACGAGAGAAAGACGCCATCATGCGCCCCTCCGGCCCTGTGCGAGGGGCGAAGGGTCACTCGTCCGGCACGAACTTCAGCACGTTGCCGTTGATGCAGTAGCGCTTGCCGGTGGGCGGCGGGCCGTCGTCGAAGACATGGCCCAGATGAATGCCGGAAGAAGCACTCCTGACCTCGACGCGGCGCATGCCATGCGAGAGGTCGACGTGCTCGGTGAGCGCGCCGGGCAGCGGCTGGAAGAAGCTCGGCCAGCCGGTGCCGCTGTCGAATTTGGCGTCGGAACGGAACAGCGGCGCGCCGGTGATCGGATCGACGAAGGTGCCGGGGCGCTTTTCGTCGAGATGCGAGCCGGTGCCCGGATACTCGGTGCCCTGCTCGAAGGCGATCCGCTGCTGCTCGGGTGTGAGCAGATGAAAGCCGAGCCATTTCCAGAAGCGCGTCTTGTCGCCATTCCAGCCGGTGTAACGCGAGACTTCCTTACCGTTTTCGAACAGCACGATGGTCGGCGTGGCGAACAGCGCCTTTTCCAGCGTCCAGCCGGCGGGCGGCTGCGGACTGAGGGTGCGGGCGATGGGCACCTCGGATTTCCAGTGATCGAGAATCTCGGTCTTGAACTGCCTGCAGTAGGGGCAGTCCTCGGCCTCGAAGACGATCAGCTGGCGCTTGAGGTTCAGGGCTTTCGGGTTAAGCGGCTGGGCCGGCGCCGCGGGCTTGTCGGCGCTGAGCGGGTATTTGACGCCGGTGCCGCCCAAGCCGCAGTAACCGTGGGGGTTTTTCTGCAAATACTTCTGGTGGTATTCCTCGGCGCGAAAGTAAGTCGTCAGTGGCGCGATCTCGGTGGTGATCGGCCCATATCCGGCGGTTTTCAGCGCTGCTTGGTAGATGTCGCGGCTCTTCCTGGCGATCGCGAGCTGCGCTTCGCTCGTCGTATAGATCGCGCTGCGATAGTTGCTACCGACGTCGTTGCCCTGCCGGTCGCCCTGCGTCGGATCGTGGTTCTCCCAGAAATGCGCGAGCACCCGTTCCAAGCTCGTCTTCGTCGGATCGAAGGTGACCTTGACGACCTCGGCGTGATTGCGCTTTTTCGTCATGCCGAAACGCAGTGCCCGCTCGTGTGCGAGGATCGCTTCGTAACGCCCCTCGATCTCGCCGTTGGCATAGCCGCTTTCGACGTCGATGACGCCCGGCAGCGCGCTCATCCTTTTTTCCGCGCCCCAGAAGCAACCCATTCCCAAGACGATGGTTTCGGCATTGGCGAGCGTCGTCATGATGATCATCCCCACGAGGAAAAGTGCTTTGCGCATGATCCCGGATACTTTGGCATGAAATGGAACCGAACGGGCAAAATACCAGTCTTCTCGGTTTTCTTCCGTCCGGCCCGATTTAGACTTTCATGTGCGCAAAGGTTCTGTTCGTCACACTCGTGCTGGCGCTCGCCAGCCTGTCCGCCTGCGCCCGTGGCGAAAAGCCCGAACCCTGCGGTGCGGCAGGCGAGTGGCGCGTGCCGGCTGATCGTGGGGCGCAGCCCGTGGCGTTCCCGGCACTGCTCGACCAGCTGGCGCGCCAACAGGTGGTGCTGCTCGGCGAGGCGCACGACAGTGCCGAAGACCATCGCTGGCAATTGCATACGCTGGCGCAGCTCTACGGCAGGCAGCCGAAGATGGCGATCGGCTTCGAGATGTTCCCGCGCCGTGTGCAGCCGGTGCTCGACGAATGGGTGGCCGGGCAGCTTTCCGAGGCGGAGTTCTTGCGCAAGGTCGAATGGGACAAGGTCTGGGGCTTCGATGCGCGCGACTATCTGCCACTCTTTCACTTCGCGCGCATGAACCGCATCCCGATGCTGGCTTTGAACGTCGAGCGCAGTTTGATCGATGCGGTGGGCAAACAGGGCTGGGAGAACGTGCCGGAGGCGCAGAGGGAAGGTGTCGGCAAGCCGGCGCCCGCCAGCGAAGCCTACCGCCAGGCGCTCAAGGCGGTGTTCGACCATCATCCGGCCAAGGCGCGCGGCGAGGCGGCGTTTCCGCGCTTCGTCGAAGGGCAGCTGGTATGGGATCGAGCGATGGCCGAGCGTATGGCCGCGCATCTCGCCAAGGCCCCCGAGGCCCTGGTAGTCGGCATCATGGGCGCCGGACATGTGCGCAATGGTCACGGCGTGATCCATCAGCTCAAGGCGCTGGGCATCGAGCGAAGCGGCATCCTGCTGACCTGGAATCGCCACACTCCTTGTATCGGGCTGGGCAAGGACTATGCCGATGCGCTCTATCTCGTCGATCCGCCGAAGGAAAATCCCCCGCGGCTGGGCGTGGCGACCGAACAGGCGGGTGAAGTCTTGCGCATCACCGAAGTGATGACGGGCAGCATCGCCGAGGCTGCGGGCCTGAAAAAGGGCGATCTGATCGTTTCGATCGCCGGCCGGCCGGCGAAAAACTTCCTGACGCTGCGCACGCTGGTGCAGCGCCAGACGCCAGGCACTTGGCTGCCGCTGAAGATTCGCCGTGGCGACGAAGAACTCGAAGTGATCGCGCGTTTCCCACTCGGCTCATGAAGCGTGTCATCGTCCTGCTTCTCTGGCTGCCGCTCGTCGCCCGGGCGCTGCCGCAGCTCGAGCTCGAAGTGTGGCTCGATCCCGTCCGCCGCGAGTTCCAGGCCAGGGCGACGCTGACGGACGCGCGGGGCCTGCGCTCGTTCCGCCTTGGGCGCGACTTCGAGATCGAGGCCCTGAAGATCGACGGGCGAGCCGTCGAAATTCGGCGCTGGTGGCACGGCACCCCCAGCCTCGACAGGCACATGCTGCCGGCCGACACGCGCCGCGTCGAGATCGCCTACCGTTCCACCTTGGCGCCCACGCCGGCGCTCGACCACCGGCAAGCGCTGGCTTGGCGCGGCGCCACCACCGCGCCGGAAGGCAGTTTCCTGCCTGCCTCCAGCGGCTGGTATCCCGATCCGGGCGAGCTCTTCGGCCATCGCGTCACATTGCATCTGCCGACGGGTCAAAAGGGCCTGGTGCCAGGCACGCTAATCGAGGAAAGCGAGACCGCGGACGGCTACCGCGCGGTGTTCGATTTCCCCCACCCCGCCGATGCCCTCGACCTGATGGCCGGCCCCTACACAGTGAGCGAGCGCTTACTCGAGCTGGACGGACGCACGGTGCGCATCCGCACCTGGTTCCATGCGGAACTACAGGAACTCGCAGCCGCGTATCTCGACGACGCGGCGCGCTTCATCGCGCGATACAGCAAGGAAATCGGCCCCTACCCCTTCGGCATGTTCAGTGTCGTCTCCAGTCCTACGCCCACCGGCTTTGGCATGCCGACCCTCACCTATCTGGGCCGCGAGGTGATCAAACTTCCCTTCATCCGCGCGACCTCGCTCGGCCATGAGATTCTGCACAACTGGTGGGGCAATGGCGTCTATCCCGAATGGCAGACCGGCAACTGGTCGGAAGGGCTGACGACGTTCATGGCCGACTATGCCTACAAGGAAGAAGAGAGCGAAGCGGCGGCACGCGAGATGCGCCTCGGCTGGCTGCGCGACTACGCCGCCGTGCCTTTGGACGAGGATTTCGCGCTGACGGAATTTCGCTCGCGGCATCACGGCATTGCCTCGATCATCGGCTACGACAAGGCGGCGATGGTGTTCCTGATGCTGCGCGACAGAATCGGCAAGGACGCCTTCGAGCGCGGGTTGAAACTTTTTTGGCAGCGCCACCGGTTCGAGACCGCGAGCTGGCGCGATCTCGAGGCCGCCTTTGCCGAAGCCTCTGGCAGGCCGCTGCGGGAATTCTTCCGCACATGGGTCGAAACGCCGGGCGCGCCGGCATTCAAAGGCAGCGACCCGGATTTCCGCATCTGGCGGCGCATCGATCCGAAGGCGTTTCCGCCGATCCTGCGCGAAGTGTTCGTCGCGCCCAAGGCCAGTGTCGTCATCACCGATGCGGCGCTGCGTGAGCCGGCACAGATGCTGGCCGCCCGTGTGCTCGATGGGCGCTTCACGATCGCCGAGATGCTGCCCGCGGGCGGGCCGGCGCTGATCGTTGGCCTGATGCGGGATGTCGATGGCTGGCTGGCGCGTCATGCGCTGCCGGCCAGACCACTCCCCCTGCGCGGCACGGCGGTGGTGTGGGCGGGACGCGACGCGCGAGGGCGGCCGTTCGTCGTCGTCGCGGTGCAGGATGTTGCGGCCTTGACCGCGCTGCGGCGTGGCCTGCCGCACCATGGCAAGCAAAGCTGGCTGGTCTTCGACGGGCCGCGGGCGATCGACAAGGGTATCTGGCCGCCGCGAGAGGAAAAATGAGCAAACCGTTTCCGCTCCACCCCAAGCATCCCGAGCGCATCTGCTGGGGCTGCGACAAATACTGCCCGGTCGATGCGATGCAATGTGGCAACGGTTCCGAGCGCACGCCGCATCCGGCCGAGCTCTTCGGCGACGACTGGTATCTGACCGGCGACTGGGGGTTCGAGCTTGCCGCGATCGAAGGCGCCAAGACGATCAAACCTGACAGGAAGAAATGAGGCAGGAGGTCGAGGAATGATGCTCGGGTGGGGTTGATCGAAATCAAAGGTGACGTTGACATTGCATGCTAGTTTTGCACATTCATGCGTCTTCAGCGCCATCTCTTCCTCGCTCTCGCTGCGATCTTTTGCATCGCGTTGCTGCTCTTCCAGAGCATCGCCTGGTTCCTCGCGAAACAGGCGGCGGAGGAAGAGCTCTTGCTCACCGCCGAGCGCATCCGCAATGTATTGATGAGCATGCGGCGGGTCTATCAGCATGCCTTCATCGATGCGGGCCTGCCGCTCGACGAAAAGACCCTGCCCTTGCTACCCGCCTTCGCGATGGCGAAGATCGCCGACGAGCTGGCCAACTTCGATGCGACGGGCTTTTCCTTCAACAACGTCTCCGACCGCGCGCGCAACCACCACAACCAGGCCGATGCCGAGGAAATGAAGGCGATC
>JBKBOI010000061.1:0-9602 GCA_046294935.1 Rhodocyclaceae bacterium
TGCCTACCGCGCCGGGCTGCTCTATGGCATCCAGCGCGGTTGGAGCTGGGAGAAGACCGGGCGACTCGCCAGCCTGATGGGCGCGATCAAGATCGCCCATCGTGGCGGGCAGAACCACAAACCCACGCGATCCGAGATCGCGCAACGCTATCGCGCGGCCTGGGGCGAGCCGCTCGACTGAAAGTCGGCGCTGGCGGAAAGGCATCCGCCAGCCGCCACGGCCTCAATCCTTCGGCTTCCAATACTCCAGCTTGGTCAGCATCTTGTCTTCGATCGCCTTGACGCGCTGCCGATAGCTTTCATACCAGCTGCCCGCCGGCGGTGCGCAATACTGCGCGTAATCGAAACCGTGTTGCCGCGTGTATTCGGCGAATTCTTGATCGAGTTTGAGTTTTTCCTGGATCAATCGTGCATCGGCCATGATGGTCTCCTCGAGCAGGAAAAAATCGACGATCGAAAAAATGGGATGCGTGCGCCGGAAAATCAAGGGGCGGGGCCAGAGTCACCGGCGCCCACTCGATCAGTGGCCGCCGGCGGCCATGCCTTCAGGCGCGAGGCTTGCCCCCGGCCGATGCCGGAGCCGGCGGTTGCAGCTCGCGCTGCGGCCGATTGGTCTCGTGCGAGCGGCGCTTGCCATAGCTACCACGGAATAGCTTGCCACGCAGGGTGCGGCGATCACCTTTGCCCATGTTGCCTCCTTGTGCAGTGGTTGGAACGAGAGGCAATTCTATCGTCCCGCGGCATCATTGCCGCTGCTCATGTTCCTCGGCGGCGATTTCGGCTTCGATCTCGGCGCGCACGGCATCCATGTCGAGTGCCTTGACTTGCTCGATCAACTGGTCGAGCGCGGCGGGGGGCAGCGCGCCGGCTTCGGCATAGAGGATGATCTGGTCGCGGAACACCATCAATGTCGGGATCGAGCGGATGTTGAAGCCGGCGGCCATCTCGCGCTCTTCCTCGGTGTTGACCTTGCAGAAGGCGATTTCGGGATATTTCTCCGCGGCGGCCTCGAAGGTCGGTGCGAAGGAACGGCACGGGCCACACCAGTCCGCCCAGAAGTCGATGATGACGATGTCGTTGTTGTTGATGACATCCTTGAAGTTTTGCGAGGTCAATTGAATGGTGGCCATCGGGCGCTCCTTTGTGGTTTGGAAAACACGCATCCTACCCGTTCGGTGAAAATAGCGCCATGATCTCGACCAATTCCAGGCCCTGCGGACGCTTCGCCCCATCGCCGACCGGGCCGCTGCATTTCGGCTCGCTCATCGCCGCCCTCGGTTCCTATCTCGAGGCGAGGTCGCGCGGCGGCCGATGGCTGGTGCGCATCGAGGACGTCGATCGGCCGCGCTGCCGGCCAGAATATGCAGACGATATCCTGCGCACGCTGGAGGCGTTCGGCTTCGAATGGGATGGCGAAGTGATCCATCAAAGCCGGCGCAGCGCGCGCTATCGCGAGGTGCTGGAGGAATTGAAGCGCCAGGGAGTGGTCTATCCTTGCGGCTGCACGCGGGCGGAGCTTGCCGCTGCGCCGGCCGGCGCCGATGGCGCGCCCGTTTATCCCGGCACCTGCCGCGCCGGCCTGCCGCCGGGGAAGCAGGCTCGCGCCTGGCGGCTGCGCGTTACGGGAGCGATCGACTTCGTCGATCTCGTCCAGGGGGCGCAACAGCAGGACCTCGCGCGCGAGGTCGGTGATTTCGTGCTGCTGCGCGCCGATGGTCTGTTCGCTTATCAGCTCGCAGTCGTGGTCGATGACGCCGATCAGGGAGTCGATCACGTCGTGCGCGGCGCGGATCTGATCTTTTCGACAGCGCGGCAGATCTTCCTGCAGCGCCTGCTGGGCCTGCCGACGCCGCAATATGCCCACCTGCCGGTGGCGGTCGACACGCAAGGCGCGAAGCTGTCGAAGCAAACCAAGGCACCCGCGCTCGATGTCCGCGATCCGGTCACGGCGCTGGTTCGCGCGGCGCATTTTCTCGGCATGCAGCCGCCGGCGTGCCGTCTTGCCAGCGCCGAGTTCTGGGCCTGGGCGCACGAGAACTGGCGTCTTGGCAAAGTGCCGCGCGCGATGCGCTTGCCGCTGCTCGACTATTCGCGATAGTCCTCGCCGCCATAGCGCGTGGCGCCCAGCATCAGCCGCACCAGGCCATAGGCCAGCCAGCGCAGGGTGCGGGCGAGCCAGCCGCTGCGGTGCAGGTCCGCGGCGGTGATCTCGACGGCCTCCTCGGCGATCGCCCGGCCGAGGCTCGCGCGCAAGACGGCATTGAAGCGGTCGTCTTGGACGATGACATTGGCCTCACGGGCGAGCAGCAGGCTGAACGGATCGATGTTCGAGGACCCGACCGTCGCCCAGTCGTCATCGACCACGCCGACCTTGGCGTGCAGGAAGCCGGCGCGGTATTCGAAGATGCGGATGCCGTGCGCGAGCAACTGGCCATAGAGCGCCTGCGTCGCGTAATGCAGCAGTGCGTATTCGACTTGGCCTTGCAACAGCACGGTCACCCGGCATCCGCGCCGGGCGGCGTCGATCAGTGCATGGCGGAAGCGTCGGCCGGGAAGGAAGTAGGCGTTGGCGATCAGCACGTCGCGCTTCGCGCCGTCGAGCGCTTCGAGGTAGGTTTCCTCGATGTCGCGGCGATGGCGCAGGTTGTCACGCACGACGAAAGCGGCGACGACATCGCCGACGGCAGCGGTGGGCGGGCAGGCATCCAAAGACGGCTTGGGCGGCCGGCGCCGCAGGCGCGCCCAGCCGACGAGTCGCCACAGATGCAGCATGCTGGCGAGAATCGAGGCGACCAACGGCCCTTCGATGCGCACCGCGTAATCGAAGCGCGGCCCCAGCCCGGGCGTGTCCTTGTCGTCGATGATGTTGATGCCGCCGACGAAGGCGATGCGACCATCGATGACGGCGAGCTTGCGGTGCAGGCGGCGCAGGCGGTGGCGCTTGAGTCGCAGCCGCGCGACTTCCGGTCGATAGACCTCGACCGCGCCGCCGGCGGCGACGATCTCGCGACCCAGCCCGGCCGCGAAATCGCGCGCGCCAAAGCCATCGACGAGTACGCGCACGGTGACGCCGCGCCGCGCGGCGGCGACCAGTGCGGCGGTGACGGCGCGGCCGGTCGCATCGTCGGCGAAGATGTAGGTTTCCAGCTGGATCGCGCGTTCGGCCGTGCCAATGGCTTCGATCAATGCCGGAAAGTATTGCGCGCCGGTCTCCAGCAGGGTGAGGTGATTGCCGGGGAGGAAGTCGACGCTCACGCCGTGACGTCAGTTGTCGTGGCTGGGCACGAAAGGCGGGCAGTCAGCGCGGCATGATCGGAGAGCAACGACCAGGGCGGCCCGCGATGCACGGCACATTCTTCGATCTTCAGCCCGCGCACATAGATGCGGTCTAGGCGAAGCAGCGGCAGCGTGGCCGGAAAACTACGCGTCGGCCGCCGCGCGTTCGGGTCTGCGGCCGCGAACACCTCGGTCAGCCCCAGCCGCGGGGCCAGCAGATCGCAGGCGCGGCCCCGCCAGTCGTTGAAGTCGCCGGCGATCACGAGCGGCTCCTCACGGGGCACGTTCGCTTCGATGAACTCGGCCAGCGCATCGTATTGATGACGTCGCGAGCGGCCGAACAGCGACAGATGCGCGCAAACACAGTGCAGTGGGGTCGGCAGCTCTGGCACCGCGACGACGCAATAGAGCAGGCCGCGCTTTTCGAAACGCAGCCGCGTGACATCCTGGTTGCGCGTGGCAAGGATCGGAAAGCGCGTCAGGATCGCATTGCCGTGGTGGCCATGGTCATACACGGCATTGCAGCCATAGGCGTGGTTTTCCCAGACGTCGGCGGCAAGGAATTCGTACTGGGGCTCGCGCGGCCAGGTTTCGAAGCGCTCGGCATGGTGTTCGTGGCGGCCCAGCACTTCCTGGAGGAAAACGATGTCGGCATCGAGCGTGCGCAGCCGTTCGCGCAGCTCATGCACCACCATGCGGCGGTTGAATTGCGAGAAGCCCTTGTGGATGTTCCAGGTGGCGATCGAGAGCATGTTGGAACCATTCTAGCCCGCGCGTATGATGCAGCGAACCGATGAGAGCGCCGATGAACCCGCTGGCTTTCCAGGAGCATTACCCCGACGAACTCAGCCATTGCTACGGCTGCGGCAATAATCGGGACGTCCCGCCGAGCGCCGACTCGTTTCGGAAAGTCGGCGCTGGGGGACGGCACCGCGCTCGAAAAGCCACCGCGCTCAAGAAGCGTCGAGCATCCGCTCCAGGGCGATTTTCGCCAGTCTTGCTTCATGTTCCGGCACCAGGATCCGATTGACGACGTTGCCGGCGGCGAGGTTTTCCAGCGCCCAGGCCAGATGCTGCGGGTCGATGCGCTGCATCGTCGAGCACATGCAGACCATGTCGGCCATGAACTGCACGATCTTGCCTTCGGCTTTCACTTCTTCCGCCAGCCGCTCGACGAGGTTGAGCTCGGTGCCGACCAGCCAGCGCGTGCCCGGCGGCGATTCCTTGACGACGCGGATGATGGTTTCCGTCGAGCCGACGGCGTCGGAGGCGCGGCAGACATCGAAGTTGCATTCGGGATGGGAAATGACCTTGCCCTCCGGGTACTTCTCGCGGAAACGCTGGATCTGCCCGACATTGAACATCTGATGCACCGAGCAGTAGCCGTGCCAGAGGATGATCCTTGCATCACGAATCTGCTCCGGGGTAAGGCCACCCAGTGGCAAATCGGGATTCCATGATGGCATCCGTTCCAGCGGAATGCCCATCTGGTAACCGCTCCAGCGGCCGAGATGCTGGTCGGGAAAGAACAGCACCTTCTCGCGCCGCGCGAACGACCAGTCGAGAATCTTCTGCGCGTTCGACGAGGTGCAGACGATGCCGCCATGCTCGCCACAGAATGCTTTCAGATCGGCAGAGGAGTTGATGTAGGTGACGGGGGTGACCGTTTCCTCGGGATCGAGGACTCTCGCCAGCTCCCGCCAGCAGCGCTCGACCTTCGCACGGCTGGCCATGTCGGCCATCGAGCAGCCGGCGGCGAGATCCGGCAGGATCGAAATCTGTTCCGGGCGCGACAGGATGTCGGCCACCTCGGCCATGAAATGCACACCGCAAAAGACGATGAATTCGGCGTCGGATTGGGCGGCCAGGCGCGAGAGCTTCAGCGAATCTCCGGTGAGGTCGGCGTGACGATAGACGTCGGCGCGCTGGTAATGGTGGCAGAGGATCACGGCGCGCTGGCCGAGCCGCTCGCGCGCGGCAATGATGCGCGCTTGCGCGTCACGGTCGGACAACGCGTTGAAGGCTTCGAAGTCGATCGGGGCGGTTTGCATGAACGGTAGAATCAGTCAATCATGATGTCCACAGGTCGAGTATAACGTGGCTGCCGTGCCCCCTATCGCCAAAGGGCCGGTCGAGCCCGAGCGCTATCGCGCCGGGCAGCGCATCACCTGGGTGAGCGTCATCGTCAATGTCGTGTTGACGGTGATGCAGGTGATCGTCGGCTTCCTGGCGAACTCGATGGCGCTGGTCGCCGACGCGATGCACACGCTCTCCGACATCGTCTCGGACGCCTTCGTGTTGTGGGCCAACCACAAAGGGGCGCAGGGCGCCGACGAGGAGCACCCATACGGTCACGGCCGTTTCGAACCGGCCGCCTCGCTGGTGCTCGGCCTGCTGCTGACGATCACCGGCGCCGGCATCCTCCTCTCTGCGGCCGGTCGTCTGCAAAGCATCGCCAGCCTGCCGCCGGTCGGCGTAGCGGCGATGTGGGCGGCGATCGTCACCCTGATCGGCAAGGAAGGTCTGTTCCGCTACATGCTGAAGGTGGCGAAGCAGCTACGCTCGCCGATGCTGATCGCCAATGCCTGGCATGCGCGCGCCGATGCGCTCTCCTCGCTGGTCGTCGCCGCAGGCGTGGGCGGTGCGCTGCTCGGTTTCACGTTCGCCGATGCGGTGGCCGCGATCGTCGTCGGCGCGATGATCGTCAAGGCCGGTCTCGGCTTCGCCTGGGAAGCGATGCGCGAGCTGATCGACACCGGACTGCCGGCCGAGGAGGTCTCGGCGATTCGCGCTACGCTGCTTTCCACGCCGGGCGTCGAGGATCTGCATGAGCTGCGCACGCGGCGTATGGCGCATCGCGTCTTCGTCGATGTGCATCTGCAAGTCGACGGTGACATCAGCGTTCGCGAAGGCCACGCCATCGGCGAAGAGGCCAGAAAGCGCGTCCTCGAAGCGCACCCACAGGTCGTCGAGGTGCTCGTCCACCTCGATTCGGAAAACGACAGCATGGCTCAATGATCGCACCATTATGGTGCGCGTTTTGGCTTTATGCACCAGAACGGTGCGATGCGTAAGGAGCTGACTTCTGTCGATCCCTTTGTGGCACAATCCCTCGACCTTCGTTGCCCCCTGGCACGCTAGCTGCTATATGGATTCGTCGCTTTTCCCAAGATCATTTTCCCAGGAGCATTTCTCATGACCCCTCAAGACGTCATCAAGATGGTGGAAGAAAAGGAAGTCAAGTTCGTCGATTTCCGCTTCACCGACATTCGCGGCAAGGAGCAGCACGTCGGCGTGCCGGTTTCGGCCTTCGGCATCGAAAAATTCGAAGACGGCCATGCCTTCGATGGTAGCTCGATCGCCGGCTGGAAAGGCATCCAGGCCTCCGACATGCTGCTGATGCCGGATCCGAATACGGCCTATATCGACCCGTTCATGGACGAGACTACGCTGGTGCTCTCCTGCGACGTGGTCGAACCGGCCGATGGCAAGGGCTACGATCGCGACCCGCGCTCGATCGCCAAGCGCGCCGAGGCCTATCTGAAGAGCACCGGCCTGGGCGATACCGCTTATTTCGGCCCCGAGCCCGAGTTCTTCATCTTCGACTCGGTCGAGTGGAAGGTGGACATGTCGGGTTCCTATTGCAAGGTGTTTTCGGAAGAAGCCGCCTGGGCGAGCGCCGAGAAGTTCGAGTCCGGCAACATCGGCCATCGTCCGGCCGTCAAGGGCGGCTACTTCCCGGTGCCGCCCGTCGATAGCCTGAACGACATCCGCGCCGCGATGGTGTTGGCGCTGGAAGCCTGCGGCGTGCCGGTCGAGGTGCATCACCACGAAGTCGCCACCGCCGGCCAGTGCGAGATCGGCACCAAGTTCTCGACGCTGGTGCGCCGCGCCGACTGGACGCAGATCCTCAAATACATCGTGCATAACGTCGCGCACAGCTATGGCAAGACCGCGACCTTCATGCCCAAGCCGATCGTCGGCGACAACGGTTCCGGCATGCACGTGCACCAGTCGATCTGGAAGGATGGCAAGAACCTGTTCGCCGGCAACGGTTACGCGGGCCTGTCCGAGTTCGCGCTCTATTACATCGGCGGCATCATCAAGCATGCGCGCGCGCTCAATGCGATCACCAATCCCGGCACCAATTCCTACAAGCGCCTGGTGCCCGGCTTCGAAGCGCCGGTGAAGCTCGCTTACTCGGCGCGCAACCGTTCGGCTTCGATCCGCATCCCCTTCGTGCAAAGCGACAAGGCGCGTCGCATCGAAGTCCGCTTTCCGGATCCGACCGCGAACCCCTATCTCGCCTTCGCCGCACTGATGATGGCGGGCTTGGACGGCGTGCACAACAAGATCCATCCGGGCGATCCCGCCGACAAGAACCTCTACGATCTGCCGCCCGAAGAGGATGCGAAGATCCCGACCGTCTGCTCCTCGCTCGATCAGGCGCTCGACTATCTCGACAAGGATCGCGAGTTCCTGACCCGCGGCGGCGTGTTCAGCAACGAGTTCATCGATGCCTTCATCGAGCTGAAGATGGAAGAGGTGCAGAAATTCCGCATGACCACGCATCCGGTCGAATACGAGATGTATTACTCGCTGTAAGCTGCGCGAGGCGTCATGCGTTGAAAAGGACGGGCTTTTGCCCGTCCTTTTTGTTTGGCCTGCTTTGGCATACACTTGCGCACATGACGAAACGAATGCTGATGTTGTGCCTTCTCGCCGCGCTGCCGTCGGCCTGGGCCGATACGCTCTACAAGTGCCAGGGGCCGGACGGCCGCGTCACTTATACGAACCAGAAGACCGCCGGCAAGAATTGCGAAATCATCTCACAGGACAAGCCGGTGTCCACCTTCTCACCGCCGCCACGCAAGGAACGTCAGGCGAGGCCGGACGACTTCCCACGCGTCAATGGCAACCAGCAGAAGGCGCGCGACAACGACCGGCGCGCGATCCTGGAGCAGGAACTCGCCAATGAGCAGAAGAACCTCGAGGCGGCCAAACGGGAGCTCGCGGAACAGGAAAACCTCGTCCTCCCGGAAGAACGCATCGTCGGTGGCGGCATCCAGGGCGCGAAACGCGAGGCGCGTATCCAGAGCTACCGCGACAAGGTGCAGCTGCATGAACGCAACATCGAATCGTTGCGGCGCGAGCTCGCGAACCTGAAGTAACCCTTCGGCGCTCTGGTGCGCTTCTTGCTGCGGTATCGCTGATGAACGCGCATGGGGAATCCGGGCTGGCGGGGCTTGATCTGCTGTCTTCCGCGGTGATCCTGCTCGATGGCGAGCTACGTGTGCGCCATTGCAACCCGGCTGCCGAGAATCTGTTCGGCATCAGCCAGCGCGCCTGTCTGGGGCGGTCGCTGGCGCAGCTTTTGGGCAGCCCGCCGGCGCTGATGAAGGCGCTCGACAACGCGCTCGCCAATCGCTGGAGCCATACCGGTCACGACATCGTCGTCGTGCGTGCGCACGCGGAACCGCTCCATCTCGACTGCACCGTGACGCCAATCGATTTGCCGGGAGTGAAGCTGCTGCTCGAGTTCCGGCCGATCGACCAGCAGCTCAAGGCGGCACGCGAGGCGCGCGAGGCCGTGCAGCAGCGCGCCAACCAGGAGCTGATCCGCAATCTCGCCCACGAGATCAAGAATCCCCTCGGCGGCATTCGCGGTGCGGCGCAACTTCTGGCGCGCGAGCTCGCCGCGCTGGACGACGCGACGATGCTCAACGAATACACTGACGTCATCATCCATGAGGCCGACCGGCTGCAGGCGCTGATGCAGCGGCTGCTCTCCTCGCATCGCGCGATGCAGCCGGCGCCGCTCAACATCCATGAAATCCTCGAGCACGTGCGGCGCCTGATCCGCGCCGAATTCCCCGGCGTGCAGGTGCGCCGCGACTATGACGTCTCGCTGCCCGAGATCACCGGCGATCGCGAACAGTTGATCCAGGCGATCCTCAACATCGCCCGGAACGCCGCTCAGGCGATGGCGGGCGGCGGGGAAATCATCTTGCGCACGCGCGCATTGCGGCAGGCGACGTTCGCCCGCAAGCGCCACCGGCTGGCGCTCGAAGTTTCGATCATCGACAACGGCCCCGGCATCCCGGAAGAGATACGTGAGCGCATTTTCTATCCGCTGGTCTCCGGCCGCCCCGATGGCACCGGCCTGGGCTTGGCACTGGCGCAGACCTTCATCCAGCAGCATCATGGGAGCATCGAAGTCACGTCACGGCCCGGACATACCTGCTTCGCGCTGCGTCTGCCGCTCGGTCATGAAGAAAGGATCACGTCATGAATGCCGTCTGGATCGTCGACGACGACCGCTCGAT
>JBKBOI010000062.1:0-9510 GCA_046294935.1 Rhodocyclaceae bacterium
CATGCAGGCTTTGCCGCTGGCGCTGTCGCTGCCGGTGCTGTTCTACAACAAGGCGGCGTTCGCCCAGGCGGGACTGGATCCCGATGCCCCGCCGAACACCTGGTGGGAGTTGCAGGAGGTCGCCGGCAAGCTGCGCGAGGCCGGCTGGAAATGCCCGCTCACCAGCTCGCGCTTCGCCTGGGTGCATGTCGAGAACGTCGCCGCCCAGCATAATGAACCGCTGGTGGTGAAAGACGGCAAGCAGGGACGTCTGGCGCTCAACAACATGGTCAATGTCAAGCACATGGCATTGCTGACGAGCTGGCAGAAAAGCCTCTATTTCGTCTATTCCGGGCCGGGCCGGGAAGGCGATGAGCGTTTCGCCAGCGGTGAATGCGCGATGCTGACCGGTGAATCGTCCTTGTATGCGCGTCTGGCTCGACGGCAGCCGGGGTTTGCGCTGGGCGTCGCCCCGCTGCCCTATTACGATGACGTCTATGGCGCGCGGCCGAAACGGGTGCTGCCCGACGGCGCATCGCTGTGGGTATTGGCGGCGGACAAGAAACCCGAACAGGTCGTGATCGCGCGCTTCATCTCCTTTCTGATGCGTCCCGACGTGCAGCGCGACTGGGTGCGCGCCACCGGCTTCTTGCCGATGACCCCTGCCGCCGTCCAGGCGTTGCGCGAATCCGGCGCCGATGCGGCGATCCTCGCCCAGGCCGAGGCCCGGCTGTCGATGCCGAAACGCGACGCGGCGCGCACCAAGAACGGTTTCGGCAAGAGCCGCATCCGCGCCATCCTCGACGAGGAGATCGAATTCGTCTGGGGCGGTCAAAAGACACCGAAAGCCGCGCTCGATGACGCCGTCGCGCGGGCGATGCCGATCCTCGCCGCGCCGGCCACGGCGAAGAATTGATGTTCTATCCGAAAATCATCGCCCATCGCTGTGGCGGGCATCTGGCGATGGAAAATTCGCTGGCCGGCCTGCAGGCTGCGAAACAGGCCGGCTGCAGGGCAGTCGAGTTCGACGTGATGCTCACCGCCGATCGTGTGCCGATCCTGATGCACGATGAGACGCTCGACCGCACCACGCTTTGCCGCGGCGCGGTCGCGGCGATGACGCTGGCCGAGATCCGCGCCTGCGATCCACGGGTGCCGACCCTCGGCGAGGCGATCGGCAAGTGCGAGCGCCTCGGCCTGTGGGCGAACGTCGAGCTCAAACCGGCGGCGGGCCATGAAGTGGAAACGGGCGAGATCGTCGGCCAGTGGCTGGCGCGCAATTGGCATGGCCATGGAGTGCTCTCCTCATTCAGCGAACGGTCGGCGCTGGCGGCACGGCACGAACTGCCTCGGGGCGCCTTCGCATTGCTCTGCGATGTGTTGCCGATGGATTGGCAGGCTCGCATCGAGCGCCTTGGCGCCGAGGCGGTGCATCTCGATGCGCGATGGATCGATGATGCCGTGGCGGGGCAACTCGATGCGGCTGGCATTCCCTGGGCGGCCTGGACGGTGAATGATCCGGCCTGGGCGGATCGCCTGTTCGCGCTCGGCGCGGCGGCGATCTTCACCGACCGGCCCGATCTGTTTCGCTGAAACGATTGCTTACAAACCGGTCATTGTCTAGTTACGAAAGTTTGCGTCAATGGCGTCCGTGGAATGTTCCACGGTCCATTGAAGGAGACAATCGTATGAAAAACCGCTTGCTGCTCGTCACCCTGACTGCCATCACCGCGATGCCCGCTCTTGCCCAGACCGCCACGCCGGGCATCGACCAGCGTCAGATGAAGCAGGAACGGCGCATCGACCAGGGCATCGCTTCTGGGCAACTGACTGCACGCGAGGCTGCGCGGCTCGAACGCGGCCAGGAGCGCATCGACGCGATGGAGAATCGTGCCAAGGCAGACGGCGTCGTCACCGCCCGCGAGCGCGCCCGCATTCAGCATGCCCAGAACGTCGAAAGCCGTCACATCTACCGGCAGAAGCACGACCGGCAAGTGCGCCGCTGAAAAAAGACCGTTCCAATTCCAGGCCCGTCAGGACAACCTGCTGACGGGCTTTTTTGTTGCCTGCTTCGCGTAGAATCAAGCGCTTCCAATTGTTTCCAGGCAAGGCCATGAAAAGCGCAGAAATCCGCGAGAAGTTCCTCGAGTTCTTCGAGTCCAAGGGCCACACGATCGTGTCCTCGTCGTCGCTGGTGCCGTTCGGCGATCCGACGCTGTTGTTTACCAACGCCGGCATGAACCAGTTCAAGGATGTCTTCCTCGGCTTCGACAAGCGTCCCTACACGCGTGCGACGACCGCGCAAAAATGCGTGCGCGCCGGCGGCAAGCACAACGATCTCGAGAACGTCGGCTATACCGCGCGGCATCACACTTTCTTCGAGATGCTCGGCAACTTCAGCTTCGGCGACTATTTCAAGCAGGACGCGATCAAGTACGCCTGGGAGTTACTGACCGAGGTTTACAAGCTGCCGACCGAGAAGCTGTGGGTTACCGTCTATGCGGAAGACGACGAGGCGTATGACATCTGGAGCAAGGAAATCGGCGTGCCTATCGATCGCGTCGTGCGCATCGGCGACAACAAGGGCGGCCGCTACCTGTCCGACAACTTCTGGATGATGGGGGATACCGGCCCCTGTGGGCCGTGCACGGAAATTTTCTATGACCACGGGCCGGAAATTCCCGGCGGGCCGCCCGGCTCAACCGAGGAAGATGGCGACCGCTACATCGAGATCTGGAACCTGGTGTTCATGCAGTTCAACCGCGACGAGCACGGCGTGATGCATCCATTGCCCAAGCCCTCGGTCGATACCGGCATGGGCCTGGAGCGCATCGCCGCGGTGCTGCAAGGCGTGCACAGCAATTACGAGATCGACCTGATGCAGGCGCTCGTTGCGGCGGCGGCGCGCGAAACGCGGCAGTCGAATCTGGATCAACCATCATTGCGCGTGCTGGCCGACCACATCCGTGCTTCATCCTTCCTGCTCGCCGATGGCGTGATTCCGGGCAACGAAGGCCGCGGCTTCGTCCTGCGGCGCATCATCCGCCGCGCGATCCGCCATGGCTGGAAACTCGGCGTGCGGCAGCCTTTCTTTCACCGCATGGTGCCCGATCTGGTCGCCGAAATGGGCGCCGCCTACCCTGAGCTTGCCCAAGCGCAAGCCAAGGTGATGGAGATGCTCGAGCTCGAGGAAGAGCGCTTCTTCGCCACCATCGAGCATGGCATGGCGATCGTCGAAGACCAGCTTGCATTGCTTGCCCGGGAGGGGCGGAAAGTCTTCGACGGCGCCACCGCATTCAAGCTGCACGACACCTACGGCTTCCCGCTGGATCTGACCGCCGACATCTGCCGCGAGCAAGGTGTTGCGGTCGATGCCGCCGCCTTCGACGCCGCGATGGCGCAACAGAAGGAGCAGGCGCGCGCGGCCGGCAAATTCAAGATGGCCGCGCAACTCGAATACGAGGGGCCGGCCACCCACTTCCGCGGCTACGAAACGCTCGAAGCGCAGGGCAACATCCTTGCCCTCTACAAGGAGGGCACGCCCGTCAATGAGCTCGTCGAAGGCGAAATGGGTGTCGTGGTGCTCGATGAGACGCCGTTCTACGCCGAGTCCGGCGGCCAGGTCGGCGATCGCGGCGTGCTGCACTCGCGGCATGGCATCTTCGCCGTCGAGGACACGCAGAAGATCCAGGCCAACGTCTTCGGCCATCATGGCATCGTCAAGACTGGCAAGCTTTCCGTCGGCAACGGCGTGACGGCGAAGGTGGACATCCAGGCGCGGGCCCGCACGATGCGGCACCACTCGGCCACCCACCTGATGCACAAGGCGCTGCGCGAAGTGCTGGGGCCGCATGTGCAGCAAAAGGGCTCGCTGGTCGATGCCGACAAGACGCGCTTCGACTTCGCCCACAACGCGCCGCTGACGAAGGAAGAAATCCACAAGGTCGAGATGCTGGTCAATGCCGAGATCCTCGCCAATGTGGCGACCGAAGCGCGCGTGATGCCATTGGCCGAAGCGCAGAAGACCGGCGCGATGATGCTGTTCGGCGAGAAATACGGTGACGAGGTGCGGGTGCTGACGATCGGCACGTCGAAGGAGTTGTGTGGCGGCACGCACGTTTCCCGCACTGGAGACATCGGTCTGTTCAAGATCGTCGGCGAGGGCGGTGTCGCGGCGGGCATCCGTCGCATCGAGGCGGTGTGCGGCGATGTCGCGCTCGGTTGGGTCGAGGCGCAGCAGGCCGCGCTCGCCGAGGTGATGGCGGCCGTGAAGGCGCAACCGCAGGAAGTCGTGCACAAAGTCGAGCAGACCGTCGAAACGCTGCGCGCGCTGGAGAAAGAACTGGCGCGGCTCAAGGCGAAGCTCGCCGCGCTGCGGGGAGAGGATCTGGCCAGCCAGGCCGTCGATGTCAAAGGCATCAAGGTGCTGGCTGCGAAGCTCGAAGATGCCGACCTGCCGAGCTTGCGCGAGACGATGGACAAACTGAAGGACAGGCTCGAGTCCGCCGTCATCGTGCTCGCCACGACCGCCGATGGCAAGGTGAGTCTGATCGCCGGCGTCACGAATGATCTCACGGCGAAGCTGAAAGCCGGTGAGCTGGTCAATATGGTCGCGCAGCAAGTCGGCGGCAAGGGTGGCGGCCGGCCCGACATGGCGCAGGCTGGCGGGACGCAACCGGAAAATCTGCCGGCCGCGCTGGCGAGCGTGAGGAGCTGGGTGGCAATGAAACTTTGAACCTAGAAACCGCAGTCGACCGCGCCTCATGAGTTGCATGCCGCTGATTCGTTGGCGACATCCTGACATTGGCGATTTCACCCGTTGGGTTAAGCGCTACGGCGTGGATTGCACGTCTCGCTACGCATGGCGGTGTTGTCACCTTCGGCAGGGGGTTACCCTGCCGAATCAATACGCCTTGCCCTGCGCCGCGATGAACGCACACGCAACGCCCCAACTGCGGTTTCTAGGTTGAAATTCGGCGCTGGCGGACCGGCACGGGTGTTTGCTTGACTTGACCCGCATCAAGGAACTTTCTCTTACGGCCTCCTAAAGTGACGCCGCCACGGTTGGTGGCGGCAAATCACAAGGGGGCCAATATGAGCGAAGCATTCACTACCTCGACTGCCCGGAACATCTTTTATGGCGGGACGATGTTCTTCCTGCTGGTGTTCCTGGCATTGACTTACCAAACCGAGCAGAGCATCCCAGCGCGCGACAAGCGCGAGATGCTGGCCGATGCCAAGGTCGTCGCCGGCAAGAAGATCTGGGAGACCAGCAACTGCATCGGCTGCCATACATTGCTGGGTGAGGGCGCGTATTTCGCGCCGGAACTGGGCAATGTCGTCAAACGTCTGGGCAGCGAAGAAGCGGTCAAGGCATTCATCAAGAGTCGTCCGCCGCAAGGCATTCCGGGGCGGCGCAGCATGCCGCAGTTCAACTTCACGGATCAGCAGCTCGACGAGATCGCTGCGTTCCTGAAGTACGTGTCCGAGATCAACACCGCCAAGTGGCCGCCCAACGTTCAGGGCTGACCGGCAACCGACGAGGAGATCGTTCATGCAATATAAATCCCAAGCCGTCGCGAAGCCGTATTTCATCGCGGCCATCGCGTTGTTCGTCGCGCAGATCCTGTTCGGCCTGATCATGGGCCTGCAGTATGTCTGGGGCGACTTCCTGTTCCCGTATATTCCCTTCAACGTCGCGCGCATGGTGCACACCAACGCGTTGATCGTCTGGCTGCTGATGGGCTTCATGGGGGCGACCTACTACCTGATCCCGGAAGAAGCCGAGACTGAATTGTTCAGCCCGAAGCTGGCCATCGCGCTGTTCTGGATCTTCCTGGTTGCCGCGGGCCTGACCGTCGTCGGCTATCTCACCGTGCCCTACGCGCGGCTGGCGGCGATGACCGGCAACGACCTGCTGCCGACGATGGGCCGCGAGTTTCTCGAGCAGCCGACCATCACCAAGCTCGGCATCGTCGTCGTCGCGCTCGCCTTCCTGTTCAACGTCACGCTGACGGTATTGAAGGGCCGCAAGACGGCGATCAACACGGTGCTGCTGATCGGTCTGTGGGGCCTGGCGGTGCTGTTCCTGTTCTCGTTCGTCAACCCCCACAACGTCGTGCGCGACAAGTTCTACTGGTGGTGGGTCGTGCACCTGTGGGTGGAAGGCGTCTGGGAACTGATCCTCGGCTCGATCCTCGCCTTCGTGCTGATCAAGATCACCGGCGTCGACCGTGAAGTGATCGAGAAGTGGCTGTATGTGATCATCACGCTGACGCTGGTCACCGGTATCCTCGGCACCGGCCACCACTACTACTGGATCGGCACACCGGAATACTGGCAGCTGATCGGCTCGATCTTCTCGGCGCTGGAACCGATCCCGTTCTTTGCGATGACCCTGTTCGCCTTCAACATGGTCAATCGCCGCCGTCGTGAGCACCCGAACAAGGCGGCGACGCTGTGGGCACTCGGCACCGGCGTGATGGCCTTCCTGGGTGCCGGCGTGTGGGGCTTCCTGCACACTCTCTCGCCGGTGAACTACTACACGCATGGCACGCAGATCACCGCGGCGCATGGCCATATGGCCTTCTATGGCGCCTATGTGATGGCCAATCTGACGCTGATCAGCTATGCGATGCCGATCCTGCGCGGCCGCGCCGCGAACGGCAACAAGTCGCAGGTCGCCGAAATGTGGGGTTTCTGGCTGATGACGGTGTCGATCGTCTTCATCACGCTGTTCCTCACCGCGGCCGGCATCCTGCAAGTCTGGCTGCAGCGCGTCTCCGAGAGCCCGCTACCCTTCATGGTGGCGCAGGAAAACGTCAGCCTGTTCTACTGGATGCGTGAATGGGCGGGCGTGATCTTCCTGATCGGCCTCGTGGTCTATATCTGGAGCTTCTTCATCCCAGGCGAGGAAAAAGCCGCCTGACGATGTGATCCGCGGAAAGCCGGTGCCGGTTCGCCAGCGCCGACTTTCCGCACCAGCCAATCTTTTCCCGAAGCTTTTCTGCCATGCACGCCCAGCAGCGCGGGCACGCACCGCGTCCCTATCCGCCTGGCGACTTGGCGATCTGGGTATTCATCCTCGCCGAACTGGCGGCCTTTTTCGCGCTATTCGCCGCCTACGCCTTCACGCGTTTGCTGCATCTCGAGCTGTTCAACGCGATGCAGAAAACGCTCGACACCACCGCCGGGATGATCAACACGCTGCTGTTGATCACCGGTAGCTGGGGCGTCGCAAGAGCAGTGGCGGCGATCAAGGCGAATCACGTGCGCGCCAGCGCGAACTGGCTGCTGATGGCGATCGCGAGCGGCGTCGGCTTCCTGATCGTCAAATATTTCGAGTATGGAGCGAAGTTCGCGGCCGGCATCACGCTGGAGACCAACCTCTTCTACACCTTCTACATCTCGCTCACGATGTTCCATGCGCTGCATGTCGTGCTGGGCATGGTGATCCTGCTCATCGTCTGGAACAAGACCCGTCGGGGCGGCTATTCGGCCCATGAGCACCGGGGCATGGAAACCGGCGCTTCCTACTGGCACATGGTCGACCTGGTCTGGATCGTGCTGTTTCCGCTCGTCTATGTAATGCGATGAACACTCATTTGCTCAACGTGCTCTGGGTTGCCCTGCTGGTCGCGACCGTACTCACCTGGCTGATCGGCAAGACCGGCTACGCCGGGCCGGCGGCCGTCATCGCGATCCTCGTCATCGCCGCGCTCAAAGGCTGGATGATCATCCAGGACTTCATGGGCTTGCGCCGCGTGCGGCTGCTGTGGCGCGGCATCGTGCAGGGCTGGCTGTTGGCGACCTTGGCCGTCATTCTGATCGCCTACTGGCTGGGGCTGAAATAGGAACTGCTTCGCTCTACGGCTCCCGCCATCTCATGTGCCTTGCATCGCATCGCAAGCACGGGCTAGCGGCAGCGAACGGACGAAAACGCGGTCGATTGATCGACATCAACGACCACCGGCTGCGGTTCATGATCGAATGAACGCATGTTCCGTATCTCCCACTTCATGCAGGAAATCGCCGCGCCGACGCCGCTTAGGCCTGTACGCCAGCCGCCTGGGCCGGTGGTGATCTGGAACCTGATCCGGCGCTGCAACCTGACCTGCAAGCATTGCTATTCGATCTCGGCCGACAAGGATTTCGCCGGCGAATTGTCGACGGCCGAGGTGTTCCGCGTGCTGGATGACCTCAAGGCCTTCCGGGTGCCGGCGCTGATCCTCTCGGGTGGCGAACCGCTGCTGCGGCCGGATTTCTTCGCCATCGCCCGACGCGCCAAGGCGCTGGGCTTTTTCACCGCGCTGTCGACGAACGGCACGCTGATCGACGAACGGATGATGGAACGCATCGTGCCGGTCGGCTTCGATTACGTCGGCATCAGTCTCGATGGCCTGGGTGACACCCATGACCGCTTCCGCCGCATGACCGGCGCGTTCGACAAGTCGCTGCGGGCGATCCGGCTGTGCCGCGATGCGAGACTCAAGATCGGCGTGCGCTTCACGCTCACCCAAGACAACTTCGCCGACCTACCCGGCCTGCTGCAACTCACCGAGGACGAGGGCATCGACCGCTTTTATTTCTCGCACCTCAATTACGCCGGACGCGGCAACAAGAACCGCCAGGACGACGCGCAGCACCGCATGACACGACAGGCGATGGATCTGCTGTTCGACACCTGCTGGCGCTACCAGGAAAAGGGGTTCGAGAAGGAATTCACCACGGGCAACAACGATGCCGACGGCGTCTATCTGCTCCACTGGGTGCGCCGCCACTTTCCCGAGCGCGCCGCCCACATCGAAGCAAAACTTCGGCAATGGGGGGGCAATGCGACGGGGGTCAATGTCGCCAACATCGACAATCTCGGCAACGTGCATCCCGACACGATGTGGTGGCATCACACGCTCGGCAACGTGCGCGAACGCTCCTTCGGCGCGATCTGGACGGACGTTTCCGACCCGCTGATGGCGGGACTGAAGCAGCGACCACGTCCGGTCAAGGGCCGCTGCGCGCGCTGCGCCTACCTGGCGATCTGCAACGGCAATACGCGCGTGCGCGCCCAGCAGCTCACCGGCGATCCCTGGGCCGAGGATCCGGGTTGTTATCTGTCGGATGAAGAAATCTCATGAACAAGTTCCTAACCGCCCTTTTCTGTGCCGTCCTGTCAGCGCCGACTCTCGCCGCCGAACCGCCGCAGGCGCTTTACCAAGCCCATTGCGCCGTCTGTCACGGTCCGGATCGTCTCGGCCTCACCGGGCCGGCATTGCTGCCCGAGAGCCTTGCGCGCTTGCGCAAGCCCGAGGCGGTCAAGATCATCCGCGAAGGCCGTGCGGCGACGCAGATGCAGGGCTTTGCCGACAAGCTCGCGAAAGAAGAGATCGCCGCGCTGGTCGAGTGGATCTACACCCCGGTCGTGCCGGCGCCGCAATGGAGCGAGGCGCAGATGCGCGCTTCGCGCATCGTCCATTTCAGCGGCCTGCCGGATCGTCCCGCCGCCGCCTTCAAGGGCGTGGACATGATGAACCT
>JBKBOI010000063.1:0-9470 GCA_046294935.1 Rhodocyclaceae bacterium
ATCGGCAAGATGCATCACTTTCGCCAACGACAGCACCGGGAAGACGTTGCCGCGCAGACTGATCAGCCCTTCGACGCCTGGTGGCATGTGGGGAGTCTTGGTGATCGCCGGTGTCTTGCAGACCTCGCGCACCTTGAAGACATTGATGCCGAAAGTCTCGTGCGTGCCGAGCGAGAACAGCAGGATCTCCATGCGGTTCGAACCCGCCAGCTTGGTGCGCGCATCGACGTTTTCGATCAAGGACGTTTGGTTCATTTGTCCTGCTCCTTCAAGCGGCCTGGGCGAGTGCCTGATCGCCGAGGAGCCGTCGGCTCAGGGTCTCGGCCAGCCGCTGCGGTTCGAATTTCGGCACGTACTCATCGACGCCCACCGAGCGGCCGAGTTGCTCGTTCTGTCCCGATGACAAAGAAGAATGCATCACCACCGGGATTCCCGCGAAACGCGCGTCGGCCTTGATGTTCTTGGTGAGGAGGTAACCGTCCATTTCCGGCATCTCGACGTCGGTGAGCACCAATTGTACGAGATCCTTGGTCTCCCGACCTGTGGCCTCCGCATAATCGGCGATCTTTTGCAGCTCCTGCCAGGCCTGCAGACCATTCATCGCCGCGATGCCTCGGATTCCCAGAGCAGCCAGCGTTCGCTCGATCTGGTTGCGCGCCACCGATGAATCGTCGGCATAAACGATCGTCAGCCCTTCCTTGCCGAGCGGCTTGATCTGGCTGAACGCCATTTCGTCTTCGTATTTGGCGGTCTCGGAAAGGACGCGCTCGACGTCGAGCAACATCACCAGCCGGCCGTCCTCCAATTCGGTCACCGCCGTGACCAGTCCACCCATCTTCGCGGTGAGCATTTCCGGCGGCACGCGCATCTTCGACCAATCCAGCCGCAGGATGGTATCCACCGACTCGACGAGGAAGCCCTGCGTGTGGCCGTTGTATTCGGTGACGATCATGATCTCGCGCGGCGTCTCGGCCTGCATGCCGATGAATTCGGACAGATCGACCACCGGAACCAGCACGCCACGCAAGGACACCATGCCCTTCACGGCCTGCGGCATGTCCGGCGCCGCGGTGATCGGCGGCGTCTTCATCACCTCGCGCACCTTGAACACATTGATGCCGAAGGTTTCCGTGCGCCCCGTGCGCTGGTCCCGCCCCAGCGAAAACAGCAGGATTTCCAGCTTGTTGGTGCCCGCCAGGCGGGTGCGGGCATCGATATTCTTGAGCAGTTCGGACATGACGAGCCTTTCGTCGCAAACAACACTGGAGATGCCGGAGTTTACCGACGCTCACCCTGGCATCGGCGTTTTCGATCGAGGATATTATGCATTTTTCGGAGCTTAAATCCTAAAGCGGCGCAGGCTCGCTTCGAGTTCGAGCGCCAGGCCTTCGAGCTGACGCGCGGCTTCGGCCATTTGCCCGGTGCTGGCGTCGCCTGCCTTGGCGAGCTGGGCGATGCGATCGACGTTCGCGCTGATGTCCCGACTGGCGCGGCTTTGCACCTCGATTGCCGCGTTGATGCGCGCCATGCCGGCAGTCGTCTCACCCACCGAGGCATTGACCTCGCCAAGGCTCATGGCCACGGTCTCGAGATACTCCTGCGAGGTCGCCAGCGCGGCGAGGCCGTTTTCCAATGTCTCCCGGACCTTGGCGGCTAGCTGTTCGAGATTGCGCGTGACCAGGTCGATCTCGCACGCCGTGGTCGCCGATTTTTCCGCCAACCGCCGCACTTCGTCGGCGACGACGGCAAATCCGCGTCCCTGCTCACCTGCACGCGCGGCCTCGATCGCCGCATTCAGGGCCAGCAGATTGGTTTGATCGGCGATGTCACGCACTTCGCGCGTCATGCCCGAGATCGAAGCGGCGCTGCTGATGAACTCGCGCGCCGTCTCGGTCATCTCGGAGACCGCGCCTTCGGCCTGGGCCAGCTCACCGATCATGCGCGAGAGGCTTTCGTTGCCGGCCTGGGTGCGTTCGACGCTCGACGCCGCCAGGCGTTCGACTTCGGCCGTCTGCGCGGCGATGTCGGCGATGCCCTCTGCCAGGCGGGAGAGCGCCGCCGTCGCATCTTCCGTGGCAGCGCTCTCCTCATGGGCATCATTTTGCATCTTCGTCGCAACATCCGCCAATTCGCTGGCCGCACGGTGCAGCCGCCCGGCCGCCGCCGTCAACTGCCCGGCCATTGCGGCGAAATTTTCTCGCATTCCGGCAATCGCCGCAAGCAAGCTATCCTGATCCCCCGGCGCAAGATCGATTTGTGTGGCCAGGTTGCCGCCAGCGATGGTCTTGACGATCTCCGCCACCTGCTGCGGCTCGCCGCCGAGGTAACGGAACAACAGGCGCGCCAAATGGAGGAAGGCGCCCAGACCGATCACCGAGGCGATGAGGATCACGCCGATCATCTCGTTGCGCATCGTTTCCGCCTCGGCGAGCAACTGTGGATTCAGCTGGCCGGCTGCATCGGCCAGGCGCAGGAACATCAGAAACGAAAAGCCATTGGCGAGCAGCGTCACTCCGACCAGAATGGCGAGTACTCCATAAACGCGTTGTCGCAGTGTCATCTCCTCATCCTCCTCATCCGCTTCACGATTGCCGAGTGCCGGTGTGTCAGCGCCGACTTTTCGACGCCACCGCTCTTCCTTCCCTGCCCTGCCGAATTATCCAAAAAAACCGCAGTTGGACGGCGTGGAGTGTGCGTTCATCGCGGCGCAGGGCAAGGCGCTTCGATGCGACAGGGCAGCCCCCTGCCGAAGGCGTTGATGCCGCCGGCGCCGCGAGACGTGCAATCCACGCCCGAGCGCCTCATCCAACGGCTGGAATCGCCAATGTCAGGATGTCGCCAACGAATCGGTATCTTCATGAAGCGGCGCGGTCGACTGCGGTTTTCGGGATTATTACCGAGGCGCCTGGGACGCCGCCGCTGGCGGCGCCGCTGCCTCTCCGGTCACGGCTTCGACCGGTACTTCACGCCCATCGCTGAGAATGGCATCCTCGGTGCGTTTGTTCAGGACGACGATACTGATGCGACGGTTGATCGCCGCTTCGGGATGCTCCTTGTCGAACGGCAGCGTCGAGGCGAAACCGACGACGCGCAATACTTTCTTGTCATCGAGTCCCGCCGCGACCATCTCGCGGCGTGAGGCGTTGGCGCGATTGGTCGACAGCTCCCAGTTGCCAAAGCCCCGATCGCCCCCGGCATAGGGTGTCGCATCGGTATGCCCGGCGAGTGAGATGCGGTTTTCGACGCGATTGAGCAGCGGCCCGATCTCGCGCAGGATCTGGCGTGTGTAGGGCTTGAGCTCGGAGCTCGCCGAATCGAACATCGGCCGGTTCTGCTCATCGACGATCTGGATGCGTAATCCTTCGGTGGTGATGTCGAGCAGCAGCTGGTTCTTGAACTGCTTGAGCGCGGGGCTGGCCTCGATCAGTCTTTCGAGGTCGCGCTTCAAGGCTTCGAGCCGTTCGCGTTCCATGCGTTCGAAATCGGCCTTGAGCGCCTGCAGGTTGATCTTCTTGGCCGGTGATTCGATCTCGCCCTTCTTCACCTGCCCGTGGGTACGCGTCAGATCCTCGCCGCCGCCCTGAATCACCGACGAGGAATCTCCAGAACCGGAACCGCCGAACAGCGCGACCTTCAGTGGTGTCTGGAAAAATTCGGCAATCCCCTTGAGATCGCCTTTCGTCGTCGAGCCAAGCAGCCACATCAGCAGGAAGAAGGCCATCATCGCCGTCACGAAGTCGGCGTAGGTGATCTTCCAGGCACCACCATGCCCGCCTGCGCCGCCTTTTTTTACCCGCTTGACGACGATCGGTTGTTGGGAATCGTCACTCATCGATCGAAAATCGGCGCTGATGGAACGGCACTTCGGACAGCCATCACTTGCCCTTCCGGTTCTTCAGATCTTCTTCGAGCTCGGCAAAGCCCGGGCGATCCGCGGAATAGAGCACCTTGCGGCCGAATTCGATCGCCACCTGCGGCGCATAGCCGTTCATACTCGCCAGCAGCACGACCTTGATGCACTGGTAGATCTTGCTGCCTTCCTCGACCTGGCGATTGAGCTGGTTGGCGATCGGCTCGACGAAGCCATAGGAAAGCAGGATGCCGAGGAAGGTGCCGACCAAGGCGCCGCCGATCATCTTGCCCAGCACCGCCGGAGGCGCGCCGACCGAACCCATCACGTTGACCACGCCCATCACTGCGACGACGATACCCATCGCCGGAATCGCGCCGGCCGTCGATTGCATCATGTGCGCCGGGTAGTGCGCCTCGGCATGATGGGTTTCGATTTCCATGTCCATCAGGTTCTCGATCTCGAAGGCGTTCAGATTGCCGCCCACCATCATGCGCAGGTAGTCGGTGATGAACTCGACCACATGATGATCCTTCATGATCGAGGGATACTTGGAAAAGATCGGGCTGGCCTCTGGATTCTCGACATCGCCTTCGATCGACATCAGCCCTTCCTTGCGCACCTTGCTGAGGATCTCGAACAGCAACGCGAGCAGATCCATGTAGAGCGCCTTGTCGTAGGGCGTGCCCTTGAGGACCGAGGGAATCGCCCCCAGCACCGCCTTCAACGAACGCGGGCCGTTCGAGGCGACCAGGTAGCCGATGGTCAGGCCGATGATGGCGAGATATTCGAGCGGCACCCACAGGGCGCCCAGGCTGCCGTGCACCGAATAGGTGCCGACGGAAGCCGCCAGAATGATGACATAGCCGACGAGCAGTAACATGAGCGATCCCGGTTGTTTGGCGGCGCCAGCTCAGGGCCGGCCGCAGCGCCTCGTTACCCGCGCATGATAACGGCTCCGATCGGGCTGCGTCACGCAAAAACACGCGGGGCGCCCTCCCTTTTTCTTGGAATGGGCGCCCCGCATGCGCAAGGAGAAGGTATTGGGTCAGGCCGCGGCCACGCCTTTCGCGTCCGCGGTTTCCCCCGTCCGACGCGTCTTGCCGGCGCGCGCCGGCATGTGGCACAGGCCACAGACGTAATCGTGCTGCGGATCGTGCGCATGGGCGACGAATTCGCCGCCACAGCTCTTGCAGCGCGTCATCTGCAGCATGCCGGCATCGAAGAAGCGCACCATCGTCCAAGCGCGCGTCAGCGACAAGACGGCCTCCATGCCGCAGCGCTGGGTCTGTTCGAGATAGAGCCGGTAGGCCTTGATGATGCGCTCGATCCCCGTCAGCCTGGTATGGCGCTCGAGGAAATTGTAATAGGCCATGAACAGCGAAGCATGCACGTTCGGCTGCCAGGTCATGAACCAGTCGGTCGAAAACGGCAGCATGCCCTTCGGCGGCGAAACGCCTCGCACCTCCTTGTAAAGCTTGAGCAGGCGCTCGCGGGAAAGATTGGTTTCGGCTTCGAGCAGCTGAAGGCGGGCACCGAGCTCGATGAGCTCGATCGCCAGGTGGATATCTCTCGCTTCCGAGATCACGGATTTGTTGCGCATGGGACGACCTCCCCGAGGATGCGTTGCGACAGGATCAGGATCCTTCATTTCAGGCCGCGGACTCGACCGGCTTGCCGGCGGCGAGAATCGCGGCATGGATGTGGCCCACACCACGCTCGCGCTCGTGGTTGGCCAACAGATCGAGCAACAGGGAGTCGTCGAAACGGAAGCTCATCAACAACATGTCCGAGCTGGCCATTTTCAAGATCTGGCCAGGGGTCAGGGCCTCCAGGATGTCGGCAATCTCCTCGCTGATGCCCAGCCGGAACATCGCCGCTTCGCGATCGGAGCGGATCATGTTCTGGGCCAGCATCAGATAGGCAAGATTGACCTCCTTGATGTCATTGTAGGTGTCGGTCGCTTTCATCTTTCCTCTCCGAGCAAAGCCACCAATCCCGGAAATGCGTCCCGAAACGTCTGATGCGCGCATACCCGTTTGGCAGTCATGCCATTCTCTCGGGCGGATTGCAAGAAGAAAATCAATGAAAAAACCATCCTTTTGTAAGAGCGGGATGGGAAAATTTTGTAAGAAAAAACATTACAAAACTGACTTTACCCAATGTATTTCAATGAGATTTTCATTTCAACTGCACGCTGGCAACGCAGTTTCTGCCACGCTGTTTGGCGAGATACGCCCCTTCGTCGGCGCGCTCGATCAAGGCTTCGATGTCCGCCATGCCGGCATCGCGCACCGCCACGCCGATGCTGACGCTGCCATGTCGGCTGGTTTTGCCGAACGCGAAACGTAAGGCGGCGACGGCCTTACGCACCCGCTCGGCGCAGATGAGCCCGGCGGCCAGATCCGTGTCCGGACAGATCACCGTGAATTCGTCGCCCCCGGTGCGGCAGACCACGTCCTGCGCGCGCAGGCCACGCTTGATCGCCGCGGCGATCTCCTTGAGCACCACGTCGCCGCTAGCATGGCCATGGGTATCGTTGATTTCCTTGAAATGATCGACATCGATCAGCATTGCTGTGAGCGGCCGTCCGCTCCGACTGGCGACTTGCCATTCGTGACCGAAGAACTCGATTGCGTAACGCCGGTTCGGCAAGCCAGTCAGCACGTCGGTCAGCGCCGCCTCGCGCAGCCGCCGGTTGGCATCGGCGAGTTCGTCCGCATAGCGCCGGATCTCGTCGCGATCGCGCTCGACCTCCTGCTGCAGGCGCACGACCCGCTGAGCGGCGCGCAAGCGCGCCTCCAGGATTCGTAGATTCAACGGCTTGGCGAGGAAGTCATCCACGCCTGCGGCAAACGCGGCGACGAGGTCTTCCTCGGTTTCGCGCGCGGTCGTGATCAGGATGTAGATACCGCGGCCGAATTTGGTCTCACGCAGCGCGCGGATCATGCCGATGCCTCCCATGCTGCCCGTGTCCCATGCGGTGATCAGGATGTGGGGGTGTTCCTGTAATGCCATCCGGAACCCCGTCCGGCCATCGCCGGCCAGCCGCACCTCGTGCCCGGCCGCCATCAGCGTCGCGGCCAGCTGCACGCGCGCCTGGCCGTCCCGATCGACGACGAGGATGCGTAATGTCTCCTGATCAGTCGCCGCGGCAATCTGGTCGCTCTCCGGGATGACGATCGAAAACGTCGCGGGATCGGCCATTTCCAGCCTCGCCGCCTTCAGTAGCGAAGCGAGCCGCATGCGCTCGCGCCGGCCGGGGACCCGGGCGCGGCGCCGCACGCCACCGAAAGCGGCCGTTTCGGTCAGGAATACCGATGACATATGGAATACGGTCGGAGCATCAAGATCGGTTTTTTATAACATCCGGGAATTCAGCCTATCTTTCGATCAGACGCTAAAATCGCCCGCTATGGAGCCGGCCATCAATTTCTGCTGCACCTGCGGCGCGCCGATCAGCGTGTGCATCCCGCCCGGCGATTCCCTACCGCGCCACGTCTGCACGCAGTGCGGCACGATCCATTACCGCAATCCGCGCCTGGTGGTTGGCACGCTGCCCGTCTGGGAAGACCGCATTCTGCTGTGCCGGCGCGCGATCGAACCACGTCATGGCTACTGGACCTTACCGGCCGGCTTCATGGAAAACCAGGAAACCCTCGCCGCCGCCGCGCTGCGCGAAACCCGCGAGGAAGCCTGCGCGCGCGTCGAGCTCGACTCCCTCTACACGATGATTTCGGTGCCGCACATCAGCCAGGTGCATGCGATCTTCCGCGCCCGGCTGCTCGATCTCAACTTCGCGGCTGGCCACGAGACCCTCGAGACCGCCTTGTTCGAGGAAGCCAGCGTTCCTTGGGAGCGCATCGCCTTCCAAACCATCGCGCTGACGCTGCGGCATTTCTTTGCCGACCGGCGGCGGGGCAGCTTCGGGCTGCACGTCGAGGCCCTCACACCGCCCTGACCTATTCCTCGACTTCGAAGATCACCGGCAATGGCACGGAAAACTCCTGGCCGCGTAAGACATCCGGCAGCGGGCAGCGTTCGGCCGCAAGGCGCAGCATGCCGACTGCCGCCTCGTCGAGCACGGCATGCCCGCTCGAATGCGCCAGTTCGACATGCCGTTGGGACAGCGCATTCACACTCACGCGGATTTCGACCGTACCCGTGATACCCGCACGACGCGCGGCCTCGGGGTAAGAGCGTACCCGCCGCGCCTCGCTCGCCAGCGCCAGGCGAAACTGGCGTAGGCCCGCGGCATCGACGCCGCGCGCCTCTTCCGGGGCAGCCACTGCCACCGTGATCGGCACTGCATCGACCGTCCGCAAAGGCATGCCGCCGGGAATTCGCCCGGCATCCGCATCCATGACGTCTTTCGGGAGTGTTGGCGCCGTGCCGGAAGTCGGCGCTGGCGAGACGGCACGCTCCGGCGACGGTAGCGGCGCGGCGGTGCGCTCCGGCCTGGCCAGCTGCGGCCGGAGCGCGGGGCTATCGGCATCCCCTTGCGTATCGCCGGCTTCGGTCAGCAGCCGCAAACCGACGCGTAAGGGTTGCGGCGGTGCGACGCCGCCCGATTGCATGGCAGGCAAATCGGTGAGCGACGCCAATGCCAGCGCATGCAACACCAGTGACAGCACCACTGCTTGCTGCAGCGGCAGCGCGCTTTTGGCGGTTTTTTCCGGCGACTGGAATAAACTCAACGCTGTCACAATGGTCTAACGAGATTTGCGGCAACATTGTAAGTTCGATGAACGGCTACCCGCTGATCCTCACGCTCGATACCTACGGCGTTCCCCATCGTTGGGTGACGTGGCAACATGCGTGCTTCTATTACGCAAAAAACCTGGTCGCCTGGGCGATCGGCGAGCACAGCTTCGTGATCCACGGCGGCATGAGTCGCCTCACCGGCAAGCGCTCCGAAATCCGGGCCAACAGCATCATCGCGATCAAGGGCCGGGCGCTCGGCTCCCGCCATTTCCAGCAGGTGCCGCCGCTCGACAACCGCGAGCTATTCCACCGCGACCGCCACATCTGCGCCTACTGCGGCGAGAGCCTGCCGAGCACGAAACTCACGCGGGATCACATCGTGCCGGTCTCCCAAGGCGGACGCGACACCTGGATGAACGTCGTCACTGCCTGCCGCGGCTGCAACCAGAGAAAGAGCGGCCGCACGCCGGAACAGGCTGGCATGCAGCTGCTCTATGCGCCTTATGTGCCCAACAAGGCTGAATGGTTGATCCTCTCGAACCGCAACATCCTCGCCGACCAGATGGACTTTCTGGCACAACACGTGCCGAGCATCAGCCGCATCAGGCTGTAGACTTCCACGATGCGATCTCCATCCCAGCGGGCCCTGACGGCCTACCGCCCCTATTGGGCGAAACGCTTCGGCGTCTCACCCTTCTTGCCGATGACGCGCGCCGAAATGGAAGCGCGCGGCTGGGACGAATGCGACATCATCATCGTCACCGGCGATGCCTACATCGATCATCCGAGCTTCGGCATGGCCTTGATCGGCCGTCTGCTCGAAGCGCAGGGCTTTCGCGTCGGCATCATCAGCCAGCCCGACTGGCATTCTGCCGAGGACTTCCGTCGCCTGGGCCGGCCAAGACTGTTTTTCGGC
>JBKBOI010000064.1:0-9466 GCA_046294935.1 Rhodocyclaceae bacterium
AGGTCGGCAGGTCCTCGGCCTTCACCTCGCCGCCGAAGGGCTTGCCCGCCCCCAGCGCCTGGGCGAGCTTGCTCGACGCGGCCTTCACCGCGCCTTCCGCCTTGCCAAAGTCGTTGCGAAGAAATGCGCGCTGCCAGTATTCGAGGTTCAGATACGACACCGTGCCGTCGGCCTTCACGCCGACACGGATCGGCACGCCGACGATCGCCTTGCCGCCGATGTGGACGAGCGCGCCCGTCAGCCCAGGCTCGGTGACGACGAGCGTGCCATGACCGGGAATGCCCGGTGGCATGTGCCGGCCGATCACCGTGAAGCCGGCGGCGGAGAGTTTCTGCTCGGCTGCGCTCATGGCCGTCTTCAAGTCGCCGCCCGGCACCTTGTCGGCCAGGACATAGGGCTGCAATGCGTGGGCGAAAAACGAGATTAGCGCGAACATTGCGCCGGCGATGATTTTTCTCATGTCGTCTCCTCCGTGATGGGTATCAGATGCGAAAAAGGCCGGCGGTGCCGGCCTTTTCGGTCGACGGGTGGCGATCAGAAGCGATAGCCGTACTGCAGCGACCAGTTGAGTTGGGAATGGCTGATGCGAATGCCCGCGTTGCCACCGATACCGCTGCCGGGCGCTCCGGTGGTTTGCGTGCCGGTCACCGTCACCTCGGGCGCATAGGTCAGCGAGAAATCCAGCGCGCTCTGCTTGCTGAATGCGTAACCCAGACCGAATGTGTAGTGTTCTTTGATCGTCGCCGGGAACAGCGGGTGGACGCGGTTGTCAGGCACCGGGTTTTTGGCGAAATTTCCACCGAAGCGGATCGTCAGCGCATCATTGAACCGATAAGCAGCGCCGATCATGAAGACGTCTTGGTCGCTCCAGTTCTGGCTGATTTTCATGGTTGCGGCATCCGCGCCACCAAATGCGCCTGTGCTGTAGGTCATGCGGAAGTCCTTCATGACCTTCGACCAATTCAGCCGTTTGTAATCCACAGCGATCAACCACTTGTCGTTGGGCTGATAGGCAATGCCCAGTCCATAGGTTTCAGGCCACTGAAAGTCATGAATGGTGACCTTGCCAGCAACCGGCGCCCCGAGTGCGCCGCCACCTCCAACGTTGTAAGCCGAGAAATAGGCCTTGTTGGAATCGGTCTCCATGTCATCGATGTTGGTTTTCATATGATACGTACCGCCGATCGACAATTGTGGAGAGGCCTTGTAAACGAACCCCAGCTTACCCCCCCAACCGGAACCAAAGGCCTGGCCACTGAAGTCGTTGTTGTCTGAAAAATCCAGGCGGAAGGTATTGGCTCCCATGCCCAGCAGGCCAGTGACCGCCCCGCCCAGCGCCGGTGTCATGCTGGTGGTCATCGCCATGAAATCGGCAACACCCGCCGCCATCTTGATGTCCATGGTGGCCCAGATCCAGTCGAGCGAACCACCGATGGTCAGTTTGTCGCTGACGTTATAGGCAAGCGGAAGGATGACCCGGCCGACGCCGACTTCTGAGCGCACGTCTTGTCCAGTACCCATGGCCAAAAAACTGTTGGCAGCGTATTCGGTCCCCATGCCGCCTTGGGCATAGATGCCGACGCCATACGTCAGTTTGCCGCTTTTCTCGATATAGCCGAACGCAGGCATCCAGTAGGAATCCCCCCCCGATGCCGCATTCATACCCAATGCCGGCACTGAGGAATTCACATCCGGCCCAAGATGCCCGAGCGCCACGCCGATGCCCCGTCCTTGAGGCATCAAGCCCAAGGTTGCCGGGTTGTTCATCATCGCCCCCGGCCCATTTTCATAGGCCATGGACGCTCCTCCCATTGCAGTGGCAACGGCGCCATAACCTTCCATGTTCATGCCGTTGGTGGCGAAAGCGGGCGCGGTGAGGCCCGTTGCAGCCAATAGCGCCGCGATTTTGCTGAGTTTCATTACAGTCCCCCGATGGTTCGTTTGATGTGGTTGAAAGGTATTGAAAGTAAGTAATGCGCGGTCAGCCGCCAGAGTGCATCAAACCGGCTGTCGAGCGCAATTTATGACGGGCCATATAGGCTGGCAAGCCTCTTACTTCTCGCCAGCCCGACTGCCCGACTCTTCGTTGCATCGATACGACAAATAAGTAGATGCTGAAATGCCGATACGCTCATATGAACAGCGTCACGTCGCATTTCTGCGCGATCGGCAGGAACGAGGCGGCGCCGACGTATTCCATGCCATCGATCAGGTCGTCGTGGGAAAAACCGAACAGCTCGACGGTCATCTGGCAGGCATAGAACTTGACGTCGGCTTCCTTGCACAGCGTGCGCAGTTCTTCGATCGAGGCGACGCCATTGTTGGCGATGGTCTGTTTCATCAGGTTGGTCGCCAGCGCCTCGAAGCCAGGCACGTTGGTCTGGATCAGGTTCGGCATCAGGAATTTGTTCCAGTCGATCTGCTTGAACCAGTCCGGGCCGAAGGGCATCTTCATCGGCATGCCGGGATTGCCGATCGGACTGACTTTCAAGTCGGAAATGTCTTTCTTGACCAGATTCAGGCCATAGAAGGTGAAGAACAACGAGGCCTCCCAGCCCAGCGCCGCGGCCGTCGAAGCCAGGATGTAGGGTGGATAGGCCCAGTCCAGCGTGCCTTTGGTGACGATGATCGACAGTGACGGGGTTTTCGCTTCCTCGCGTTCAGCGAGCAGGGCTTCGAGCTTGCCCGGCAACAGTTCGTCGAGTTTCTGATTGATCAGTGCTTCCAGTTCAGCGCTCATGTGTTGGTCTCCTTGTTCATGCGTTCGGTCGCCCGCTGGGACGATCCCCCCTTGGGCTGCGAATGATGCATGACATCGCAGTGCAGCATCAATGGGTTTGTGTGGTGGTCGCCGGCAGCGGACGAGAAAAAGGCGCCCATCGCTTTGATGGACGCCTTCTGCGGGATGCCCCTTAAGCCGGGTGCCGTTTCGCCAGCGCCGACGGGCGTCCGTGCAGGGCACGTGCAAAGCTTTACTTGCGCTTGATGTAGAACTCGAATTCCTTGTTGTTCTCGGCGGAAGAGAGCAGCTCGTTGCCGGTCTGCTTGGCAAAGGCCGCGAAGTCCTTCACGGAACCCGGGTCGGTAGCGATGATGCGCAGCACTTGACCGCTTTGCATTTCGCCCAGGGCTTTCTTGGCGCGCAGGATGGGCAGCGGGCAGTTGAGACCACGGGCGTCCAGTTCGCGATCGAAATTCATTGTCGTCCTCCGGTGAGTTGTGGGTGGTTGGAATTACACTCACCAATGATATAGCCCATTCGCCGTTACGGCAATCGCAACCTCATGGGAATTGATGAAAATCAAGCCACGGACTGGTAATAGAGATTCTGCGGATGATTGGCCTGGGCGAAGAAAAACCAGCGCTCTGCCAAGAGGCCGAGATACTGGACGATGAATGCAATCAGCAGCACGCCGCCTTGCGCCAGCGACAGTCCCAGCGCCAGGAGCGCCATCGGCGCGAAAAAGGCGGCGACGAGGAACAGCCATTTGACCGAGCGCAGCACGCTGCGCCCCTGGCCGTGGAAGAACTCGCGCGTGTTGAAGCTGCCGCCCATCAGGCCCATGCTCTTTTGCACGATCTTCGGGTGCTTGACGCCGATCGCGGTCTGCAGGGTCGACTTGGGCTTCAGGCGGGCATTGCGGATCAAGGTCGCTGAGCGGCCGACGAAACCGAGGAAGGTGATGATCAGCGCCCAGCCGGCCAGGAGCGGCATCACCTCGGGCGCCAGCGCCGCAGCGAGCGCCGCGCCGAGGCTGAAACCCGACGCGCCGCCGAGCAGGATGTAATTGATCACAGTGAGCGGCGTATGCCATTCGCGCAGGAACTTGAGACAGGCGTAGATCATGCCGGTGCAGATGTAGAGCGCGAACGCCAATAGCCAGGCTACGCTGCCCAGCACCGCGGTGAGATTGACCGGCGCGCCGCTGGGCAGTTGCGCGAACACCGGATTGAAGCCGAGCCAGTGAGCGATGCCATATAAAAACACCATGCCCATGAAGGCCGGCAGCACGATCACTTCGCGGGAAAGCCACGAAGTGCGCCACTTCGCCGCCGCGCGCCAGGCGCGCTCGGGGTGCCCCAGGTGGAAGAACGAGGCGATCAGGCCCAGCACCAGCAACACGAAGGCGATCGCGCTGCCGAGGGCATAGAAGTCGTCCGGCTGCGTCGGCAACAGGCCGAACGCGGCGTAGGACTCGACGGTGAACAGCGCGAGGAACAGGCCCTGGCCGGCGCCGATCAGCGTGGTGAGGAAGATGACGGAAAAAGCGGGATGCATGGCAGGAATCAGGAATCAGGAATCAGGAATCAGGGAAATCGTATTCGCCTGGGTTGTTTCATCACCATGACGTCACGTCGTCGAGCGCGGGCTCGGCCTTGCCGGGCTTGGGCAGTTGCTGGTCGATCTTGAGCGGATTGTCTGCGCGTTCGAGCTCGTCCTCGCGGATGCGGATCTGCGTCTTACGCCGCGGCAGGTAGTGGTTGGCCGGCTGCGTGCCCCATTCCGGCATCAACTGATAGCCGCCGTTCTCACGGATCGCCTTCGATACTTCCGATTCGGGATCGTGGATGTCGCCAAACAGGCGCGCCGAGGTCGGACAGGCGCGCACGCAGGCGGGGCGGCGCTCTTCGGCGGTGAGCGTCGGGTCATAGATGCGGTCGACGCACAACGTGCATTTCTTCATCACCTTCTGGTGCTCGTCGAGCTCGCGCGCGCCGTAGGGGCAGGCCCAGGAGCAATACTTGCAGCCGATGCACTTGTCGTAGTCGACGAGGACGATGCCATCCTCCGCGCGCTTGTAGGAAGCACCGGTCGGGCAGACCGGCACGCAAGGTGGCTCCTCGCAGTGCAGACACGATTTCGGGAAATGCACCGTCTCCGTGTGCGGGAATTCGCCGACCTCGAAGGTCTGCACGCGATTGAAGAAGGTGCCGGTCGGGTCCCTGCCGTAAGGGTTCAGGTCGACCAGCGGGCCGGCATCGCCGGAGGTGTTCCACTCCTTGCAGTTGGTGACGCAGGCGTGGCAGCCGACACAGACGTTGAGGTCGATGACGAGGGCCAATTGCGTCATTTGGCGCCTCCCTTCCTGCCGGCGAAGTAGTTCCAGATCGACTTGCGGGCAGGCATGCCGGGATAGGGTTTCAACGGCGCGAACTGCGGCTCCGTCCGTGCCGTCCCGCCAGCGCCGACTTTTCCGGCGCGCGCCGTCCCGCGCGCTACTTCTTCATCGGCCTTGTAGATGCGGACCCGCACGTCATACCAGGCCGCCTGGCCGGTGATCGGGTCGGAGTTCGACACGCGGCGATCCGAGCCACGTTCGCAGGAAGGCAGCTCTTCCGAGATCAGGTGATTGAGCAGGAAACCCAGCTGCGATTCGTTGGCGTCGGGTGAAAGGTTCCAGGCGCCGGCCGCCTTGCCGATCGCGTTCCAGGTCCATACCGTCCCCGGCTCGACCGCTTCGGAATGCTTGGCGATGCATTTCACCTTGCCCCATTGCGATTCGACCCAGATCCAGTCACCGTCCTCGATGCCATTCACCCGCGCCGTATGGGTATTCACATAGAGCACGTTGTGGGCATGGATCTGCCGCAGCCACGCATTCTGCGAATCCCAGGAGTGATACATCGCCATCGGCCGTTGCGTCACCGCCGCGAGCGGGAACTTCTGCTTGTCGGTGACCTGCGCTTCGAGCGGGTCGTAATAGAACGGCAGCGGATCGAAGAAGGTCTCCACCCGTTTGGCCAGATGCGCCGGCGGCTTCCTCGAAAACCCCTTGCCCCGTGCGGCCTGGCGGAAGCGCATCAGCACCTCGGAATAGATGTTGATCAGGATCGGCTCGGCATAGCGCGTGATGCGGTTCCTCTGCGACCATTCGAGATAGCCCTGGTTCCAGTTGCGCATGTACTGGTAGCTCTTCGGCAGCTCATAGTGGAAGACGCAGTCGTTCTTCGCGTACATCTCCCATTGGTTCGGATTCGGCTCACCGCGCAAATGTTTCTCTCCGCCCTTGCCGCGCCAGCCAGCGAGAAAACCAATGCCGGAGCCCGGCTCGGTCTCGAAATTGACGATGAAATCGGGATAGTCGCGGTATTTGCGCTTGCCCTCCTTGGTCACGAAGGCCGGCAGCTTCAGGCGCGTGCCAAGTTCGATCAGCACTTCCTGGAAGGGCTTGCACTCGCCAGTCGGCGGCAGCACCGGAATGCGCACCGAGTCGACCGGGCCATCGAATTCGGAGATCGGCCGGTCGAGGATCGACATCACGTCATGACGTTCGAGATAGGTCGTATCCGGCAGGATCAGATCGGCAAACGCCGTCATCTCGGACTGGAAGGCGTCGGCGACGACGATGAACGGGATCTTGTATTCGCCGTTCTCGTCGCGGTCGTTCAGCATCTTCCTCACCTCGACGGTGTTCATCGTCGAGTTCCACGCCATGTTGGCCATGAAGATCAAGAGCGTGTCGATGCGATAGGGATCG
The DNA here is from genome assembly GCA_046294935.1 of Rhodocyclaceae bacterium. Classification (GTDB taxonomy): domain Bacteria; phylum Pseudomonadota; class Gammaproteobacteria; order Burkholderiales; family Rhodocyclaceae; genus Sulfuricystis. The sequence goes on from JBKBOI010000064.1 coordinate 6,480, forward strand.
CCGCGCCAGGCATTGGTGATGACGTTGTGCATCAGGCCATGCACCGAGAGCGGATACTCCCACGAGAACCCCTTGTCGATGCGCACCGGGTTGCCTTCGTCATCGACGAACAGATCGTCCGGGTCGGCCGGCCAACCCAGCGCCATGCCATCGAGCGGCTTGTTCGGTTGCACCGCATTCGGATGGTTGGGCGTGCGCGCGCAGGGCGGGATCGGCCGCGGAAACGGTACCTTGTGGCGAAAACCCCCGGGGCGGTCGATGGTGCCGAGGATCGACATCAGGATGCCCAGCGCGCGGATGGTCTGAAAGCCGTTCGAATGCGCCGCAAGCCCCCGCATCGCGTGGAAGGCGACCGGATTGCCCGTGACGGTATCGTGTTCCTTGCCCCAGGAATCCGTCCAGCTGATCGGCAGCTCGATCTTTTGGTCGCGAGCGGTCACACCCATCTCATAAGCGAGCCGCCGGATCGTCTCGGTGGGAATCCCGGTCACCCCTTCGGCCCATTCCGGCGTGTAGTCCTTGACGCGATCGACGAGCAGCTGAAAGGCGGGCTTCACCTTCGTGCCGTTGATCTCGAACTCGCCCAGCAGGCACGGATCTGCGTTCGCAGCGTGCGTGACGACGGGACGATTGGTCTTGCGATCCCACCACAGCTTGTCCTGCGGGTCGTAACAGGCTTCTTCCTCCGGTACCTCGGTGCGCAGGAACATGCCGAACTCGTCGGATGCCTCGTCGCAATTGACCAGCTCGCCGGCATTCGTATAGCGGACGAGGAAGTCGCGGTCGTAGAGGCCCTTCTCGATGATCTCGTGGATCACCGCCAGCAAAAAGGCGCCGTCGGTGCCCGGCCGGATCGGCACCCACTCGTCGGCGATCGCCGAATAGCCAGTGCGCACCGGATTGATCGAAACGAAGCGGCCGCCGTTGCGCTTGAACTGCGAGATCGCGATCTTGAGCGGATTCGAGTGGTGATCCTCGGCGGTGCCGATCATCACGAACAGCTTCGCGCGGTCGAGGTCGGGGCCGCCGAACTCCCAGAACGAACCACCGATCGTATAGATCATGCCGGCCGCCATATTGACCGAGCAGAAGCCGCCATGCGCCGCGTAGTTCGGCGTGCCGAACTGGCGGGCGAAGAGGCCAGTGAGCGCCTGCATCTGGTCGCGACCAGTGAACAGCGCGAACTTCTTCGGGTCGGTGGCGCGGATTTTGCCAAGGCGCTCCTCGAGGATCGCGAAGGCTTCATCCCAGGAAATCGGCTCGAATTCGCCCGCGCCACGCTCCGCGCCGGCCTTGCGACGCAAAGGCTTGGTCAGTCGGGCAGGCGAATACTGCTTCATGATGCCCGACGAGCCCTTGGCGCAGATCACGCCCTTGTTCAGGGGATGGTCGGGATTGCCGTCGATGTAGCGCACCTGGCCATCGCGCAGGTGCACGCGGATGCCGCAGCGGCAGGCGCACATGTAGCAGGTCGTCTTCTTGACTTCCTGCACGGAAGCTTCATTCACTCTGTGGGGCTCCTTGTAATCATTAGAATTTGGCGATATTGTCGCAGTCCGCCCGACTTGTCACAAGGTGGTAAATTTTATTTCTCAATAAATTGGTCAAGATTTCGGGAGAGACGTGTCATGGCCCGCCCCATCAAGCCCTTCAGCGCCAGAGAAAAACACCTGATCAGCCAGACGCTGCTCGAACGTTTCGGCCATCCGGTGGCCCTGCAGCCGGTCGATGCCGAGTTGCAACTGAATCTGCTGAAAGAAGAGTTCGCCTTTTGTCCCTCGATCATGTGGAAGGAAAACGGCGCGCACTTCATCATCTTCAAAACCGGCGACGAGCGCTACCGCTGCCTCTTCTATTACAACGAGGCGATGCTGTTCGGCACCGGCAAGGACGAATACAACAATCTGGGCGACTGCGTGGTGACCTTGCTGCAGGTTCATTCCGACCAGGAAGAACAAAGCCGCAAGACGCGCAATGCGATGAACTCGATCGATTTTTCCAAGGCGAACGATGGTGAGGAATATTTCGGCCCCCTGATCGTATGAAGATCTGCATCGTCTCCGACAGCCACGACCGCGGCCCGCTACTCGCCGAAGCGATCGCGCTCGCCAAGACCGAAGGCGCCGAGGCGGTGATCCACTGCGGCGACTTGATCGGCATCAACACGCTGAAGGCGTCATTGAAGCTCGGCTTGCCGATTCACGCCGTGCATGGCAACAACCTCGGCGACCCGGTGGCGATCGCCAAGCTCGCCTGCCATTCCGAAGGATTGCTGCATTACCACGGCAACGACGCCTCGATCGAACTGGGCGGTCGCAGGATCTTCATCACCCATTACCCCCACATCGGCCGGGCCTTTGCCTGCACTGGCGACTACGACCTCGTCTGCTGCGGTCACAGCCACGTGCCGGAAGTGCGTCAGGAACCCAACGTCAAGGGCGGCACGACCTGGCTGGTCAATCCGGGCACCGTCGCCGGGCTTGGCGCCCCCGAGGCCACCTGGGCGATGGGCGATCTGGCGGCGATGCGCTTCGAGATCCGCACCCTGCCGCGTTAAATTCGGCGGTGGTAGAACGGCAGGTCGGCTTGCTGCGGTGCAGCGTCCGGCGAACCATACGGCGCTTCTATCAGTCCATAGGAAGATTCTCGCGCGGATTTGATCTGGCGCATGATCCGGCACGAAATTTGGTCGCTAGAATCAGTGTCCGATTTTTGCGGTGACGGGTGCGCGGGAATCGCAAGCATCCAGCCTCGCCCGGAGCCGCCGAAATCCAGTCCTGGCTGTACCCCCACTACAACGGAGGCTCGATGACAGCTTCAATCGCAACCAATCCGACCATCCTGGTCGTCGGCGGCGGTATCGCTGGCATGACGGCGGCCCTCGAGGCGGCCGAATGTGGCAAGCAGGTGATACTGGCCGAAAAGTCCCCTACGCTGGGTGGCCGCACCTCGATGCTGTATCGCTATTTCCCGAAGATGTGCCATCC
>JBKBOI010000065.1:0-9350 GCA_046294935.1 Rhodocyclaceae bacterium
GTGGGAGCGAGATCCACCATAACCGTGAGCCTATCGATTACGTTCGTATAAAAACCGAAGGATTCCGGCCCCGTCACAGACAGCGCGCTGATCTTCTCGCGCATCGGCGCAAGCTCGGCGAGACCGGCGATGCCCGCATCGAGTGCTTTGCGCAAGGATGCGGGCAGGGCATCCTCGCCAAGTTTGGCAAGCATCCCATGCAAAGCCTCGCGCTGGCGGTTGCTCAGCTCGCGCTGGCTGGAAAGCTCCGCCGCAAACCGTTCGCCGCGGCTGCCGATGAAGCCAGCCGACAAGCCGCGCTCCTTTTGCAGTTCATGGACGAGATTGCTCACCGCCACCGCGCTTTGCTGGATCGCCTCGATCTGGCGCGCCTGGGCGAGTCGGCGCCAGTCCGTCCACAGCCCGCTGACGCTGTAGTAGAGGGTGCCGAGCAAAATGGCGCTGAAGAGCAGCAGCAGGCGTGCGCGCAGGGTGGTCAATAGGAGCATCGCTTATTTTCCTCCTTGCCGCCGACGTTCATCGTGCGAGCTTGAAAAAACCCATCAGATCGGTGAGTTGATTGACCTGACCATTGAGCTCCTCGGCGGTGGCGGCGAGTTCCTCGGAGGCCGAGGCGTTTTGCTGGGTGGCTTTGTTGACCTGGCTCATCGCGCCGTTGATCTGGCTGACGCCTTGGCTTTGCTCTTGACTGGCAGAGGAAATCTCCTCAACGAGGCGGGCGGTCTTCTCGATGGCCGGTACCATCTCGTCGAGGAGCCGCCCCGCCTGTTCGGCAAGTTTCACCGACGAGCCGGCCAGCTCGCCGATTTCCTGCGCGGCGACCTGCGCGCGTTCGGCGAGTTTGCGCACTTCGGCGGCGACGACGGCGAAGCCCTTGCCAGCCTCGCCGGCGCGCGCCGCCTCGATCGCGGCGTTGAGCGCCAGCAGATTCGTCTGGTAGGCAATGTCATCGACGATGCCGATCTTGTCGGCGATGCGTTTCATCGCTTCGACGGTGCGGCCCACCGCCTGACCGCCCTCGACGGCGCGGCCGGCGGCCTCGCTCGCCATGATGCGGGTCAGTTTCGCGTTTTCGGTGTTCTGGGCGATCGAGCCGCTCATCTGTTCGATCGAGGCGGAGGTTTGCTCGACCGAAGCGGCCTGTTCGCTCGCTGCCTGCGACAGCGACTGGGCGGTGGCCGAGACCTGGTCGGCAGCGTTGCCGATCTCGCGGCTCGTCGTGCCGACCTCGCCGATGACATGGCCGAGCTTGTCGATCATTGCCTGCATCGCGCGTTTGAGCTCGGCGAGTTCGTCGCGGCCGGAAAGATCGCAATGGATCGTCAAATCGCCCGCCGCCAGGCCGTTGGCCGCCTCGACCGCCTGCTTGAGCGGCGCGATGATCGAGCGCACGATCGCGTAGCCGAAGGCGATGGCCAAGAGCACCGCGAGCAGCGCGGCGCCGATGATCCAGTTGCGCGCGGCGGCGTAATCGGCCTCGGCCTTGGCCTGCATCGCAGCCGTCTGCTGCTCGTAGAACTGGGCGAGATCACCGGCCGCCTTGCCGAAAGCGTTCTGGCGTGGGTTGATGCGTTGCAGGAGAATGACGTTGGCCTCACGGAACTCGCCTTTTTGCAGCGCAGCGTGCGCCGGCTTGAAGCCTTCCTCCACGAGCGGCCGGCGCACATCGCGGATCGCCGCAACGAGCCGGGATTCCTCCGCGTTGCCGCTCTCGCGCTTGGCGAATGCAGCCCAAAGTGCTTCCGCTGCGGCCAGCCGCTTTTCAATAGCCTCCGTGTGAAGGCTGTTCGGATGGTCGTGCATCGCTAGAAACGGGCTGTCGGGCGCATGCTGCAAGGAGAGCAGCACCTGGCTGCGCGCCTCGCCCAGCTCATTGATGATTTGCGCGAGCTGCTCCTTGGGCACGACGATCTCGCGTTGGACCCGCTCGTTGGCGGCGACGGTGGCTTGGATGTTGATGAGCCCGATCGCGGCGATTGCGGTGAGCAATGCGATCACCAGCGTCAACAAAACCGTCAGGCGCGGGCCGATATGGATGTTCTGGAGCAGCATGACCTCTCTCCTAGCGCGCTCAGGTGACGGCTGTTTCGGCGTGGGCCTGGCTCATGTCGGCAAGCAGCGCCATCTCATCGACCGAGAGAACCTTTTGGATTTCGAGGATGATGACGAATTTGCCATTCACCTTGCCCATGCCGGCGATGAAATCGGCGCGAATTTTGGCGCCGAAGGCGGGCGGAGGCTCGATGTCGGCGGCGGGAATCTCCAGCACTTCGGAGACGGCATCGACCATGATGCCGATATCGTGCTTGGCCTCGTCCTGCCGCACCTCGACGATGACGATGCAGGTGCGCCGCTGCACTTGCGAGACCTTGCCGCCAAAGCGGGCGGCAAGATCGATGACCGGTACCACAGCACCCCGCAGGTTGATCACGCCGCGGATGAAGGCCGGCATCATCGGAATTTCGGTCAGATTGCCGTATTCGATGATCTCCTTGACGTTGAGGATGCCGACGGCGAACATCTCGCCGCCGAGCGTGAAGGTTAGATACTGATGCGTCTCCCCGCCGCCGGTGTTCTTGGCGACGACGGGAGCCGTGGTCGGTGCCTTGACGAGTTCGCCCATCGCGATCCTCCCCTCAGAAACGTTCGAAATCGGCTTCGTCGGCCGGTACGGCCGCCTGGAAGCCACGTCCTGCCTTGGGCGCAGGCGTGCTCTTCGCGGCGGGCTTGGCCTTCGCCATCCTGCCGGTGCCGGCTTTCGCGCCGTTGGCGAGATGGAAGAAGCTCATCAGCTCGGTGAGCTGCGCGGCCTGGCCGCTCATTTCCTCGGCGGTGGCGGCAAGCTCCTCGGAGGCCGAGGCGTTTTGCTGCGTGGCCTTGTTGAGCTGCCCCATGGCGCCGTTGATCTGACCGACGCCCTGGCTCTGCTCCTGGCTCGCGGCGGCGATTTCCTGCACGAGGTCGGAAGTCTTCTTGATCGCGGGCACCATCTCGTCCAGGAGATGACCGGCGCGCTCGGCCAGTTTCACCGACGAGGAGGCGACCTGACCGATCTCCTGCGCGGCAACCTGCGAGCGCTCGGCGAGCTTTCTCACCTCGGCGGCGACCACCGCGAAACCCTTGCCGTGCTCGCCGGCGCGCGCCGCCTCGATGGCGGCGTTGAGCGCCAGCAGATTGGTCTGGTAGGCGATGTCGTCGATGATGCCGATCTTGTCGGCGATCTGCTTCATGGCATCGACGGTTTCCTTGACCGCCTGGCCGCCTTCCTGCGCCTGTTGGGAAGCGGCGGTGGCCATGTTGTCGGTGACTTTGGCGTTTTCGGTGTTCTGGGTGATCGAGGCGGTCATCTCTTCGATCGAGGCGGTGGTCTCCTCGACCGAAGCGGCCTGCTCAGAACTCGATTGCGACAGCGACTGCGCGGTGGCCGACACCTGCCCGGCGGCGTTGTTGAGCGCGTCGGCGGCGCTATTGACCTCCGAGATGATCTCGGTGAGTTTGTCGATCATCTTTTGCATTGAGGCCATCAAGAGGCCGACTTCGTCGCGGCTGTCGGTCTCGATCTTGACGGTTAGATCGCCTTGCGAGATCGCATCGGCCGCAGCGGCCGCCATGGCGATCGGGCGCGTGATGCTACGCGTGACGAACCAGGCGAAGAAAATCGCGATCAGGATCGAGGCCAGCGCGAGCGAGACCAACTGCATAAGCGCGCTGCTCGCCGTTTCCTTAGCTTCATTGCCGGCCTTTTCCATCAGCGCGGTTTGATACTCGATCAATTCAATGACGTTCTTCAGATATTCGTTGAAGGTTTTGCGCAGCTCGCCCATCAAAAGCTCGCCGGCCTCGTCGCGCTTGCCGGCGCGCATCAGTTGATCGAATTTTTCCTGCAAAGGCACGTAGGCCTGGCGGCTGGCCACCATCTTGGCCAGGATGACCTTGCCTTCCTGGGTATGAATGGTTTGCTGGAGCTTTTCGAGGTTGTCGCCGATCTTCTTGCGCTCGCCTGGAATGCGGTCGAGCTCGCGGATCATCGCCTCCTCGCCCTTGACCAGCATCGCGTTGCGCTGGATGCGGGCGATCGCATTGATCGCATCGATGATGTTGTTGGCCTGGACCGTCTTGACGAAGCGGTCTTTCACCAGCAGATCGAGTTCGCCGTTCAGGTGATTGATTTGCAGGTAGGCGATCGACGAGATCGCCACGAGAAGGATCAGCACCAGGCCGAAGCCGATGCCGAGACGGACGCCGATTTTGAGGTTCTTGAACATGGTTTCTTCTCTCCGGTGGATAGACTAACGAATGAAAGTCGGTGTGGGCCGGACGGCGCCTCAATGCGCTTCGAGCGAAATCGCCGAACGACCGCCCGGGGATGGATGGTGCTGTTCGGTCTGACTGGCCAACTGCGCAAGCGCCGCCACGTCGAGGATCAGCGCCACCTCGCCGCTGCCGAGGATGGTCGAGCCACCGATGCCACGCAGGTGCTTGAACAGGCTGCCCAGTGGCTTGATGACGGTCTGGAACTCGCCGAGCAATTGATCGACGACGATGCCGGCCTTCTGACCGCCTGCCGCGACGACGACGACGTTTTCACGCGGCGGCGCCTCGCCTTCGCTGCCGAAAAATTCGCGCAGACGGATGAAGGGCAGCACCTCGCCGCGCAGGTTGAGCATGTGACCGCGCGTGTCCTCGTCCTTGAGTTCGAGGCACTCGACGACGGCATCGAGCGGGATGACGTAGGACGCCTTGCCGACCGCCGTGAGGAAGCCGTCGATGATCGCCAGCGTCAAGGGCAGCCGAATGATGAAGCGGCTGCCCACGCCCAGTTGGGTCTTGACTTCGACCGTGCCGCGCAGCGCCTGGATGTTGCGCTTGACGACATCCATGCCGACGCCGCGGCCGGAGAGGTTGCTCACCTTGTCGGCGGTCGAAAAACCAGCCTCGAAGATGAGATTGACGATTTCCTGCTCGGTGAGCGTCTGGCCGGGTTGGATGAGGCCGCGTTCGATGGCCTTGGCCTGGATTTTCTCGGCATTGAGGCCGCCGCCGTCATCGACCACTTCGATGACGATCGAGCCCGAGTCGTGATAGGCGTTGAGTTCGACTCGCCCCTTGGCCGGTTTGCCGCGCGCCGCGCGTATGTCGGCCGGCTCGATGCCGTGATCCATCGCGTTTCTGACCAGGTGCATGAGCGGATCGCCGATCTTTTCGACCACCGATTTGTCGAGCTCGGTCTCGGCGCCGGAAATGACGAGCTCGATGTCTTTGCCGAGTTCCTTCGAGACGTCGCGCACGACGCGGTTGAAGCGGTTGAAGGTCTCGCCGATCTGCACCATCCTAAGTTGCAGGGCCGAGTCGCGAATGTTTTCGACCAGGCGCGAGAGCACCGAGGTGGCCTCGACGAGATTGCCTTGGCCGCTTTTTTGGGCGAGCAGGTTGGCGGAGGCGCCGGCGATCACCAGTTCGCCGACGAGGTCGATCAGATGGTCGAGCTTGTCGGCCTGCACGCGGATCAGGCGCGCCTCGGCGGACTTCTTCTCGGCGACCTGTTTCTGCTTCGCCGCGGCCGCCTCGACGAGTTCGGGCTGCACCACTTTCTTCTCGACGAGGATCTCGCCCAACAGCGGCGGTGCCTGCTCGGTCGCCTCGGCGATCCTGGCCGCAGCGCGCTGGCGGCGCAGGCCCTCTTCGAGCTCTTCTTGCGTGATCGCGCCCGACTTGACGAGGATCTCGCCCAGCCGCATGTTTTCTTCGGGCAGGCGCTCGATCAGCTCTATGAAATCACCCACCTTGCTGTGCGGCGGCAGGATGTAGAGATCGCATTCGTCGCGGCAGAAGGCGAAGACGTTCTCGATCTGCTCCTTGCTGGCGTGCGAGCGCAGCATGATCTCGAAACCCAGGTAGCAACATTCCGGATCCATCTCCTCGGCGGGCGGCATGGCGTCGCACAGCGTCGTCAGATGCACGATCTCGCCGAGGTTGAGGAGATAGCGCAGGAAGGCCAAAGGCTCCATGCCCATCTTCAGCACGTCGCGGCCGAAGCGGATCGAGATGTGCCAGCAGTCGGAAATCGCCGTATCGCCGCCGGCGCGCTCGACGGTGGCGACACTCGCCTCGGGCACCATCTTCGCCTGCTCGCCTCCGGTAAAGGAGCGCAAGAGTTCCGCCGTCGCCTCGCCCGCGGCGGCAAGTGCCGGGTCTTCGTCCATCTGCCCTTGGTCGACGCAGTCCAGCAGCGCGCCGATATGGTCGCAGCCTCTAAGCAGCGCGGTAATGATCTCGCTCGATACGGCGATTTCCCCATTGCGCAGCCTGTCGAGCAGGTTTTCAAGGATGTGGGTGAATTTCTCGATGTGGTGGATCTCGACGACGCCCGAGGCGCCCTTGATCGTGTGGGCAGCGCGGAAGATCGCGTTGAGCAGATCCGGGTCCTGATCGCCCTGTTCCAGGCGCAGCAGGCCTTCTTCCATCGCCGCGAGCTGCTCGCGGGCTTCCTGGGCGAATACGCTGTAGAGCTCTTCCATCGGGGTGCCTCTTTCTCAGTGCTCGGCAGGGATGACCATCGGGTCGCCGAAAAACGCGTCCATGTTGTAAAAGTCGATGACGTCGCGCACGGCCGGGCTATGGGCGACAATGCGCAGCGTCTTGCCTTCGCGCTGGCTTTCGAGCTTGGCCATGATGAGGAGCTGGAAGCCGGCGGTGTCCATCTCGCCGACGTGGGAGAGGTCGAGTTCGAGAATGGATGAAGCCTTGAGGGCGGTCAGGAGCCGCGCCTTGATCTCGCCGGCGTTGTAGATCGTCATCGGGCCATCGAGGATCATGTGCAGCGCCCCTTTCGTAGTCGTTTGCGTTGCGAATTCGGTCATCGGCTCACCTCGCCGCGTTGGTTAAAACAGTTCGACTTTCGGGCCGCTGGCTTCCTTGCCGGCGCCGCCGTCGTTTAAGGCCTGATGATGTGAGTCGCGCTGCGAACCCATCACATAACTGCTGTAAATCTCATCGAGATGAGCGGAAAGCGGCCGCAATTCGAAATTCGGATCGTCGAAGGCCGCCAGCCGCTCGGCCAGCAGCGCGCAGTGGCCATCGAGACGGTTCAAGGCATCGATTACATGCTCGATCTGCTGACGTGTCACATCCTGGAACTGCACGCTGGCGAGCGCATCCATGAACATCGCCGAGAGCTTCTGGCTCGATTCGCGCACCTCGGCAAGCACCGCGGTGTCGTGCTGGGTCATTTCCTGATAGTTCCTGCCAAGCTCGTTGAGCTGCACCGAGAATTCTTGCAGCGCCGCGCGCTCCTGCTCGATATTGCTCGATTTCAGCTTGTCCTGGAACTGCTGTTCGATCGAGCTGGCAACGGCCTGGATGCCCTGGTTGATCTGATTGACCGCCTTGTCGGTTTCCAACGAGAGCTTTCTGACCTCGTCGGCGACGACCGCAAACCCCCGGCCCGCCTCGCCGGCGCGCGCCGCCTCGATGGCGGCGTTCAAGGCCAGAAGATTGGTCTGGCCGGAAATGCTCTTGATGAGATCGACGAGCTTGATCAGCGAGCGCGCCTCGGCGACGACGGTGGCGATGCGCTGCTGGTCCGCCTCGGCTTCACTGACGCGCTGGGCGATGTAGCAATCGAGCCGTTCGATGAGCTGGCGGTTTTGCGCAATGCGCGCTTCGGAAGCTGCGATGAGCTCATTGGTCTCATGCGTGCTCGAGTCGACGAAGCGGCTCAGTTTGCCTATTACCGCGTCGATGTCGTTGAGGCGCGAGGTGATGTCGTAAGCGGCTTTTTCGGTCTCGGAAACGATCGTATTGAGCTGCCCGCGCACGACGTCGTTGAAGGTGCCAACCTGTTTGAGCTCATGGCTCACCTGCTCGGCGGCCTCGACATAACTGTCGGCGCGCAGCGCGATCTCCGCCTCGCGCTTGGTCATGCCGAGCATCCAGTCGCGGTAGAGGGCAAGCGAGAAGAGCCGCTGGGCGATGAAGGCGACAATGACGATCAGGAAGGTGCCGAGCGCATCCCCCCAGGGTTGCGATACCCCCAATCCCGGCAGGAACGCGGCATGGAACCAGTCATTGAAGAAAAACACGACAAAACTGGCCGCCAAGCCGACGAGCAGCGAAATCAGCGAGGCGCGGCGCAGGAGCTGGACGAAATCCATGCCGGCTTACCTCAGCACCAGCTTGATGGTGTTCAAAAGCTCGTCCGCCGTCGCGGGTTTGACCAGCCAGCCCGAAGCGCCGGCCGCCTTGGCCTCGGCGCGCTTGGCCTGCTGGGATTCGGTGGTGAGAAAGAGGATCGGCATGAACTTGTAGGCGGGCAGCTTCCTCACTTCCTTAATGAAGTCGATGCCATTCATGCCCGGCATGTTAAGGTCAGTGATCAACAGATCCACTTTGGCGCCGGCTTTGAACTTGGCGAGTCCCTCATTGGCATTCGAGGCCTTTTCGACGCCATAGCCGGCCTTGGTGAGGATGTTGGAAATGGAAAGCAAGATGGTGGCCGAGTCATCGACCAGCATGATCGTTTTCACAGTGGCATTCCCCTCGCAAGCGGTTGGTCAGGATGTTACTGTTATTTTGTCTGCAAACCATATCTCCTACATTACGACAATGTTTAATACAGCGCTTGAGAAATCTCAAGTCCGGCCCGATAATACGGACATGGTCGTAATTCCGGCGAACCGGAAGCGTTCCGGACGGCGGTTCGATTCCGCCCACCTCCACCACGACTCATGAGGGGGTGCACTGGCTTCGACGGGGCGATGGATGGCGAGCAGGCGACCCGAAAGGCGACGGACGTAATCCGCGCAAACGATCATGGTAGGGTTGTCACCACCCCTGAAGATGAAAGAAGCTTCGGGGAGGAAGGTGGGGGGTGAGGTCGTGATAGTTTTTTGGCGGTTTGACCCCGCAGCTAACGTGACCCGCCTGACTGACTCGCATCCCGGATTGCCTCGATAGAGAGCGCATGTTAAACAGGCCGTCGGCGACTTGTCGCCCTCAGGCACATTCAGTTTTGGCACCCGCCACCTTCCGCCCTTGAGTGTAAATCGACAGGAGGCGATATGGAACTGGTGGCACTTTACAAACGCGTCATCGGTCTTGATGTGCATCAGGCGCAAATCACGGCCTGTGCGTTGATCGAGGAAGCCGATGGGAGTACGCGCATCGAGCAACGGCAGTTCGGCACATTCAAACGGGATCGCCGGGAACTGGCGGCCTGGGTAGCCGAATGTCGTCCTGACGAAGTGGTGATGGAAAGCACCGGCATTTACTGGAACCTGAATCCGTGTTCTTTTGTCGTAGATCAAGCACAACATATTGATTCTTTGAGATAATGCTGCATCGTCACGCAT
>JBKBOI010000066.1:0-9345 GCA_046294935.1 Rhodocyclaceae bacterium
GCGAGCTCCTCGGCGCGGTAAGCCGCGAGTGGCTTTTCCTGCTCGTCGCGTAGGCGGCGTTCGCGCTTGGCGGTGATGGCCATCTCATAGCCCGCCGCCAGCTCGGCCGCACGATGGGCGATGTCGACGCGAAAACTCGGCGTTGGCAGGACGGCATCATAAAAACCGCAGCGCACCGCTTCCGTCGCCAACATCGGCAGGCGGTGGCGCATGATCGCCGCCGCCCCTTCTTGCCCGACGCGCGGCGGAAGCAAATAGGTCCAGAACTCCGAGCCATAGAGGTTGCCCATGTTCTTGTAGTGCGGATTGAGCACGACACCGTCCCTTGCCCAAACCTGGTCGCAGGCGCGCGCAAGGAAGCAGCCGCCGGCGCCGGCATTGCCGGCAAGCGCGGCAACGGTGAGATGCGTCTCGCAACGCAGGATCGCCTCGGCCAGATCATCGATGGCCACGATGTTCGCCCAGGATTCGTCGGCAGGGCTCCTGGCGTGCTCGATCAGGTTGAGATGGATGCCATTCGACCAGAAGTCGCGACCACCCAGCAGCACGATGACCTTGGTCGGTCTTTGCGCCGCCCACAGGAAAGCGTCGCGCAGCCGTTCGCACTGCCGCGTGCCCATCGCGCCATTGTAGAAGTCGAAGTGGAGAAAACCGACGGCCTCGGTCTCCTCGTAACGGATGTCCTGCCAGGTTGCGTGATCGGCCGACCAACACGTATCGAGCCGTGCTTCGGGAACCTTCGCACACTCGGCAGCGAAAGCCACCGTGGCCGGCAGCTTGAACTCCTGCGGACGTTTGACATGACCGATCCAGACTGCACCGTCCACCGTGGCGCGGCACACCGCCGTCTCGCGCCGCGCGATCACTTCACCTGCCGTCCCACGCAAACGCTCCTCCGGCCAAGCATCGTAAAGATGGCAGGGCTCGCCGAACAGCTCGTCGGCCACACCGGGGAAGCCGTCTGCCGCATCGATCTTGGCGAGAATCGTTGCCGTAGCGTCCCTCTGCCAGTCGATCGCGCGGTCGGCCTGGCGCATCGGCGGGCGCAAGCTACCGCGCACTTCGGGGTACACGGCCAACGGCACGGGTTGCTCACCTTGGGCGAGCTTCGCCAGCGCCTCCTTCACCGCCTTCACTGCTGCCTCTGTCACCTCCTGCCGATAGAGGCTGGCTTTGCGGCCGCGGCGCATCGGAAACGTCGCCGTCGCCCAAACCGGCCCGGCGTCCATCACGGCTTCCGCTTGGAGCACGGTCACTCCCCATTCCTTCTCGCCATTCTGGATCGCCCAGTCGAGCGCCGAAGGACCACGGTCACCGACGATGCCCGGATGAACGACCCAGCACAAATGGTTTTGCCAGATCGACGCCGGAATCGCGCGTTTGAGGAAAGGGGCAATGATCAAATCGGGCTGCCAGAGCGCTACCGCTTCCTCGCTCACCGAGTCGGCGATGTCGAACTCGACCGACACCTCGTGACCGAGCGCCGAAAGCTCCGCGTGAAGCCGCTGCGTCAGACTATTGAAACCGTGGACGAGAAAGAGGATCCTCACGCCAACTCCTTGTGACGGCCATAGGTGTAATGCGCGGCGCAGGCGCCCTCGGAAGACACCATGCAACTGCCGATCGGGTTTTCCGGTGTGCAGGCAAAGCCAAAGAGCTTGCACTCGCGCGGGCCTTTCACGCCGCGCAGGATCGCGCCGCACTCACAGCCCTTGTGGTCGGGCACCACGCGGTATTCCAGATGGAAGCGCTTTTCGGCATCGAACGCGGCATATTCGTGCCGTATCGCCAGCGCCGAATTTGCGATGCTGCCCAGACCCCGCCACTCGAAACTCGGCCGCAGCTCGAACACCGAATCGACCAGCGCCTGCGCCTTGCGATTCCCCTCGCGCGTCACCGCGCGCGTGAATTCGTTTTCGACTTCGCTGCGCCCCTCGTTGACCTGCCGGATCAGCATCAGGATCGCCTGCATCACGTCGAGCGGCTCGAAACCGGCGATCACCACTGGCTTGCGGTACTCCTCGGCGAAGAATTCATACGGGCGGCTGCCGATCACCGTCGATACATGCGCCGGGCCGACGAAGCCGTCGAGCGGCACCGTGCCCCAGCGCCGCACCTCGGGCGATTCGAGGATGCTCATGATCGCGGCAGGCGTGAGCACATGGCAGCACAGCACGCTGAAGTTCGTGAAGCCCTCCTGCGCCGCCCGTTTGATGACCACGGCAGTCGGCGGCGTGGTGGTTTCGAAGCCGATGGCGAAGAACACCACCTCGCGTTGCGGATTCCTGCGCGCGATCGTGAGCGCATCCTCTGCCGAATAAACCATGCGCACGTCGCCGCCGCGCGATTTGGCCTTCAACAGGGACAGGCCATCCGAAGCCGGCACCCGCAGGCAATCGCCATAGCTGCACAGGATCGCCTCGTGCCGGAGCGCCAGCTCGATCGCCATGTCGATGCGGCCGATCGGCAGTACGCACACCGGGCAGCCCGGCCCATGCACCATGCGCACGTTCGGCGGCAAAAGATCAGTCACGCCATAGCGCGAGATCGCGTGCGTATGGCCGCCGCAGAATTCCATGAAGGCATACTGGCGCTGCGGCTTGGCCGCTGCAGCAATCGCCGCCGCGAGGCCCTTGGCGAGCGCACCATCACGAAACTCGTCGATGTACTTCATGCCGCGCTCGCGACGCCATCCTGCGCGGCGACCCGCTCACCCATTTCGGCGAACAATGCCAGTGTCCTCTCGGCCTCGTCGGGGTTCAATTTGTTGAGCGCGAAACCGACATGGACGATCACATAATCGCCGACCTTCACGTCCTCGACGAGCGCCAGCGAAATCTCTTTCCTCACGCCGGAAAGATCGACGACGGCCATCTCGTCGGGCAAGAGTTCGACGACGCGGGCGGGAATGGCAAGACACATGCTGGCTGCTCCGGATGGACTGCGATGCTGCGGATTCTAGTCGTTGAGGGTCAGACACACAGGCTGATGATCGGAAGCCTGGCTACCCAGATCGACCTCGACGCCCGCGATCCGCGCCGCGATGTTTTCCGAAACGAAGAAGTAGTCGTAAGTCTGCGGCCCGTCACTGAAGGAGACCTCATGCACTCCGACCGTCGGCGCGTGCAGCAGCCCGGGATGCGCGAGCGTCCAAGCATCGACCAAGCGGGGTGCCGTATCGCCAGCGCCGATTTTCGCGAGCGGTTCCAGCTCTGCCGGGCCGCTTGCGCAATTGAAATCCCCGCACAGCACACAGCCCTCGCCGCGCGGCAACACGGCGAAAGGCGAATCGCTCTCGGCGGCGGAACGCGGCTCGAGGCCATGCCAGTAGCCTTCATCGCAGATGGCACGCAGCCGCTCGATTTGGGCGGCGCGTTGCATCTTCGAGTAATACTCGAGATGCGTCGTGATCACACGCAAGGCGCCACCCGGAAAATCCGGCGCCTCGATCACCGCCTCGAGGGCGGCGCGTGGCATGCTCGGCACGGCAGAATCTGCCGGCCAGGGCAGCAGATGCCGAAATATCTGCAAGAGAGGACGCCGCGAAAGGATCAGGTTGCCGAACTGGCGCCGCCCGCCGAGGCCATCCGGCAGATCGCTGCCCACCCCGTAAGCCAGCTCGTAGCCGAGGAACAGGCCGCCAAGCAGGGAAACCTGATCGAGCGCATCGGCGGGCATGCCGGAAAGGTCGGGGTGATTGACCGCCACCTCCTGAAGACAAATCACATCCGCATCGAAGCTGCGCGCCTCATCCGCGATGCGCACGAGATCGACGCGCCCGTCGAGACCACGTCCCCACTGGATGTTCCAGCTCAGAATTTTCATCTCCACTCCAGCTTTTGATTTACCTCAACAAAACGTAATATGTCCAGCGTAATCTATCGATATATCGCAGCGCAGCATGGGGAAAATCATGAACGAACAGGAAGTCATCGCCACCGTCTTGGCCCGCCACGACCACGACGGCACCCGGCTGATGCAGATCCTGCGCGAGGTGCAAGAAGAGCTCGGCTGGCTTGCGCCGCAGACTCTCACCGCCATCGCCCGGGGCATTGGCTGGCCGCGCGCCAAGGTTGAGGGCACGGCGGCTTTTTACAGCTTCTTTCATCTGCGCCCGCGCGGCAAGTATTGCGTGCTGTGGTCGGACAACATCACCGACCGCATGCTCGGCAACCGCGAGCTCATGCAACGCCTGTGCGAGAAACTCTGGCTGGAGCCGGGCCGCCTGTCCGAGGATGGGCTCGTCTTCGTCAATACCACCTCCTGCACCGGCATGTGCGATCAGGGGCCGGCGGTACTCGTCAATTACCGCGCCATCACGCGCATGACACCCGAACGCGTAGACCAGATGGCCGAACTGATCCGCAACCAGACGCCGCTCGACCAGTGGCCGGCCGAGTGGTTTCAGGTCGAGGACAACATCCGCCGCAAGGACGTGCTGCTCGACCACAACCTCGTGCCGGGCGAAGCGCTTGCGGCGGCGCTCGCGCGCGGGCCCGAGGCGCTGATCGGCGAAATCAAGGCTTCCGGCCTGCGCGGGCGCGGCGGCGCCGGTTTTGCGACCGGTCTCAAATGGGAATACTGCCGTAACGCGCCCGGGCAGGCGCACTATGTCGTCTGCAACGCCGACGAAGGTGAGCCCGGCACTTTCAAGGATCGCGTGCTGCTGACCTCCTACGCCGACCTCGTCTTCGAGGGCATGACGATCGCCGGCTACGCGGTCGGCGCCCGCAAGGGCCTCATGTACCTGCGCGGCGAATACCGCTACATGAAAGAGGCCCTGGAGTCGGTGCTGGCACGACGACGCAGCGAGCGCCTTTTGGGCGAGCGCATCCTCGACCGGGATTTCGCCTTCGACATCGAGATCCACTTTGGCGCAGGCGCCTACGTCTGCGGTGAGGAATCGGCCTTGATCGAATCGCTCGAAGGCAAGCCAGGCCGGCCGCGCATCCGCCCGCCCTTCCCGGTCACCTGCGGCTATCTCGACCAGCCGACGGCGGTCAATAACGTCGAGACGCTCGCCGCCTCCTGCCTCGTCGCCGCCCGGGGCGGCGCCTGGTATAAGCGGCTTGGCACCGAGAAGTCCTCCGGCACCAAGCTTCTCTCCGTTTCCGGTGATGTCGAGCGGCCGGGCATCTACGAATATCCCTTTGGCGTTACGGTGCGGCAGGTGCTCGAAGAAGCCGGGGCGAAACACTGCGTGCAGGGCGTGCAGGTGTCTGGACCTTCGGGCGTCACCCTCGCGGTCGACGAACTCGATCGCCGCATCTGCTTCGAGGACATCCCGACCGCCGGCGCCTTCATGGTCTTCGATTGCACGCGCGACATGTTCGAGGTGGCGAGGAATTTCGCCCACTTCTTCGCCCACGAATCCTGCGGCTTCTGTACCCCCTGCCGCGTCGGCACGCAGGTCGTCGCGCGGCTGATGGACAAGCTGGCGACGAACCACGGTTCGCCCTACGACATCGACGAGCTGTTCAAGATGCACCGGCTAATGCAAGGCGCCTCCCACTGCGGCCTCGGCAATTCGGCCTGCAACCCCGTGTTCGACACTTTGACCAAGTTCCGGCCGGCTTACGAAAAACGCCTCAAGTCGCTCGACTACGAGCCGGCCTTCGACCTCGACGCCGCACTCTCGCAGGCGCGTCAGATGACCGGCCGCGACGATGCCGGCGCCCATTTGCACAACGAGGAAATCGCGCCATGAGCGATCAAAACACCTTCTTGCTCGACGGCGAGGAAATTCCCTTCGCCCCCGGCCAAACGATCATGCAGGCCGCCCAGGCCGCCGGCAAATACATTCCACACCTGTGCTGGCACCCGGAATTCAAGCCGCACGGCTCCTGCAAGCTTTGCACGGTGAAAGTCAATGGCCGCTTCGGCTCCGCCTGCACGCTCGCCGCCGCTCCCGGCCAGGAAGTGGAAAACCGCAGCACCGAGCTCGACGACAAGCGCAGGACCCTGCTGCAGCTCCTTTTCATCGAGGGCAATCACTTCTGCCCGAGCTGCGAGAAAAGCGGCAATTGCCTGCTGCAGGCCACCGCCTACGAGCTCGAGATGCTCACCCCGCACTTCGACCACTTCTACCCGGATCGGCCGGTCGATGCCTCGCACCCTGACGTGATGCTCGACTTCAACCGCTGCATCCTTTGCTCACTCTGTGTGCAAGCGTCGGAGCAAGTCGACAAGAAAAACGTCTTTGTCATGGGCGGGCGTGGTATGCGCGGTCGCAAAATCATTCTCAACTGCGAATCGGGGCGGCTGGCCGATACCGACTTTGCCGTCACCGACCGCGCGGCGAGCGTCTGCCCGGTCGGCGTGATCCTCAAAAAACGCATCGGTTTCAGGGTGCCCTACGGCGAGCGCACCTATGACAAGGCGCCGGTGTCGGCGCTCGAAACAGGAGCGGCGAAATGACCGGGAAGAAGAAATTGCGCGTCGCCACCACAAGCCTGGCCGGCTGCTTTGGCTGCCACATGTCCTTCCTCGACATCGACGAGCGACTCTTTGACCTGCTCGAAGTGGTCGAATTCGATCGCACGCCGCTGACCGACATCAAGCACTGCGGCACGCATGGATTGTGCGATCTCGGCATCATCGAAGGCGGCGTCTGCAATGCAGAAAACGTCCATGTGCTGCGCGAATTTCGCAAGCATTGCAAGATCCTCATCGCCATGGGCGCCTGCGCGGTCAATGGCGGCCTGCCGGCGCAGCGCAACCACCTCGATCTCAGAGACATCCTCGAAGTCGTCTATGAAACCGAAGGCGGGCTCGCGAAAGGGGCGCACATTCCGAACGATCCGGAGCTCCCCTTGCCGCTCAACCAGGTGCATCCAATCCACGAAATCGTCAAGGTCGACTATTTCTTGCCCGGCTGCCCGCCTTCGGGCGACGCCATCTGGAAATTCCTCACCGATCTGATCGCCGGCCGTACCCCGCGTCTCGGTCACGGTCTTTTGCATTATGACTAGAGGGTAAGTCATGCCATTCGAACTGGAAACCGCCCCCCATCCGGAGAAACTGAAGCGCATCGCCATCGACCCGCTCTCGCGCGTCGAAGGCCATGGCAAGGTCACGCTGCTGCTCGACGAGCACGACCGCGTGGTGCAGGCGCGCCTGCACATCGTCGAATTCCGCGGCTTCGAGAAGTTCATCGAAGGTCGTCCCTACTGGGAAGTGCCCGTCATGGTGCAACGCCTGTGCGGCATCTGCCCGGTCTCGCACCATCTGGCGGCTGCCAAGGCGATGGACATGATCACAGGCAGCCACGTCACGCCGACCGCAGAGAAAATCCGCCGCCTGATGCACTATGGCCAGATCCTGCAGTCCCATGCGCTGCATTTCTTTTACCTCGCCTCACCCGACCTGCTGTTCGGCTTTGGCGCCGACCCCCGCCAGCGCAACATCGTCGGGCTTACGGCGAGCCACCCCGATTTCGCCCGCAAAGGCGTGCTGCTGCGCAAATATGGCCAGGAGGTGATCCGTGCCACCGCAGGCAAGCGCATCCATGGCACCGGCGCCATCCCCGGCGGCGTCAACAAATCGCTCGGCATGGACGAGCGCGCCGCATTGCTCGAAGACATCTACACCATCATCGGCTGGGCGCGCGAGGCGGTCGAACTGGTGAAGCGTCTGTTCGAGGCGCAGCGTGCGCAATATCGCGATTTCGCGCGCTTGGCCGCGCCCGCGATGAGCCTCGTCGCGCCCTCTGGGGCGCTGGATCTGTATGAAGGCGGCCTGCGCGCGCGTCTGGCCGATGGCACGACGCTGTTCGATCATGCCGACTATAGACGCTACTGGGACTTCATCGGCGAGGACACAAAGCCCTGGAGTTACATGAAATTCCCGTTCTTCAAGGCGCTGGGCGATGCCGAGCACGGCTGGTATCGCGTCGGGCCGCTCGCCCGCGTCACCCTCTGTGATTTCATCCCGACGCCGCTGGCCGAGCGCGAGCGTAGGGAATTCCTCGGCTTCGACGGCGGCTGGGCGAGCAGTGCCACGCTCGGCTATCACTGGGCGCGCATGATCGAGCTGCTTTATGCCGCCGAGACGATCAAGGAACTCTTGCATGACGAAGACATCCTCGGTGACGACCTCGTCGCCAGCGGCGAACGCGGCATGCGCGGCGTCGGCGTCATCGAGGCGCCGCGCGGCACGCTGATCCATCACTACCGCGTCGATGAGAACGACCTGGTGATCCGTGCCAACCTGATCGTCTCGACCACGCACAACAACCAGGCGATGAACGAGGCGATCCTCGCCGTGGCACGCCAGTATCTCGATGGCCAGCAGATCACCGAAAGCTTGCTCAACCATGTCGAAGTCGCGATCCGCGCCTTCGATCCCTGCCTGTCCTGCGCCACCCACGCACTGGGACAGATGCCCCTCGAAGTGGAAATTCTCGGCGCTGACGGTACGGCACGCGACCGCGTCCTGCGCGACCCGCAGGGCCATTGCCTACGGCCTTGAACCTCCCCATCCAGGCGATGCGCGCGCCAATCCTCGTTTTCGGCTGGGGCAATCCCGCGCGCGGCGATGATGCGCTCGGATTGCTGTTCGTCGAGCGGATCGAGGCGCTTGGCCTGTCCGGCGTCGATTGCCTGCAGGATGATCAACTCCAAATCGAACACGCGCTCGATCTCGCGGAGCGGAAGCGCATCCTATTCGTCGATGCCAGCCGGTCGCTCGCGGCGCCATTCGCCATCAGCCGTCTGGCGGCTGCCCAAGACCCTGCCCAAGTCTTCACCCACGCCCTGGCGCCGCAGGCGCTGTTGCGGGTCTTCGAAGACTTCCATGCCGTCTTGCCGCCACCCAGCTATCTGCTGGAAATCCGGGGAGAAAATTTTTCCCTGGGCGCCCCCTGCTCGGCAGCCGGCCTGCGTCATTTGACCACGGCGCTGGAGTGGGCAAAAAAATGGTTAAAATGATTTATTGTCAACTTTCCGAGCCGCTGCGAAGTTATTTGCAAGCGGTATCATTCGCTCTCAACCTCATCATCAACCAAAAGGAAATCACCATGAAAAAATCTCTCCTCCTCGTTTCCCTGACTGCGCTTGCCCTGACCGCCTGCGGCAAGAAAGAAGAGGCCCCTGCTCCCGCTCCCGCTCCCGCTCCCGCGCCCGCCCCAGCCACCCAGCAAGGCATGTCCGGCATGTCCGGTCAGCAAGGGATGAGCGGCATGTCCGGCATGGAAGGCCAGCAAGGCATGTCCGGCATGTCCGGCATGTCTGGCGAACAAAAGGGCATGGAAGGCATGTCCGGCATGTCCGGTCAGCAAGGCATGAGCGGCATGTCCGGCATGGAAGGCAAGAAGTAATCTTCCATCTCATTCGCTGCACCCCTCTT
>JBKBOI010000067.1:0-9105 GCA_046294935.1 Rhodocyclaceae bacterium
GGGTCGTTGCCCAACAACCGTCGGCCGGGCCCATATCAATCCAAATAACAATATTGCATGGCGTATGGCGATGGTGTGGGCAATCGGCCAAATGAACAGCAATACCCCTGCTAGGCCAAGCCCGATCACGCAGCGTGGCTTCATCACCCCTCCGCTGTGAGTACTTGTCGATAAATGTTTTCGAGCTGTTCTACGATCGCATCCCAGCCAAACTGCTCGACTGTCGTGCTACGCGCTGCCATGCGCATGTCATCGAGACTGGTGATTTGATCGAAAACCGTTTCCATCCTGCTTACCGCCTCATCGACATTGCCAGGCGAAGTAAGGAGAAAACCGTTTTTCTCATGGCGAATGGACTCGGTTATACCGCCTACCGCATTGCTGATGACGACGAGACCAGACGCCATGCCCTCGATCACCACCATGCCCTGTGTCTCGGTTCGTGACGGCGCAAACAAAACATCGGCAGCTCGAAAGAACCGTGCAAGCTCACGCTGCGACATAGCAGGCCGCTCCTGATATCTTCCCGCTGCCAATAATTTTTTTCGCAGCTGGATGCGTTCGCGGTAGCCGATTTCGCGCAGGGCATCCGGTGGTTCCGGGCCTACGGCCAACCAATAAACGTCCGGGAAACGTGCGCTCAGCGCTTCAGCCACGGCAAGAAATACATCAAATCCTTTCACCAACTGTTTGCGGCCTGCGAATAAAATCAACAACACATCGCGCGGCAGACCCAGTGCCTGACGTAGGACACGTTTCTCGTCACCGTCGGCCGGGCAAAAGAGACTCACGTCCACTCCATTGGGAAGTATCTCGATCAGATCGGCTGGATAGCCTTGTCTCTCGACCAAGCGTTCCCGCACATAGCGTGAAACGGCGAGATAGCGGTTGGCTATGCCCTTCTCTGGGCGGAAACGGTGGCAAGTGACGTGAGCGTGAACGAGGACTGGGATGGGCTGACCCAATGCCGCGCGGAAATCGTCTATCGGGAATTCCAGTTGATGCGCATGCCAAAGACGGGGTTTTCTTCGTTGCGCGAGCCGCGCCGCTCGGCGATGTAGCGGCCAAGGATCCAGCCTCGTCCATTTGCGGAAAAACAGACGATAGAGCCCGCTTTCGGCAAAGCGTGAAATGGGCAGCGATTCATCCAAGGAATGCTCTCGGTTTTCGCGGGCACAAAACAGCAAGGGCTCGAAATGTCGCATCCTCCTGGCATGCTCCCAAGCAACGATGGCCGGCGCAAAGCCGCGCTGATCAGGAATATCTCCATGGGGCAAGTAGATCCCCACGGGCACCTGCCCTGAGTTCATTACGATCCTCTGCATAAAGATAACAAGCGTTTCACAATCGTTCCCGCTTTGGTGCGGGGAAAGAACCGACGACCCAAGCGTGCCGAGCCAAGTATATCGAGCCGATTGCCTGGGGCCTTTCTGAGCAATTCCGAGCTGGTAACCCGTAGGGCACTTGCCGCAACGATGTAGATGGCATCGACCGCCCCATCGTTCCACGCTACGAAATCGACATTCCTTTCTTCACGGGCAAACAATCGCTGTATGGACAGTGGTGTGAATCGCCAGTAGTCTCCGTAGTCGCCGTGCTGCTCTTGTAAAAAAGGCACCACGAGGATCACGACATCGCGGGATAGACTGCATAGGTTGCGAAACGCTGAGAAAATGTCGAACACGTGCTCGAGCGTGGTGTGGTTGAAGACGATGTCGAATCGACCTCTCAACTTTGCGGGAAGAGGTTGTTCGAGATCGAGAAAAAGCTCATTTTCCAGGTTTCCTTGAAAGCCACGCGCATTGCTATGCCAGTTGGTGAGCCAGTACTCGGTCGCCCGCGCGAAATAATTGCGATAGTGATTGCCTTCCTTGTCCTCATCACGCCATGCCGATACGTTGACGACCGAACCGGTCAGTAGTGGCGCGATTTGTTGCAATATGCGATTGGACCAGATACGCGAGGCACGGAACCGAGGTTCGACAATCAGTGGCATGGCAACTCCTTCTCCAGAAAGCGTATCAACTGAGTAGTCAGCACCCGATAGCTACGCTGGGATAGAACCCGATCACGGCCTGCTGCACGTGCGGCACGCCATCCGTTCTCAGGTAGGGCAGCCAAGCATTCGATCGTATCTGCAATCGCAGCGGCGGAGAAATCGGCGAACAGGAACGGCAGCTCGCCGAAAAGCGCTTCATGCTCTGGCAGACGGGTCATCAAGGCCGGCAAGCCCATCGCGAAGTATTCCATGGTTTTGGTTGGTGAGGCCACCGCGTAAAGGGGCGTCACTGGAATCAGAGATATCCCCAAATCATATTCGCTCATGCGTTCGAGCAGTGCCTCGCGCGGAAGAGGTGAGTGCAGGCGAACCATGGGGTCGGCCTGCTGCTTGAGGCGGCGCACGGTGGGATTGTCACTGGGTGTGTAAATGTCGAGCACTAGCGGAGTGCGGGCCTGGCGGATTCCCGCCAATATGGTTTCGAAGTCGCGCAAAACGTCGACCGCCCCAACATAGAGCAGGCGCATGGGCTGATGGAGAGGGCGTTCGAGAAGGCGCGGGGCGGGCAGGGCAAGATCGTTTACCCCCATCGGCAGCGGGTGCGTAGGCATGACGATGTCGGGCCGGAATTGTTTCTGAAAATAGGCGGTGATCGGCAGATAGAAGTCGCAACGCGAGAGCAAACGTCTTTCTTTGCGCGCGTGCCAGCGATATTCGAGAGACTTGCGCCAGCGCGCCTTGCCCTCAAGTTCTGCTTCATAGAGGCGCCGAAAGCGGTGCGGGAAGGATTCCCAAAAGCCCAGGTGGTAAGGACGTTTCTCGTCTTGCAAGGCGCTCAGCACCGGAAAGAGGTTGCGAACGATGACGACATCGTAATCGTCCACCGTTACCGGCGGGTGCAGACGCCACCATAGGCTGCGCCGCCGGTAGCGCCAGGGAAGGATGATGTGCCCAGGACGTCGTTCGATGCGGCTTTGGCTGCGTGAGAACCAAACGATATCTACCTGTGCGTGCTGGCGCAGATGTCGGTCGAAAATACCCCGGATGGCAGAGTGCTGTGACTCGGGGCTCTGATCAGTGACGAGGAGCAGACGCATAAAGAGAGAGCCTTCGATCGACCGCGGCAAAGACCTCATCGACTTCGATCAAGGCCATTCCTCGGTTGCTGCGCCGCTTCTTGGGAAGATGGGCTTCCCGGTCGGATTGTTTTTCGATGACGATATGTCGATCGCGGTCCTGGAAAGGGCCGATGGCTGCGGCGGAAGTCATGCCAAACAGGCTTACGGTGGGCACTCCCAAGGCAATGGCTAGATGCATGGGCCCCGTGTCATTGGTGACGAGCAGGGTGAATTGACGCAACAGCCACGGCAATCGAGCCACGTCCCACTTCCCACAATGATTCAAAATGCGTGGATCAGGACACAAACGCAGCAATTCGTCCGCAAGTGCGCGTTCCTTAGCCGAACCCGTCAATACGATGTGCAGTCGCGGATGGGCCGCCAATAGCTCTTTCGCCAGCGCTGCAAACTTGGCGAGGGGCCATTGCTTGTAAGCGTTGGCGGCTCCGAGTTGAAATCCGATGGCGGGCTGTGACAGACGCACGATATCCGTTGGCATTTTGCCGAAATAGCGCGTCGGCAACTGCATGCGCGTCACGAGTTGCGTGCCGCCGACGAAGCGCACCAAGTTGAGACGCTCTTCGATGACATGCCCCGTCAACGGCGGCAATTGTGCTGAAAGATAGACACGAAAAGGGCTGCAGGTAGCGGGCTTGAGAATCAAGGGAACGCCCGCCAGCCATGCCATAGGGATATCCTGCGGGCCGTTGGAATGAGCAAGTAGGACGGCATCGGGTGCGAGCTTGCGCAGCCGGAGAATCGCTCGGGCCAGGCCAACGTAACTTCCATCATAGGTAAGCAAACCGTCGATGCTCTCGAGACCCGTGAATAAGCGCGCATATCGAGGATGAACGACAAAAGCAATACGCGCGGATGGAAATGATGCCCGCAGAGAGGCGATTACCGGCGTGGAGAGCAGCGTATCGCCGAGAGCCGTATTGGAAACCACCACGAACGTGTTTGGCGGCCAAGTTGAGTTGCGTCTACGAAAGGATTGGTAGGCCGAGCAAGCGCCGTGCAGAAAAATCTCACCCAAACGTTTCATGTTCAACCGTGAAGCCAGCGGTAATAGCGAGCCAACCAGGGGTGGGCGTAAAGCTGGACGCGTCGGAACAGCCAGGCGCCATCTTTGTCTTTGGCTACGAAGCGACCGATTTGCTCTGGGCGCGAGCCTCGCACATTGACGTGAGCATCCGTCGTGTAGAGGTAGTCGAAGCCGGTCGCCTGGGCGACGCCAATGAAGTCATCCTGGTAATGACCCCACGGCCAGCACAAATGCCGGCTTGCCTTTCCCAGTCGAGCTTGCAGCGTCTCGCGCGAGGTGTTGAGATCGGCGGCGAGTTTGGCATAACGTGTTTCGGGATCGGGCTCGATCAGGTCCCAGCGCGTGTGCGTGTGGGTATGCGAGTGGAACTCGAAGGTGCCGGCAGCGCGCATGGCTTCTATTTCGCTCCAGCGCAGCATCACCTCGTCGGCGCGGCCAGCGGCGATGGCGGCTTTGCAGTCCTTGTGGTTGGGTGTCGGCGGCAGGGATGCCGTCCCTTCAGCGCCGACTTTTGCGCCGGCATGGGGACGCGACGGGCCATTGCCGATCCAGCCGGTGACGATGAAGATGGCGCCATGCAAGCCGTATTCCGCCATGATGGGATGCGCATACACCCAGTTGTCGAGATATCCATCGTCGAAGGTGATGACGACACTTTTCGCTGGCATCGGTTTGCCAGCGAGAAAGCGAGCCAAGTCGTCGAGGGTAAGGGTGTGCCAGCCATGTTCGGCCAGGTAGCGCATTTGGGCACGGAAATTTTCCGGTGACACGGTGACCAGTCCCGGGTTGGGACTGACATGGTGATACATCAGCACGGGGATTGCTTTGGCGGTCTTCATCGGCACTGCAGAAGCTGTTGATACACGCCGATCATGCCGTCGACCATCGCTTCGCGGGAAAATTTTTGCTTGACGTGTCTGCTTGCCGCTTCTCCCATGGCGTGGCGCCGTGCGGGATCGGCAAGCAGGGCGATGATGGCTTGGGCCAGTGCGGCAGAGTCATGGACCGGGACCAGCAAGCCGGTTTTGCCGTCGTCGATCACTTCCGGCACGCCATCGACTTTTGTGCCGACGCACGGTAGGCCCACCGCACCGGCCTCGACAAAGGCTGTGCCGAGCGCTTCCTGGTGGGTGGGCAGGACGAAAAGATCGAGGCTGGCGAGCACATTCACGACATCGCGCCGCAGGCCGAGCAGATGGACATGCTCCCCCAGTTGCATGGCTGCGATGCGGCGCTCGATGTTGGCCCGCTGCGGACCGTCGCCAGCGAAGACGAAGTGCGCGTTGGGAAAGCGCTCCAACACGGCAGGTATCGCTTCGAGTAGGTCGGCATGCCCCTTCTTCCTGCGCAGGATGGCGACAGTGCCGATAAGCGGGGTATCGACCGCCAGGCCTAGTTCCTCGCGCAGATTGCCGGGAACGAGACCACGCGCGTAGCGCGCCAGATCGATGCCGGTGTGCACGGTGGAGATGCGGTTGGCAGACACGCCGGCGGAGATGAGGTAATGCGCCACGTGGCCGCTCACTGCGACGACATGATCCGGCAGCACGCTGTAGGTGAATTTCGAGGTGATTCGCAATGCCAGATGACGGGTGCGCACGATGCGTGGTCGTCGCACGAGCAGGCGCGCAGCCAAGCCGGCGAGCTGTGTATCGCGGCTGCTGTGTGTGTTCACTACGTCCGGCCGTTGCTCTGCCATGCAACGGCGCAAACGCAGAATCGCCGGTAAGTCGATGGCCGAGCGCATTGGCGTCTCGAACACCGTGAAGCCCGCTTCGCGCGCGCGTGCGCCGAGCCGGGCGCCTGGCTGGCAGGCGAGCATGGCAGTATGACCGAATTCTCGCAGACCGAGCATCTCGTTGAGCGTGCGATTTTCCTGTCCGCCCCAACCCAGCGAGGATTCCGTGTGCAACACGATCATGCGGCTGTTTCCGAAAATTGCATTCGGTAGAGCCGTGCATAGGTATCACCCTTGGCAATCAGCTCCGCATGCGTTCCAGACTCGACGATGTGCCCTCTGTCCAATACGACGATGCGGCTGGCATTCTCGATGGTCGACAGGCGGTGGGCGATGACCAGGGTGGTGCGGTGTTTCATCAGCTCGTCGAGCGCGGCCTGAACATGACGCTCGGATTCGTTGTCGAGCGCCGAGGTGGCCTCGTCGAGGATCAGGATCGGCGCGTTCTTGAGCAGCGCGCGCGCGATGGCGATACGCTGACGCTGGCCGCCGGAGAGCTTGACGCCGCGCTCGCCGACGCGGGTGGCATAGCCTTGCGGCATCGCCATGATGAACTCGTGAGCATGGGCGGCGCGCGCGGCGGCTTCGATCTCGGCTTGCGGCGTATTGGCCAACGCGCCGTAGGCGATGTTGGCGGCCACCGTGTCGTTGAACAGCACGACCTCTTGGCTGACCAGCGCGATGTTGGCGCGCAGCGAGGCGAGCGTCAGAGCCTCGATCGGCTGGCCGTCGATCAGGATGCGTCCCTGTTCGAGCGGATAGAAGCGCGGCAGCAGGTTGGCGAGCGTGGTCTTGCCGCTGCCCGAGGCGCCGACCAGGGCGACGGTTTCGCCGGGCCGGATCGTCAGACTGAGATTTTCAATTGCAGGCCGCTCGCTGCCGGGATAGCGGAAAGTGACGTTCTCGAAGGCGAGCTCGCCACGGGCGCGGGGCAGGGAGAGCGTGCCGCTGTCGGGCTCCGGAGCGTCGTCGAGCAGCGAAAAGACACTTTCTGCCGCGGCCAAGCCCCGCTGCAGCGGGGCATTGACATCGGCCAGATGCTTGAGCGGCGCCAGCAGCATCAGCATCGCGGTGATGAAGGAGACGAAGCCGCCGACCGTGGTCTGCGCCTCGGCCGACTGCAGCAGTGCCGTGTAGATGACGATGGCCACCGCGATGGCGGTGAACATCTGCACGAAGGGCACGATGGCGGCAGCAGCGACGGCCTGGCGCATGTTCTGCCCGCGCAGATACTGGTTCGCCTGCAGGAAGCGCTGCGCTTCATATTCCTGGCCGCCGAAGATCTTGACGATCTTCTGGCCGCCGATGGCTTCTTCGAGAATGTGCGAGAGTGTGCCCATCGCGTGCTGCGATTGCCGGCTGGCGCGCCGCAGGCGGCCGCTGAAGGCTTTGACGACCAGCGCGATCAGCGGGCCGACGGCGAGCGCCACCAGCGTGAGCTTCCAGTTGAGCCAGAACAGCCAGGCCAGCAGGCCGACGATGGTGAGCGAATCGCGCACCAGGGTGGTGAGCGCCGAGGTCGCCGCGCCGGTGACGTTCGAGACGTCGTAGGTGATGCGCGACATCAGGGCGCCGGTGCTCTGGTTGTCGTAGTAGCGCGTCGGCAGACGCAGCACTTTGTCGAACATCGCGACGCGCAAGTCCATCACGACATGGTTCGTCACCCAGGCCATCAGGTAGCCGCCGGAGAACGACAGAATGCCGCGCACCAGGAAGATGCCGATGATGGCGATCGGCGCGATCCACAGATCGTTGCGCGCCTGGCCGGAAAAGCCCTTGTCGAGCAATGGCTTCATCAGCGCCGGGAAGAGCGGCTCGGTGGCGGCGAGCAGCACCATGCACAACAGCGCCAGCGCGAACCCTTTCCAGTAGGGACGCACGTAGCCGAGCAGGCGCAGATACATCTGCGCACTGCTGGCGACGGAAGGGGAGGCGCGGGATTTCCTGTGGGGCATCGGCAAGGCGGGCAGGGGCCCGATACGCAAGTGGGAATTATAGCCGGTGGGTCCTGCCGATCCCCGCGGCCGCCGGCAGGCACTGCCGGTAGAGATCCAACAGCCGCTCCGCCATCGCCTCGGGCGTCAGTGCTGCGATACATGCCCGGGCCGCATCACGCATCACGAGCGCCGCGCCGGTCTGGCAGAGGGCGTCGAGATGGCCGGCCAGTGCGGACGCATCACGCGGCGGACAGATGAATCCGCTGACGCCCGGCCGAATCAGCTCTGCCGCACCGCAGGTGGTGGTCGTGACCAGAGGCAGTCCGCAAGCCAGTGCTTCGAGTGCTGCGTTTGGCAACGGATCGTAGCGCGTCGGCAGGCAGAAGAGGTCGGCCGCGCCGTAGAACGGCCGCACGTCGGCTTGCGCGCCGAAGAAGCGCACGCTTGTCGCGATGCCGAGTCGTTCGGCCTGCCGCCGGTAGCGGGCTTCGTCCTTGTCGCGGCCGACGATCCAGACTTCGGCGTCGCGCGTTTTCATGCGCGCGAGCGCTTCGATGAGCGTCGCGACCCCCTTGCGCTCGAAGCCCGAGCCGACGAAAAGGATCACCGGTGCCGTCTCGCCAGCGCCGACTTTTGCGCGCAGGACAGCCCGATGTGTCTCACGCAGGTCGGGATGGAAACGCTCGCCATCGACCGCGTTGTAAATGACGTGCAGCCGGTCGGCAATGGCCGGCCAGCGCCGCGCGATGTCGTCATGAACCATGCGCGAATTGCAGATCACTGCTCGCAAGTTTGGATGGCGAAACATCGCGTCTTCCGCTGCCAGCGTGTAGCGGTGCCAAGGGGAAAGCCGCCAGGGTTTGCCGGAGAGTTCCAGCCAGGTGGCATGCACGCCATCGCCGGCGCGGAAGATGTGGCAGCCGGGAATGCGCTCGTGACTTTGCACGAGATCGTAGCGTTCCGAATCGATCACGCGTCGCACGCAACGGGCAAAGCTTGCGTCGCGCCAGGTGCGGCCGAGGTAGAACGGGTCGCATCGCACACCGTCGGCGTCTTGCCAGTTGCGAGCGATGATCTCGACCGACACGCCTTGCGCGCGCAGAGCATCGAGCACGAGCGCGGCGAAGCGCTCGGCTCCGCCGTAGGGTGTGTATTTTTGGCGCACGATGGCGAGCTTCATGCGAGCAGGTCCTCGCATGCCGCCAGCACCTGTTCGACCGGCAGCTCGGTGAGGCAGGCGCTCACCTTGCTGCCTTCGCAGCCGTCCT
>JBKBOI010000068.1:0-8610 GCA_046294935.1 Rhodocyclaceae bacterium
CAGCCCATGAGCCCTACTGGCTTGGCAAAGGGCAACAGGCGGGCGACGGGCACGCCGTTTCTGGCGATCACGACTTCCTCGCCTGCCTCGGCCGCCTGAACCAGCCTGGAAAGCTGGTTTTTCGCTTCGAGCATATTCACTTGCATGTTACATCCCTCTTCGTTTGGAAGGACATTACAGTCGGCCTGGCCAGCTTGGCCAAGGAACGAAGATCGGCGCTGGCAAGACGGCACGTCCGACTGCCGGCGCTCATGCGCCGTCAATCCTTTTCGTACTGCCGCCGCAGCCGTCTGAGCCCCTGTCGGAAGCTTTCGGCGTCGCCGTAGTCGAGGAAGCGCGGGTAGCGCTCATGAGCCGCCCATTCGGCGTCGATTTCTTCCTGCAGCGCGCGCAAGCGTTCGAGCAGTTCGTCGAGGTGTCGTTTCATGGCGCTCTGGATATGTGCGGGAAAGGCGCAGTATGCCCGAGCGCCGCCACGCCTGGGCGGCTATACTGCGGCGTACATGACAAGTCCGGACCGACCGGGCGCATTCATCAGGAGGACAGCAGTATGAGCATGACCCAGGAGCAACTCAAGCAGGCCGTCGCGCAGGCGGCAGCGGATTACGTCGCGCACGACGTGGCTGCTGGCAGCATCATCGGCGTCGGCACCGGCTCGACGGCCAACTACTTCATCGACGCGCTGGCGAAGATCAAGGATCGCATCGCCGCGGCGGTGGCAAGTTCAGAGGCGACCAGGAAGCGGCTCGAAGGCCACGGCATCAAGGTGCTGGATCTCAACGACGTGACGACCATGCCGGTCTATGTCGATGGCGCCGACGAGATCACCGAGCGCCTCGAAATGATCAAGGGCGGTGGCGGGGCGCTGACGCGCGAGAAGATCGTCGCCGCAGTGGCCGAGAAATTCGTCTGCATCTGCGATCAAAGCAAACTGGTGCCGGTGCTCGGCAAATTTCCGCTGCCGATCGAAGTGATCCCGATGGCGCGCGAATACGTCGCGCGCGAGATCGTCAAGCTCGGTGGCCAGCCGCGCCTGCGCGAAGGTTTCGTCACCGACAATGGCAACGTGATCCTCGACGTGCATGGCTGGCAGATCAGCGATCCGGCCGGGCTGGAAACGACACTCAACCAGATCGTCGGCGTCGTCACCAATGGCCTGTTCGCACGCCGGGGCGCGGATCTGCTGCTGTTGGCGACGCCCGAGGGCGTCGAGCAGATCGCGAAATAACGAGCCCGCTCTCCTTCGCCCTCGCGGGGGGTTCGATACGGCCCGCTTCGCTCGTAGGGTGGGGGTGTCCCTGTCCAAGCCTGTCGCGGTTTGCGCCGGAAGGCAAGCCGCGCCGCCTTGGGACGGCCCTGCGGCGGCGCCACCGTCGATCAACTGCGCGGCGGCACGTAGCCTTGAACTCGGTCGGCGCCCGTGCCGAAGAAGTGCTTTTCGACCTGTTCCATCAGATACTTGCGGTGGGAGGGGTCGGCGAGGTTGAGACGGTTCTCGTTGATGATCATCGTCTGCATGCGAATCCACTGCTGCCAGGCTTCCTTCGAGACGTTCTCGAAGATGCGGCGGCCCAGTTCGCCGGGATAAGGAGGGAAATCGAGACCCTCGGCCTCGCGACCGAGCTTGATGCATTTGACCATTCGCGCCATGGGAAAGTCCTTGTGGGTGGTTGTGGGGCCGGATTCTACAAGTTCTTGACGAGCACCTTCGACCGGCGCCGGTAGTTGTAGAGCTCGCGGCGCTCTTTGGGCAGCGCGCTGACGTCGGCGGCGATGAAACCGCGCTCCGTGAACCAGTGCGCGGTGCGCGTGGTCAGCACGAACAGACGTTTCAGTCCCAGCTTCTTCGCCCGCTCTTCGATATGGCGCCTTAGCCGGTCGCCATAGCCGATCTCGCGGTATTCGGGCATCACCGCCAGACAGGCGAGCTCGCCAGCCTGCGCATCCGAAAACGGGTAGAGCGCTGCGCAACCGACCACCGCGCCGTCGAGTTCCAGTACCGAGAAGCGCTCGATCTCCATCTCGATGCGCTCGCGGCCGCGCTTGACCAGCGTACCGTCGGCTTCGAGCGGTGCGATCAACGCGAGGATCGCCGCGACATCGTCGATGGTCGCATCGCGCACCCGTTCCAGGGGCGCGTGGGTGAGCACCGTGCCGATGCCGTCGCGCGTGAAGAATTCCATCAGCATCGCACCGTCGCGGCGCCGGTCGAGGAAATGCACGCGACCGACCTTGCCGCGCACCGCGCGCAGCGCTCCCGGTAGCACCCGGGCGACTTCGGGAGACTGTTTGACGCGCTTTTTCAGCAAGGCCTCGCCTTCGTCGGCGGTGAGCGCATCGATCAGCTCACCTTTGCGGTCGACGAGGCCGGGAGCATCGCAGAGAAAGATCAGCTTGTCGGCGTGGATGGCGCAGGCGACGGCCTCGGCGACTTCTTCCCAGGCGAGGTTGAAGATTTCGCCGGAGGGTGAGGCGCCGATCGGCGAGATCAGCACGACGTTCTCCTGCGCCAGATCGGCCTGGATTTCCTCGGCGATGACGTTGCGCACCGCCCCCGTGTATTGGAAGTCGATGCCATCGACGACGCCGACCGGCTTCGCGGAGATGAAGTTGCCGCCGGTGACGCGCAGGAAGCCACCGGCGAGCGGCGTGTTCGGCAACCCCTGCGAGAGCATCGCCTCGATCTCGATGCGAGTGAGACCAATGGCCCGTTTGACGCATTCGAGCGCGGCGGCGTCGGTGATGCGCAGGCCTTTGTGGAAGCGGGGCTTCAAACCGCGCGCCGCCATTTCGGCATCGATCTGCGGTCGCGCGCCATGCACCAGCACGAGACGAATGCCCATGCTGTCCAAGAGCGCGATGTCGTGGATCAACGCCTGCGCGCTGTCGCGGTCTGCCAAAGCTTCGCCGCCAAAGGCGATCACGAAGGTGCGGCCGCGGAAGGCGTGGATGTAGGGAGCGGCCTGACGCACCCAGGCGACGAGTCGTTCGTCGGTGAGCGTGGCCAAGTTCGTTTCCGTCATTTCTTGCCTTTCCCTTTCTTGCGAGCGCCGGTGGTCGCGCCCGAGTGGCCAGCGGTCTCCAGCGCTGCCGCCAGCCGTTCGCAGAGGGTACGCAGCACCTTGACGCGCGAATAAGCCTTGTCTTCTGCCTCGACCAGCGTCCACGGCGCCGTGCCGGTGCTGGTGCGGTCGACCATATCGCACACCGCACGATGATAATCGTCCCATTTCTCGCGGTTGCGCCAGTCCTCGGCGGTGATCTTGAAGCGCTTGTAATCGGTCTTCTCGCGCTCCCGAAATCGCCGCAACTGTTCTTCCTTGCTGATTTGCAGCCAGAACTTGACGATGACGGCACCGGCTTCGGCGAGCTCGTGTTCGAAGTCGTTGATCTCTGCATAGGCGCGCAGCCAGTCGGCTTCAGAGCAGAAGCCTTCGATGCGTTCGACCAGCACGCGGCCATACCAGGAACGGTCGAAGATCGTCACGCGCCCGGCGCGTGGCACGTGCCGCCAGAAACGCCATAGATAGGGCTGGGCGCGTTCTTCCTCGGTCGGCGCCGCGATCGGCACGATCTGGTACTGGCGCGCGTCCATCGCCATCGCGACGCGGCGAATGCTGCCGCCTTTGCCGGCGGCATCCACGCCTTCGAAGACACAGATCAGCGAGCGCCGTTTGAAGCGCGGATCGCGCACGAGCTCGGAGAGCTTCCCCTGCCAGTGGGCAAGCTGCCTCTCGTATTGCTTCTTCGTCAGCTTTCTCGTCAGGTCGAGCGCGGAGACGACATCACGGCCGTCGATGTTGGGCGGCAGCGGCGGCGCTACGGGGGTGGCTTGCTTGCCGGTGTCGGCCAGACGCTTGCGGATCGCATCGAGGATGATCTGCCCGGTGGTCAGGCCACGGTAGCGGTCATCCTCGCCGGAGACGATGAGCCACGGCGCCCAAGGAGAATTGGTCATGCGCAAGACGTGTCCGGCGACTTCCTGCAATTCGTCATAGGTCTTCAGGCGTTTCCAGTTCCATTGGGTGACGCGCCAGGCGGTACGAGGGTCCCTTGCCAGCGTCTCGAGGCGCCGCTTCTGGCCTTCCTTGGTGAGGTGGAACCAGAACTTGAGCACCAATGCGCCTTCATTGACGAGCATCTGCTCGAAGCGGTTGATCTGGTCGATGCGCGCATCGAGCGCCGCCTGCTTCATCGTGCCGGCGATGCGTTCGTGAATGGGGGTCGAATACCAGGAACCAGCGAAGATGCCGATGCGTCCTTTCGGTGGCAGCGCGCGCCAGTAGCGCCACATCACGGGCCGCTCGCGCTCTTCGTCGGTGGGTTCGGAAAACGCCAGCGTCGACAGAAAGCGCGGGTCCATCCACTCGTAGAGCAGATTGATCGTCTCACCCTTGCCGGCGCCATCCTGGCCGGAAACCAGCACGATCACCGGAAATTTGCCCTGCTCCTTGAGATCGTATTGCGCATCCAGCAGTGCGGTGCGCAGTTGCGGCACCGCGCTCTTCCAGGTGGCCTTGTCGATCTTGTGGCCGATTTCGGCGGATTCGAACACCGGCTTGCTCCCCTAAAAATCGCCCCACAGCGCCTGCATCGCGGCCAGCAGCGCCGCTCCCGCCGTCTCGGTGCGCAGCACGCGCGGGCCGAGGCGCACGCTGGTGAAACCGGCGGCGTGCGCGGCGGCGATCTCCCCTTCGTCCCAGCCGCCTTCGGGGCCGATCATCACGTGGATGGTGTCCGCTGGCTTGACCAAGCCACGCAGCGCGTGATCGCCTCGAGGCGACAGCACCAGGCGACAGACATCCTGCGCCCGGGCGCTGGCGAGGTATCGAGGCAGGTCGAGGATCGGCAAGACCGGCGGCACGCGGTTGCGCCCGCATTGTTCGCAGGCGGCGACGGCGATCGCATTCCAATGCGCGACCCGCCGCGCCATGCGCTCGTCGGACAGACGCATCACGCTGCGCGTAGCGCGAACCGGCTGGATCGCCGTCACCCCCAACTCGACGCATTTCTCGACCACCCAGTCCATCTTGTCGCCGGCGGGCAATGCCTGAACCAGCGTGACGTCGAGCGGTGATTCGCGTTCTACGTCGCGCGCTTCGCCAACGAGCGCTCGTGCCGTCTTGCCAGCGCCGATTTTCAGCGTCGCTCGCCATTCGCCGCCCAGACCATCGAATAGCACGAGGGCATCACCGTCTCTCATGCGCAGCACCTTCAGCGCATGATGCGCGGCCGCCGCAGGCAGCTCGACCAGCGCGCCCGGCGCCAGCGGAACGGGGCAATGGAAGCGGGGTATCATTTCAGCATTATTCCACAAGGCTCGATTGGGTCGGACGATGAAGCCCTCACTGTCTTCGCTCAAAAGGATCGCGCTCGTCCTCGGCGTGCTCGCCGTCGCCGCATTGCTGCTTCTCTGGCAGGCGCTGCCGCGCCTTCTCCAGTGGCAGGCGGAGAAGTTCGTCGCCGAGAAGACCGGCCACCGTCTGGTCATGGAGCTGCCGGAGTTCAACCCCTTCGAGCTCGCCTTGCGGCTTGGCAGATTGCAGCTCGACGACCCGGCCGGCCAGCCGCTGCTCGCGTTCGATGGCCTGCTGGTCGATCTCTCCGGCGCGAGCCTCACCCAACGCGCGTGGGTGTTCGACGCGATCCGCATCGACGGGTTGGCAGCCACGCTGGTCGAGCTGCCCGAAGGCAGGCTCAACTGGACGCCTTTTCTCGACGCCCTCAAGAGCAAGGAAGAAACACCCGAGGAAAAAAAAGGCCTGCCGCGGCTCATGATCCGCAGCTTCGTGTTGGCCAACGGCCGGATCGACTATGCCGACAGGCGGCGCACCGCGGAGGGTTTCGGCACGCGCATCGAGCCGCTGGATCTTGAGCTGAAGGAACTGTCGACGTTGCCGGATCAGGAAGGCCAATACCGGCTCACGGCGCTGACAGCCCTTGGCGCACGCATCGAGTTGGCCGGCAAGATCGACCTCGATCCGCTACGCGTTGCCGGCGCCGTTTCGCTGGCCGACCTGCAGCTCGCCAAGCTGGCGCCTTATCTGCAGGCCGTGCTGCCGGTGCCGCCGGAAGGCATGCTGGAGCTTTCCGCCGACATCCAAGCGGGTAATGACGGCAGCCGCTTCGATGCGACGGTCGACCATCTCCAGGCGAAGTTGACCGGGCTCACCGTCGCACTCAAAGAAGCCGCAGGCCCGGTGGCCCGCATCGAGGCGATCGAGCTCAAGGACGGCCGCTTCCGTCTCGCCGACCAGCAACTGGCCATCGCCGCGGTGACCGTCGGCAACGGCCAGCTCGCGTTTCCGGGCATCGAGCCTCCGCCACGTTTCGCGGCGCTGAATGTCGAGGACGTCCAGGTGGCGCTTGCCGAGCGCAAGGCGTCGGTCGGCGGGGTCCGGCTCGATGGCGGACGCGTCGAATTGCGGCGTGACGGGGCAGGCCGCATCGAGCTCGTCGAAGCGCTCAAGGCGCTGGGCGGCGGCAAGCAGCCGGAAGGCAAGGCCGAGGCGCCAACCGGCGAAGCGGCGCCACCCTGGCGCTATCAGGTGGGCAAAATCGAGGTGGCCGATTTCGGTCTGCGCCTCGTCGATGCCAGCGTCCAACCCGCGTTCGAGTTCGCGCTCGAGCATGTCATGGCGGAAACCTCGGGGCTGAGTGAGGACATGAGCGCGTCGCTGCCGGTGAAGCTCGCTTTCGATGTCGCCAGTGGGGGCCGGTTCGAAGCGCAGGGGAAGGTCGTGCCGGCGACGGCCGCGGCCGAGGTCGAGTTCAGGCTCACCGATCTGGCGCTCGAGCCGGCGCAGCCTTTCCTCGCCGCCAAAACTACGCTGACGCTTGCTGCTGGCAGGCTGTCGACGCGAGGGCGGGCGGTCTTTGATGACAAGGGCCCGCACGTGAAAGGCGAATTCGCGCTGCGCGATTTGCGCCTGGTCGAGCCCGGCAGCAGTAAGCCTTTGCTGGCCTGGCGTAGTCTGGCCACGCGGCGCTTTTCCTTTGCGCCGGATCGGCTCGATCTCGGCGAGCTGACGCTCGCCGGCCTCGATACCCGGCTGCTGATCGACAAGGAGAAGAATCTCAACCTGAGACGGGTGCTGAAAGCGCAAGGTGAAGAGAAGCCCGCTGCGCCGGAGGGCAAACCGGGTGCCGTTTCGTCAGCGCCGACTTTCGTGGTGAATATCGACCGGTTGCGCTTCATCAAGGGCGAGATGGATTTCGCCGACGAGTCTCTGGTGCTGCCGTTCGCCACGCGCATCCATGACCTGCAGGGCAGCATCGCCGGCCTGTCGAACCGGCCCGGGGCGGTGGGGCAGATCGAACTGGAAGGCGCCGTCGATGAATATGGCATGGCGCGCGCCGCCGGCCAGGTCGAGCTGGCAAACCCGACCAACGGGCTCGACATGCGCGTGCAGTTCCGCAACATCGAGATGACGCGGCTCACTCCCTACATGGCGACGTTCGCCGGGCGCAAGATCGATTCCGGCAAGCTCTCGCTGGATCTCGAATACAAGATCGAGCAGCGCCAGCTCGCCGGCGACAATCAGGTGATCATGGATCAGCTCACGCTCGGCGAGCGGGTCGAGAGCCCGACGGCGAAGGACCTGCCGCTCGACCTGGCGATCGCGCTGCTGCAGGATGCCGATGGCCGCATCGATCTCGGCCTGCCCGTCTCCGGCAGTCTCGACGATCCGCAATTCAGCTATGGTTCGTTGATCTGGAAGGCGATCACCAACGTGATCACCAAGATCGTCACAGCGCCCTTCCGCGCGCTCGGCGCGCTGTTCGGCAGCGGCGAGCAGCTCGAGGAAATCGCCTTCGAACCTGGGGCGATGCAGCTCACGCCGCCGGAGCGCGAAAAGGCGATGAAGCTCGCCACCGCGCTCGGCAAGCGGCCGAAGCTCGCGCTCACGCTGACCGGGCTCTATGCCGACGACGATCGCGTCGCCCTACAGGATCGGCGCCTGCGCCGCACCGTGTTGGCGCGGGCCGGCCAGTCCGTGCCGGAGGCCGGCGATCCCGGCCCCATCTCGACCCAGCAGCCGAAGATCCGCGAAGCGCTCGAAGCGCTCTACAAGGAGCGTTTCGGCAGCGCCGAGCTCGCGGCGCTGAAAGAGGGTTTCCGCAAAGCCAATCCCGGCCAGCTCGAGGAAGGCGTCGCCGGCAAGCTCGTCTCGCGCCTGACTGGTCTGCTGCGGGAAAAGAAGACCCTGAGCGAAGATGAGATCTCCCGGCTCAAGGGTGCCGATTTCTACGCCGTGTTGTACGATCGGCTGCGCGAACGCGAAGAGATTCCTGACGCCCGCCTGCAGGAGCTCGCGCAGCAGCGCAGCGAAACGCTGCGCGCGCTGCTCGAATCCGCGGGCGTGGAGGCAAGGCGCCTGCGCGCCGCGCCGGTGGAAAAGAGCAAAGCGGAGGAGGTCACGCCCCGCGGCATCGCCTTGCGCATGGCGCTGGAAACGATGAAAGCCAACAACTGAAGGAGAGAGGAAAAAATGGTCAGCACCCCAACCCCCGTCTGTGATTTCGGCTGGAAGGCCGTCGATTTCGACTTGCCCGGTGTCGATGGCAGGCGCTACAGCCTTGCCTCCGTGCGCGGGCCGAACGGCCTCC
>JBKBOI010000069.1:0-8237 GCA_046294935.1 Rhodocyclaceae bacterium
CAGGGGGGAGGGCGGTGGTTTAGTTTAGTGTAATCTTCAGCGTCGTCCGCCCAAGGCGGGCGGCGCCCCTCGAACATTAGAGCCCTGACCCATGCAAGCAAACGACAAACTGATCGGCGGACTGACCCTGATCGCGCTGATCGCGATGATCGCCGCCTACTTCACCCCGATCTGGTGGGTTTCGCTCACCGCCCCCAACTATCCGAAAGATGCTTTTCCTGATGGCATCCGCATCCATTTCCATTTCGATGGCGTCTATAACGGCTGCAAGGCGGCCGGCAAGGGCAGCCGCATGGCCGAAGAGGTGATTCAAAGCGACATCAGCGGCAGCGAGGAGCGCTACAACCCGATCCTCGACAAACAGAAAAAAGTCGATACCGGCGCGCAGGGTCTGGACTGCGTGCATGAAATGAACACCATCAACCACTATGTCGGCATGTTCCCGATCGCTACCGGCGCGCCGATCGAGAAGCCACTGGCCAAGTTCTTCATCGCCTTTTTCGTCGTCATGCTGGTCGGCTTCATGTGCACCGACAGAAAGCGCCGCATGATCATCCTCGCCCTCGGTTTCGCCGCCGTCGCCGCGTGGACGATCGTCGATCAGTATGTGCTTGGCCATCTCGAAGCCCATGTCAAGGAATACATGGACGAGACCGGCGCCTTCTTCCGTGAGCCGGAGAAAATCCAAGCCTGGGGCGACAACGTCCGGCGCATCACCGGCTATGTGATCGGCGGCATGATCGCGGCGATGATCGTCGTGCTGATCGGCGTCTGGAAGTTTCGCAAGTTCGAGCTGCTGCTCGCCCTCGTGCCGGCCCTGCTACCGCTTTACTTCGTCATCGAATACGCAGGCTGGCTGTGGTTCTTCGGCCACAACCTGCACCCGTGGGGTGCTTTCACCGTCAAACCCTTCATGCCCACCGTGTTCGGCGAAGGCAAGGTCGCGCAGTTCTCGACATATTCCTATCCCTATTGGGGCTATGGATTACTGCTGGTGGTGTTCGTTTGTCTGCTGCTGGCCATGCTGATGCGGCGCAAGCAGCTGAACCAGCCCACGGGGAACTGAAATGAAGCGCTGGCGGACGATCGTGCCGGGGCTCGCACTCGGCACTTTCTCCCTGCTCGTCACCGCGCAAGGGGTGAGCGACAAGGTCGGCATCGGCGAGACTTACGGCCGACTGGGCGAAACCGCCGACCTGTCGACCGCACCGCGCGTCACCATCGACCGGCCCAAGCCCACTTTTCCCCTTTATGAACGCGCCAAGCGCATGCACGGCTATCCCCCTTTCCAGGCACTCGTCGATGCCGCGCCCGCCGGCACGGTGCTGAAAGTCCCACCCGGCAACTATGCCGGCCCGGTCGTCGTCAAGAAGCCGCTCACCATCGAAGGGGATGGCAAGGTGACGATCGATGCCGGCGATCGCGGCACGGTGTTCTCGCTGGAAACCGACGGCGCCGTGCTGCGCGGTCTGCATCTGACCGGTTCGGGAGACAACCACGATACCGACGATTCCTGCCTCGACGTGCGCGGCCACAACAATGTCATCGAGAATCTGGTGATCGACAACTGCCTGTTCGGCATCGACCTCAAACAGTCGAGCAACAACATCGTGCGTGGCAACAAGATCAGCTCCAAGCCCTTCGATCTGGGCGTGCGCGGCGATGGCATCCGCCTCTGGTACAGCAACAACAACCTGATCGAGAACAATCTCGTCGTCGACTCGCGCGACAACGTCGCCTGGTATTCCCACCGCAACATCTACCGCGGCAACGAGGGCCGCCGCAGCCGCTACTCGATCCACTTCATGTTCGCCAACAACAACATCGTCGAGAACAACCGTTTCCATGACAATGCCGTCGGCATCTACTTCATGTACATGGAAGGCGGCGGCGCGCGCAACAACGTCATCTCGCACGCCACAGGCGCGGCCGGCATGGCGCTCGGTTTCAAGGAGGCTTCGGACATCTTCATCGAGAACAACGAGATCATCTACAGCGCAATCGGCGTCGGCTCCGACCTGTCGCCTTTCCAGCCGAACACGACGATCCGTTTCAAGGGCAACCGCTTCGCCTACAACGGCATCGCCGTGCAGCTCACCAGCGAACTGGGCGGCAACCAGCTCGACGACAACGTCTTCGAAGGCAACTTGACCGACATCTACCAGGCTGGGCGCGGCCAAGGCGACAAGAACCGTTGGCACGGCAATTACTTCGATACCTACCAGGGTTTCGACAAGGACGGCGACGGCTATGGCGATACGCCACACGAGGAATATGCCTATGCCGACCAGATCTGGATGGAAACGCCACCCGCCCGCTTCTTCAAGACCTCGCCGGTCCTCGAACTGCTCGATTTCCTCGAACGGCTGGCGCCGATCACATCCCCGGAACTCCAGGCGCGCGACCCGAAACCGCGCATGCACAAGCCCACGAGGAACACGCTATGAGCGAAGAAGACGTGCGAAAAGAGACGACACCTGCCGGCACCGGCACGGACGCGGCAAAATCCGGCCCGGCACCCGGCATCAAACCGCCGCTTTCCAAAGAACGCCGGTTACAGGCCAGGCGCCGCTTCATGCGCACCATCCTGCTCGGTGGCGGCGTATTCGGCGCGGCGCTCTCCGGCTTTCTGCCCGTCGCTTATGCGCAGAAAAAACGCCTGCGGCCGCCCGGCGCGCTGGATGAAAAGGATTTTCTCGCCAGTTGCATCAAATGCGGCCAATGCGTGCAGGTCTGCCCGGTGAATGCGATCAAGCTCGCCGACCTCGCCGATGGTTTCGGTGTCGGCGTGCCTTACATCGAAGCACGCGCTCAGGCTTGCGATTTCTCCTGCGACGCGGTGCAATGCATCCTCGCCTGCCCGACCGGCGCGCTGACCTATCACAAACCTTCCTACATGGCGGTGCGGCCGGGCGCCAAGCTGAAGCAAAAGCCGATCCTGTTGGCCAAGGAAAAAGACCCCGAGCCGACGCTGAATCTGACCGAGCGCATCGGCCTTGCCCGTCTCACCCGCCCCGAGTCCTGCCTCGCCAGGAAGGGCATGGGCTTCAAAGGCCAGGCGCGCGGCTCGGACTTCGAGGGCGAGCTGCGTTACATGAGCGTCGATCGCTGGCGTCCGATCAAGGTCGCCGACCATCCTTATGACGTCGAGCTATGCGATCTGTGCGTGCAGGCCTGCCCGATCAAGGGCGCGATCACACTCGAAACGGTATTCGCGCCCGATGGCAGCCAGATGAAAACCCCCGTCGTGCATGAGCCCTGCGTCGGCTGCGGCGTCTGCGAGATGATCTGCCCGACCGAGCCGGCGAGCATCGAGATCATGCCCGGCGAAGGCTGGAGAGGTGAAACATGACGAGCCCGGCACTGAAGCGTCGTTTCGTGGAACAGATCAAGGTCATGTTGGGCGCGGAGCCACAGAAACCGACGCTGATCGAAGAGAGCGCCATGAAGGTGCACCAGTTGAAGCGCATGACCAACAAGGCCGAGCTCGCCGCGGCCAAGGAGGCGCACCGCGCCCGGGAAAAAAACCACAAATGGCGCAACATCCGCTGGGCGACGCTGTTCTTCGTCAATCTGCTGTTCGTCGTCTCCTATTACTTCGACATCCAGTTGCTCGAAGGCGCGCTCACCGCATCGCGTTTCGCCGGCTTCCACCTGATCGACCTCAACTCCGCGCTGCAAGTGATGCTCGCGCACAAGCATGTGATCACCAATCTCCTGATCGGCACCGGCACGGTGCTGGTGCTGTGGATCCTGCTCGGCGGACGCACCTTCTGTTCCTGGGTCTGCCCCTACCACTTCCTCGCCGAATGGGCCGAAAAGCTGCACCTGTGGCTCGCCCAGAAAAAACTCGTCAGCGACACCCCGCTCGACCGCCGCTGGCGCACGGTCACCTGGGGAGTTTTCGTCCTGCTCGCCTTTTTCACCGGCTATACGGTCTATGAGGCGATCTCGCCGACCGGCATCGTCTCCCGTGCCCTGATCTACGGTAGTGGTGTGCTGGCGTTGCTCTGGGTCGTGGCCTTGCTGGTCTTCGAAGTCTTCTTCGTGCGCCGCGCCTGGTGCCGCTATGCCTGCCCGATCGGTCTCACCTACGGGGTCGTCGGCATCGTCTCGCCGCTACGCGTCAAATACACGCTGGCAAGCTGCTTCCACGAAGGCGACTGCCGCAAGGTCTGTCTGGTGCCGCACGTGCTCGACACCGTGATCAAGGGGCGCGCCGTCGATACCGAGGTGCCGATCGGCCCCGACTGCACACGCTGCGGCCTGTGCGTCGACGCCTGCCCGACCGGTTCGCTGAAATTCGAGATCAAGGGCCTGTCGAAACTGATGTGAACTTTTTCGGGGACACACGATTCCAACCCGCTCGCCCCGTTACAATCCACGGCCATGATCCATTGCGAAAATCTCTCCAAATCGTTCCGCCGCGCGCGCGTGCTCGACGGGATCGACCTCGATGTGGGCATGGGCGAGCGCATCGCCCTGATCGGCTCGAACGGCGCTGGCAAGACCACGCTGATCCGCTGTCTGCTCGGCGAATACGTCCATGAAGGCCAAGTGACCATCGACGGCCGCTCGCCGCGCAATGAGCGCACGAGCGTGCTCGGCAAGATCGGCTTCGTGCCACAGTTGCCGCCGCCGCTGAAGATGCCGGTCGGCCAGCTGATCGAATTTTCCGCCGCGCTGTCGGGCGCCGATCCCGGCCGGATCGATGCGATCGCCGACCGCTTGGGTCTGCCGCTCGATACGGTTCGCACCCGCCCTTTCAACCGGCTCTCCGGCGGCATGAAGCAGAAACTCCTGATCGCCATCGCGCTCGGGCGCGACGCGAAGCTGTTGATCATGGACGAGCCGGCCGCCAACCTCGACCCGGCGGCGCGCAAGATCTTCTTCGAACTCCTGGCCGAGCGCCAGTTCGATACGACGATGCTCATCTCCAGCCACCGCATCGACGAAGTCGCCGCGCTGGTCAATCGCGTCATCGAGATGGACATGGGCAAGATCGTGCTCGACGACAAGGTGGCCGACGACGTTTCGCTCTCCGGTGTTTTCGATTGCCGGCTCGCCGTGCGGCGTCATGATGCCGCGCTGGCCAAGACGCTGGCGAGCTGGAAATTCACGAGCGATGCAGCCGGCCTGAAGTGGCATGGCGAAGTCGCCGGAGCGGACCGGCTACGCTTCCTTGGCATGCTCTCCCGTTATGTCGCGTTGCTCGCCGACCTGAACCTC
This sequence comes from Rhodocyclaceae bacterium, assembly GCA_046294935.1. GTDB lineage: Bacteria > Pseudomonadota > Gammaproteobacteria > Burkholderiales > Rhodocyclaceae > Sulfuricystis. Next base: position 5,230 of record JBKBOI010000069.1, read on the forward strand.
ACCGAAAAAACCGGCGCTGACGAGACGGCACATTGACATGAGACGACGCGATTTCCTTGGTTCTGCTTTCGCGCTCTCGCCGCTCGCGGCAGCCATCGCGGCGCTGGGCGGCTGCGGCAAGGACGAGGCCTGGCCGGAAGGCATGCAGCCGATCAAGTGGGACCGCGACACCTGTGTGGTCTGCAACATGGGTATCTCGGATCGCCGCTTCGCCGGCGAACTGCGGGGCGGGCCGAAGAACAACGTCTTCAAGTTCGACGATCCGGGCTGCATCGCGCTGTTCCTGCACGACAAGGCGGAAAAATATCCCTGGATTCGCGAGCCGGCGACGAAGATCTGGGTCGCCGACGTGACGAGCCCGGCCGATTCTCCGCGCTGGCTGGATGCCCGCACCGCCCACTACGTCACGAAGTATTCACCGATGGGTTACAACTTCGGCGCCGTCGCCCATCCGCAGGCCGGTTCGGTCGATTTCGCCACGATGAGCGAGCATGTCGTCGCGAAAGTAAGGAAACCATCACGATGAAACAACTCTGGCTCACCGCCCGCCTCGATATCGTCGAAAGCTTGCGCGCCCGCTGGTTCCTCATCTATACCGGCGTATTCGGCGGCATCGTCGCGCTGCTATTCCTCTTCGGTCTCACCGAATCGCGCGTGCTCGGCTTCATCGGCCTCTCACGCCTTTTGGTCACTTACATCCAGCTGACGATGGCGATCATGCCGATCTTCGTCTTGATCACCACGGTGCGCTCGGTGGCTGGCGACCGCGAGGCGGGTGTGTTCGAATACCTGCTCTCGCTGCCCGTCGGTCTCGGGGCGTGGTTCTGGGGCAAGATCCTCGGCCGCTATCTGGTCATCTTCGCGCCCGTCTTTCTCGCCATGGCGGCTGCAGTCGGCATCGCGATGATCAAGGAAATCGAGATTCCATGGGGCATGTTCGGCTACTACACGGCATTGCTCGCCGCGATGGCCGCCTGCTTCCTGGGCCTGGGGATGCTGATCTCGGCGATCGCGCGCAGCACCGACATGGCGCAGGGTGCCGCTTTCCTGACCTGGCTGGTGCTGCTCCTGTTCCTCGACCTGATCCTGCTGGGCGTGATGATCCAGGGCCGCATCGACCCGGAAGTGGCGATCGGCATCGCGCTCGCAAACCCGCTGCAGGTCTTCCGCACCGCGGCGCTGGCGCTGTTCGATCCGCAGCTCATCGTGCTCGGTCCGGCTGCCTATGTGATTCTCGACACCTTCGGCGCCACCGGCTACAAGCTGTTCGCGCTCGCCTATCCGACGGCGCTCGGCTTGCTGGCCGCCGGCCTGGGCTACTTCATTTTCCGTCGCGGAGACCTCCCATGATCAGGGATCAGGGATCAGGCATCAGGAATCAGGGGAAGCAGGCGCTGTGGGCACTCATCGCGGCCTGCTGGCTGCCGGTCATGGTCTGGGCGGCGGATGCCGCCGCCTTGTTCTCCGCCTCGTTCGTCGCCGCCGATGGCAAGCCAGTGACCCTTGCCGACTATCGCGGCCAGCCGCTGATCGTCAATTTCTGGGCGCGCTGGTGCTCGCCCTGTCGCGACGAGCTTCCGGAAGTCAAGGCCATCGCCGACAAATACCGAGCCCAGGGGCTGACCGTGATCGGCATCGCGCTCGAAGACGACAGCGCCAACGCGCGCGACTTCCTCAAGGCCTACGAGGTCGACTATCCGAACTTCTTCGCCGGCAACCAGCGCGGCACGGAATTACTCAAAGCCCTCGGCAATGGCAAGGCAGCGCTGCCCTTCACGATCTTCATCGACCGTCAGGGCGCGATCATCGGCCACAAACTGGGTCGTATCAGCCGAGGCGAACTCGAAACCGCCGCCCACGCCTTGCTCAAATGAGCCTGCCGGCGCAACGCCATCCGCTCGACGAGAGCTTCGGTCGCCAGCAGGTCGGCGTCGAAGAGCGGCGCAGCCGCATCCGGCGCATGTTCGACAGCATCGCGCCGCGCTACGATCTGATGAACGATCTGATGAGCTTGGGCATCCACCGGCTGTGGAAGCGACGTCTCGCCCGGCGCTGCGAGGGTATTACCGGCATCGTCGTCGATCTGGCGGGCGGCACCGGTGATTGCGCGCGCCTGCTCGATGGCTGCGGCCGGCGCGTCGTGGTGTGCGACCCGAGCGTGCCGATGATGCAGGCCGGGCGGCGCTCAGCGGGCGAGCGCATCCACTGGCTCGCCGGTGAAGCGGAGGCCCTGCCCTTCGCCGACGGCACGGTCGACTTGCTCACCATCGCCTTCGGCATCCGCAACGTCACGCGGCTTTCCACCGCACTCGGCGAAATCCATCGCGTGCTCGCCCCTAGCGGCCGCTTCGTCTGCCTCGAATTTTCGCGCCCCGCCAGGTGGCTGGCACCGTTCTACGATGCCTATTCCGCGCTGGTGATCCCGCGCCTCGGCGCCGCGGTAGCCCGCGCCCCCGGCGCCTACCAGTATCTGGTCGAATCGATCCGCCGTTTTCCCGATCAGCGCGAATTCGCCGACCTGATCGCGGCGGCCGGTTTCATGGACGTGCATTGGGAAAACCTCTCCTTCGGCATCGCTTGTCTGCATTTCGGGACCAAGCCGGCATGAAGCCCGCGCCCCCCACCGCCGTCGTCTCCCCGCCCCCTTCCGGCTATCGGGTCTGGTGGACCGCGATCCGGCCAAAGACCTTGCCGCTCGCCGCCTCGCCCGTCCTGGTGGGGCTGGCGCTTGCCTGGGCGGAAGGCGCCCCGCCCCGCATGCTGGTTGCGTTCGCCACTTTGCTCGCCGCCCTCTCGATCCAGATCGGCACCAATCTGCACAACGATGCCAGCGATTTCGAGCGCGGCAACGACCGTCCCGGCCGCCTTGGCCCCCTGCGCGTCACCGCCGCCGGCTGGGCGAGCCCCGCCGCGGTGCGCCGCGCTTCGCATCTCGCCTTCGGCTGCGCCTTCGCGCTCGGCATCTTCCTCGCCTTTGCCGGCGGCTGGCCGATCGTCGCCATTGGCCT
>JBKBOI010000070.1:0-8219 GCA_046294935.1 Rhodocyclaceae bacterium
GGGTCGATGTCGAGAAACAGTACGCAGGCAGGATGCAGTGCGCCATGCAGCACGTCGGCGTAAGCCGCGCGTGCCGCGTGGGAAAGCAGCTTGTCGCGCACGAAGCGACCATTGACGAAAGTGAGCTGCTCGGCGCGCGTGTTCCGGGCATAGGCGGGCAGGACGGCAAAGCCGGAAAGCCGCAATGGGCCGGCTTGGGCTTCGATCGGTCGGGCTTGCGCAAAGAACGCCTCGCCCATCAGCTCGCGCGTGCGGTGCGCCAGGTCGGCCGGCGCCAGGCGGCGGCGCACCTTGCCGTCGTGGGCGAGAGTGAAGCCGACGTCGGGACGGGCTTGCGCCATGCGCACCAGCACCTCATCACAGTGCGCGAGCTCGGTGGCCACCGACTTCAGGAATTTGCGCCGCGCCGGCGTGTTGAAATAGAGATCGGCGACGGTGACCACGGTGCCTCTCGTGAGCGCAGCAGGCTTCGGCCCATCACCCCGGCTCAGCGCCTCGGCATCGAGCTTCCAGGCATGGGGGGCCTGCGGCGTGCGGCTGACGATCGTCACCCGCGCCACCGAGGCGATCGAGGCCAGCGCTTCGCCGCGAAAGCCAAAGCTGGCGACGCACTCGAGATCGGCAAGCGAAGCGATCTTGCTCGTCGCATGGCGCGCAAGCGCGAGCGGCAGATCGTCTTTCTCGATGCCGCCGCCATCGTCGGCGACGCGGATCAGCGCGATGCCGCCCTCATCGAGCTCGACGTCGATCTTCGTCGCGCCGGCATCGAGGCTGTTTTCGATCAATTCCTTGAGCACCGAAGCCGGCCGTTCGACGACTTCGCCGGCGGCGATCTGGCTGATCAAAAGGTCGGGAAGGGGGTGAATTCGCGCCATATCGCATTATAGGGGTGGGGTAAACTCAGGCCGATGGAACTCGTCGCCCAATTCGTCGATATCGTCCTGCATCTGGACCGGCATCTCGCGCTGCTGGTCGCAGACTATGGGGTGTGGATCTATGCGCTGCTGTTCGCCATCGTGTTCTGCGAAACCGGTCTGGTGGTCACGCCTTTCCTGCCGGGCGACTCACTGCTGTTCGTCGCCGGCGCGCTCGCCGCCACGGGCGGCATGGACATCGCGATGCTGATCGTAGTCTTGCTGACGGCGGCGGTGCTCGGCGACAACACCAATTACTGGCTCGGCCGCTGGGTCGGCAAGCGCATCCTGCGTTGGGGCGAGGGCTCGCGTTTCTTCAATCGCGCCGCTTACGAGAAGACACATGCCTTCTATGAACGTTACGGGCCGATGACGATGACGATGGCGCGTTTCGTGCCGCTCATCCGCACCTTCGCGCCTTTCGTCGCCGGTATCGCGCGCATGACCTATCCGCGCTTTTTCGCCTTCGACCTGCTCGGCGCAGTGCTCTGGGTTTTTTCGCTCACGCTCGCCGGTTACTGGTTCGGCAACCTGCCCGTGGTGAAGAACAATCTCACGCTGGTGATCATCGGCATCATCCTCGTCTCGGTGATGCCGATCATGATAGCTTGGCTGCGCGCGCGGCTGGCCGCGGCCCGCCAATGAAGCGGCGCGGCTTGTTACTCGCCGTTTCGTGCTTTCCGCTTCTTTCCGGCTGCCTGTCGAGCCCCAAGGAACTCGCCAAGACCGATTTCGACCGCATCGCCGATCTGCACCGCCGTGAAGTGTTCGCCAGCCTGCGGCGGCTGGCCGACAAGCTCTATCGACGCAATCCGCGCGAATGGAAGAAGGGAGGGCATCCCAGCCGCGAGGCGGCGCTGGCGAAGCTGATGGATCCGCAGCGTCTCGGCCTTTCGCCGGAACCCGAAGGCCGGCGCGGCACGGTGCTGCTGCTGGCCGGCTTGCAGGAAGATTATCCTCACGACCGCGTCGCCGCGTTCATCGGCGGACTCAATACCATGCTCTATGACGCCTTCGACGGCAAGACCGAATTCTTCATCCTCGACGATCTCGATGCCCAGCGGCTCTACAATGCGGCCCGCAATGTCGAGATCGCCGCCTGGAAGCTCGCCAATGCGCGGCGCGGCCGGCCCGAGGGCGAGCTGCCGGCCGGCACGCCGCTTTTGCTCTCGAACGAGATGGGGCCGATCCAGAACCTCAGTTTCGAACGCGAATTCGGCCGCTTGATCGGCAGCCTCGACATCCTGGCGCAAATCGTCGCCGACAAGTCGAACCGCACCGTCGTCAAGGTGGTGCACAATCTCGCCACCGCCCTGTTCCTTCCCGTCAAATGAAGCGCTCATGAACCGTTATGTGATCCTCATCTCCGGCCGCGGCAGCAACATGCAGGCGCTCATCGAGGCGCGGCTGCCCGGCGAATGCGTCGCCGTGATCAGCAACCGGCCGGAGGCGGCAGGACTCGCCTGGGCTGCGGCCCGTGGCGTGCCGACTTGCATCCTCGACCATCGCCGCTACGCTTCCCGCGAGGCATTCGATGCGGCGCTCGCCGAAGAAATCGAGCGTCGGGGCGGCGAGCTGGTGCTGCTCGCCGGCTTCATGCGCATCCTGACCGAAGATTTCGTGCGCCGTTTCAGTGGCCGCCTGATCAACATCCATCCATCATTGCTGCCCGCCTTCCCCGGACTGCATACCCATGAGGCGGCGCTTGCCGCCGGCGTGCGCATCCACGGTTGCACGGTGCATTTCGTCACCCCGGCGCTCGATTGCGGGCCGATCCTCATCCAGGCGGCCGTGCCGGTGCTGGCGACGGATACGCCGGATACCCTCGCCGCGCGCGTGCTGGAGCAGGAACACATCATCTATCCGCAGGCGGCCCGCGCGGTACTCGATGGACGTTGCCGGCTGGAGCAGGGAAGGGTGATCTGGGAAGACGATGCGACAGCCGCCCAGCTTGCCTTGCGGGTACCCGCGCGATAAGACGATGCTGCCGTTGTGGCTGGCGCTGGCCGCCTCGCTGACCCTGCATCTCGGTGTGTTGCTGTCGCCGGGTTGGTCCTTGCCGATGCAAGAGGAGCCCATGACGCAGCGCCTCGATGCGACACTCGTGCTGGCGCCCGTGCCTCCACCTGCGCCTGCGTCCTCTATGGCGCCAATCGTGCAGAAAACCCCGCGCGGCAAAGCGGCGGAGACGCGGCCGGCCGAGCCGCCGGCGCCGGTCGAGCCGCAGGCGAGCCTTCCGGAAAGCGCATCGCCTCCCGTGGAGCCCGACGCGCCCCCGCTACGTGCGCCGGATGAATCGGAAAGCCCCCCGGCCGCCGATATGGCCGACATGCCGAGGCCGGCGGATTCGCCAGATCACGGTGCCGCCCGGCCGGCGGATTCGCCCGACCACGGTGCCGCCTCGCCAGCGCCGACTTTTGCCTCCCGCTGGCCGACGCGTGGCCGGATCGTCTATCAGGTCTCGCGTGGCGATAAGGGATTTGTCCTTGGACAGACCGAATGGTCCTGGGAATACGATGCCACGCATTACACGTTGCAGACCGTGGCCGAGACGACCGGTCTCGTCGGCTTGTTCCGTCCCGTGAGGGTGATCCAGACGAGCCGTGGCGGTTTCGATGCCTTTGGCGTTCGGCCGCAGGTGTTCGTCATCGAACGCGAAGGCCGGGAGGCGGAGCGGGTGGATTTCGCCGCCGATGGGATGATCGTGTTTTCTCGTGGCGGCAGCGTCCCCTTCGTGGATGGCGCGCAGGACTTGCTGTCGGTATTCTTCCAGCTGGCCGGATGGCCGCTCGACGAGCCGGAATATGGAATGAGGATCGCAACGGCGCGCAAACTGGGGGAATATCGCATCGCGGTCGATGCGGAATCCATCCTCGAGACGCCGCAGGGGAGGCGGCCGGCGCAACATCTCACGGTGACGGGACGACCAGGCGAAGACGTCACCGAAATCTGGTTGGATGTCGAAACCCGTCTGCCGTTGAAAATCCGCCACCGCGACCGCAAGGGCGAGGTTTACGACCAAACCGTCAGCAGCATCGAAATCGTCGAAACGGATCTACCACGATGAGGAATCTTCCTGCCACACTTCTGGATCAGACCTGTGAGGCAGTGCAGGAGTTGCTGCAATTCCGTCAGCCGGCCGATGCCGTGCTGGCGGCGTTTTTTCGCCGCCATCGCTGTGGGCCGCGCGAGCGTGCCTTCATCGCCGAGACCGCTTACACGGTGCTGCGTCGCAAGCGCTCGCTCGCGGCCTGGATCGCTCCACAGGCCGATGCCAGGCAGCTCGCGCTCGCCGCGCTGTTGCGCCATGGTGGTCTGAGCCTGCGCATGCTGGAAGAGGCGCTGTCGAAACACGACGCCGAATGGCTGGCGGGATTGAAGGCACGACCGGAACCCGCACTGACGCTGGGTGAGGAAACCGACCTGCCCGACTGGCTGGTCGAGCGGCTGGCTGCGCGGATGCCACGGGGCGAGCTTGCCGCGGCTGCCCGGACGCTGAACCAGCCGGCGCCGCTCGATCTGCGCGTGAATGTCCTCAAGGCGCGGCGCGACGATGTGCTGGCGCGGCTTAATCAGGAAGGCATCGCGGCGACGGCCTGCCCTTATGCTCCGCACGGCATCCGTCTCGCCGGCAAGCCCTCTTTGGCGAAGCATCCGCTGTTTCTCGACGGCAGCATCGAGGTGCAGGACGAGGGCAGCCAACTCATCGGGCATCTCGTTGCCCCGAGGCGCGGCGAGATGGTCGTCGATTTCTGCGCCGGCGCGGGCGGCAAGACCCTGCTGCTCGGCGCGCTGATGCGCTCGACGGGGCGGCTGTATGCTTTCGACGTCTCGGCCAAGCGGCTGGCGAAATTCAAGCCGAGGCTGGCGCGCTCGGGGCTGTCGAACGTCTATCCGATCGCGCTCGCTCACGAGAACGACGCTCATGTGAAGCGTCTGGCCGGCAAGTGCGACCGCGTGCTGGTCGATGCGCCCTGTTCCGGGCTTGGCACGTTGCGGCGCAATCCCGATCTGAAATGGCGGCAGACGCCCCAGGACATCATCGAGCTGACCGCCAAGCAGTCTGCGATCCTCTCCGCCGCGGCGCGGCTGGTCAAGCCGGGCGGAAGGCTCGTCTATGCTACCTGCAGCCTGCTGCCCGAAGAGAACGAAGCGATCGTCGCCGCCTTCCTCGCTGCGCAGCGGCAATTTTCCCGGCGCCCGGCTGGGCAGATCCTCGCCGCGCAGGGCATCCACATCGAGCTTGCCGGCGACGATCTCGTGCTTTTGCCGCACGTTCACGGCACCGATGGTTTTTATGCTGCCGTGCTGGAGTGGGCGAAATGAAGCCGTGGCTGCTGGCATGCCTGATGCTGTTCCTGTCGCCGGTCGGTGCGGTCGAAGTGCCGGCCAGCGGCCGCATCGAGGTGCTGTTTGCGCCATGGGACGATGCCGAAGGCGCGGTGCTGCGCGCGATCGACGCGGCGCAGCGCAGCGTGCATGTGCAGATGTTCCTGCTCTCCAGCCGCAACATCGCCCGCGCGCTCCTCAGCGCCCATGCGCGTGGCATCAGGGTGGAAGTGCTCGCCGACCGGGAAATGGTGGTGAATGGCGAAAATTCCCAGGTGCCGAAACTCGCCGCCGCCGGCATCCCGGTGCGCCTGGAAACCCGCTATGCTGCCGCCCACAATAAAATCCTGCTCATCGACGTCGAAGGCCCTCACCCTGTGGTCATCACCGGCAGCTACAACTTCACCTGGTCGGCGCAGGCGCGCAATGCGGAGAACCTCCTGATCCTGCACGACAACCCGGCACTGGCGCAGGCCTATTATGCCAACTGGCGGCGCCATCACGCCGATGCGCTGCCTTTTGCCGAAGCGCTGCGGCCATGAGCGCGCCTTCGGCCCCCTTCGGCAGCCTGCTGCTCGATCTGTGGGAGGATCTGCAGCGGCCCGAAGTGGTCTGGCAGATCGCCGTACTGGCCGGGTGTTTCGCGCTGGCCTGGCTGTTCGACCGCTGGGTGCAGCGGCGCTTCGCTCATTCGGGCGAGGTCGAGAATGTCGCCCGCCGCTTCGGCCAGCGTGGCCTGAAGCGCATCGGCCTGCCTGCGGCGATGCTGCTTCTCGTGCTCGCCGCGCGCCCGCTCCTCGCGCATTGGCATCATGTGAATCTGCTCAACCTGGCGATCCCGCTGCTGACCTCGCTGCTGATCATCCGCGCCGTGATGTTCGTCGTGCGCCACACGTTCTCTGCGACGGCACCTTGGCTCGCGGGCCTGGAACGCGGCTTCGCGCTCTTGGTGTGGAGCGTGGTGGCGCTACACATCCTCGGCCTGCTACCGCAATTGGTCGAGTTCCTCGAAGGGATCGGCTTCACGATCGGCCGGACGCGGCTGAATTTGTGGCTGATCCTGCAAGGCATTGGCGCGGTGCTGGCGACCCTGCTGATCGCGCTCTGGCTCGGTGTATTCGTCGAGGCGCGGTTGATGGGCGCGCAAACCCTCGACGGCAATCTGCGCCTGGTGCTGGCGCGCCTTGCGCGCGCGCTGCTCGCGCTGCTCGCGGTGCTGATCGCCCTGCCAGCGGTCGGCATCGATTTGACCGCGCTTTCGGTGTTCGGCGGTGCGTTTGGCGTCGGCCTGGGATTCGGCATGCAGAAGATCGCCGCCAACTATGTTTCGGGCTTCATCATCCTGCTCGATCGCTCGATCCAGCTCGGCAATCTGATCGAGGTGGGCGGCCAACGCGGCGTCGTCACGCGCATCACGACGCGCTACACGGTGCTGCGCGGCGCGGGCGGTGTCGAGACGATCGTGCCCAACGAGATGCTGGTCGGCTCGATGATCAACAACGAAACCTATAGCGATACTCAGGTGCGTATCGCCATCCAGGTACAGGTCGCCTATGGCAGCGATCTGGAACGTGCGTTGGCGATCCTCGTCGAGGCGGCGCGAGCACAGCCGCGCGTGCTTGCCGATCCGCCGCCGAAGGCCTTCGTCGTTCGTTTCGCCGATTCTGGCATCGATCTCGAATTGGGTTTCTGGATCGCCGATCCCACCGAAGGCACCTTACAGATCAGGTCGGACATCCATCTGGCCATCTGGCGGGCCTTCCAGGCCGCAGGCATCGAAATTCCCTTTCCCCAGCGCGAGGTGCGCCTGTTGCAGTGAAGATCGACTTTCGTCCAGCAAGGCTGCGCCCCGCTGGATGAGCGAAAAGTCGGCGCTGGCAAGACGGCACGCCAAACGCCGCAAGATTCATTCAGGCACGCAGATCTCGCCACGTAGCGCGGCTTGCAGGGTGCGCAGCGTCAACAGCAACAGCACGACGCTCAGCACGCCCAGCAACAGCCAGGACAGGCCGACGAAGAAACCCGCCGTGCGTTCGGCCATCAGCAGCGTGGCGATGGTGATCGCGGCGAGCGGGAAGGAGTAGGCCCATGTCGAGAGGAAGAAAGGCAGCCGGAAGAAGCGCAGCGCGTTGGCGGCGAGCAGCAAGGTGAGGAACAATGCGACGTTGTAGAGGATCTGGGCGAAAGCGTCGATTTGACCACCGTTGAGTTTCGTCCAGGCGATGAAGGCGACGGCGGGCGGCGCGATCAAAATGAATAGCGTCGGCGTCAGGCGCTCGGGCAGTGGTTCGTGGAAAAACAGCCGATACATGACGATGGTCAGCAGCACGATCCAGAAGATCAGCCCGATGCTGAAGAAAAACCAGGAAATACCGATTGGTGCGAAAGCGACGCCGGCGACCGGCACGATCACGTTGCCGACGACCGGGATGAACCAGGCGGGGTTAGCATGTTTGATTTCATAGCGCGTGTGGTGGATCCAGCTGCTCATCACGACGAGCGTGAAGACCAGATGCAGCGTGGCGCCGGCCATCCACAGCCCTTCGGCGAAAGCGGCCGAGTTCTCCGCAAAAGCGGTGGCGAGGAGCAGCACGGAAATCGAGATCGCCGGAAAAAAGTTGAGACGCACCGGGTGGGAAAACTCCTTTTTCACCGCTTCCCAGTGGGAGGACATCTTAGCGAGATAGCCGAGCGCGATGACGACGAAAAGCGCCAGTGCCCACCATTGCAGGGCGATGCCGATTCCAGCCGGCAGGCCCAGCACATGGCCGGCTTTTTTCCAGGCGATGGCTAGACCGCTGGTGCCCATCACCGTGGCGAACAGGGGTACCGGGTAATGAGCGAGGCGGGAATATGGAGCGGCAGGCGTTGCAGAGCTTGGGGTTGTCATCACGATGTTCCTTTTGGTTTTTGGAGTTTCTGGAAAATTATATAAGCGAATACTTAAGCACGTTGTGTTCCATGATAAACCCTTCA
>JBKBOI010000071.1:0-8165 GCA_046294935.1 Rhodocyclaceae bacterium
AAGCCTTCCTGGAAGACTGCGCGTCCGAGGCACGTGTCGCCCTGCGTGCCATCATCCTCGGCGCACTGCATGGCCCGAAGCAGAAAACCATCCCCGGCTACTACTCCAATCAGAGCCCGCGCACCTACGCCCCCAAGCCGGATTACGCCGTGCGCTTCTGGCAAGCGCGAGGCCTTCGGCCGGCGCAGGTCGATGTCATGACCGTCATTGGGCGACGGGCGCGGCGGTTTTTCGAGCCGCCAGCGCCGCGCGTGTCGGGTGAGGTGCGGCTGGCCGACAGCCGCGATGCGGATAGCTTGCGTCCAGGCGGCTACCGGATCAAGTGGGTCATCACGTCGCCGCCTTACTACGGGATGCGCACCTACATCCCCGATCAATGGCTACGCGGCTGGTTCCTTGGCGGACCCGATACAGTGGATTACTCCGCACGCGGTCAGATAGCCCACGATAGCCCAGAGACCTTCGCCGCCGATCTGCGACAGGTATGGCGCAACGCGGAAGAGGTGTGCGCAGAGGATGCCAAGATGGTTATTCGATTCGGCGGCATCCGCGATAGGCGCGCCAATCCGCTCGACCTCATCAAGAGCTCCCTCAGTGACAGCGGCTGGCGCATCACCGCCATCCGGGAGGCCGGAACGGCCGCAGAAGGCAAGCGCCAGGCCGATACCTTCCTGCAGAAGGCATCGAGGCCGGTGATGGAATACGACGTCTGGGCGATGCTGGGCTGAGCCGGCATGATGCTCCCTCATCGGCCCCCCGCCTACGGCGGGCCCCCTTGCGCCGTTCGCGTCTTCAGCGCCGCGTTTCTTCACTTGCCGATACAAAACCGGCTGAAGATGACGCCCAGCAGGTCGTCGGCGGTGAATTCTCCGGTGATGGTCGACAAGGCCTGCTGGGCCAGCCGCAACTCTTCGGCAGCCAGTTCGAGCTGATGCAAATGCTCCTGCGCCGCGTCAAGTCGCGTCTCGGCTGCCGCCAGCGCCTCGAGATGCCGCGCCCGCGCCAGCAGGACGTCTTCGCCATGACCATGCCAGCCGGCGATGCGCAGCAGTTCTGCATGCAGCAATTCGATGCCCGTGCCTTGCTTCGCAGAGAGCACGAGATGAGTGATGCCTTCGACGACATGACGGCCCGCGGGCCGCTGCGCCAGGTCGCATTTGTTCTCGATCACGATCCGCTCGATGCCAGACGGTAGTCGGGCGATGATCGCTTTGTCTGCTGGAGTGATGCCGCATCGGGCATCGACGATCTGCAAGATCGCGTCGGCCTTCGCGATTTCCTGCCAGGTGCGGGCGATGCCGATCTTTTCGACTGCATCCTCGGTCTCGCGCAGTCCCGCGGTGTCGATGATCGAGACGGGGATGCCCTCGACCAGGATCGTCTCGCGCACCGCATCGCGCGTCGTGCCGGCGATGTCGGTGACGATCGCCCGCTCTTCGCCGGCCAGCCGGTTGAGCAGCGAGGATTTGCCGACGTTCGGCAGACCCGCCAAGACCACCGTGAGACCGGAGCGCAGCACGCTGCCTTCGCGCGCCCGCGCGCGCAATTGCGCAAGATCGGCGCGCAATTTCTCCAACCGCGGCACGATGTCGGTGTCGGCAAGCGGATCGAGCTCTTCGTCGGGAAAATCGAGCGTCGCCTCGATCAGACTCCGCAACTCGATCAAGCCGTCAGTGAGTGCTCGCACGGCGTGAGAAAACTCGCCTGAGAGCGAGCGTAGCGCGGCGCGGGCGGCTTGGGTGGAAGCCGCCTCGATCAAATCGGCGATGGCTTCGGCCTGGGCGAGGTCGATCTTGTCATTCTCGAAGGCGCGCCGGGAAAATTCCCCCGGCTCGGCGAGCCGCGCGCCGAGCTCCAGGCAGCGCGAGAGCAACGTATGCATCACCACCGGGCCGCCATGGCCATGGAGTTCGAGCACATCCTCGCCAGTGAAGGAATGCGGTGCCGGAAAATGGATCAACAACCCCAGGTCGAGCAGGCTGCCGTCGGCGGCGAGGAAATCGGTGAAGATCGCGCGGCGCGGCCGGATCTGCTCGCTGGGCTTGCCCGTCAGCCGGACGGCCATCGGCAGCAGATTCCGGCCGGAAACACGCACGATGCCCACGCCACCGCGGCCTGGCGGCGTGGCGATCGCGGCGATCGTCTCAGTGCGCTTTGAGGCCACTGGCCTCGATCATCCGATTGACCTGCCACTGCTGGGCGATCGACAGGATGTTGTTCACCGTCCAGTAAAGCACCAGGCCAGCCGGGAAGAACAAAAACATGCCGGTGAAGACGATCGGCATCCACAGCATGATCTTCGCCTGGATCGGATCCGGCGGTGTCGGATTGAGCTTGGTCTGCACGAACATCGATATGCCCATGACGATCGGCAGCACGTAGTAGGGATCCTTCACCGACAGATCGGTGATCCAGCCGAGCCAGGGCGCGCCGCGCAGCTCGACGGTGCCGAGCAGCACCCAGTAGAGGGCGATGAACACGGGAATCTGCACCAGGATCGGCAAGCAGCCGCCCAAGGGATTCACCTTCTCGCGCTTGTAGAGCTCCATCATCTCCAAGTTCATGCGCTGCTTGTCGTCGGCATACATCTCCTTGAGCTTCATCAGCTTCGGCGTGAGCACGCGCATCTTCGCCATCGACTTGTAGCTGGCGGCGGAGAGCGGGAAGAAGATCAGCTTGATCAGCACGGTGAGCAGGATGATCGCCCAGCCCCAGTTGCCGACGAGCTTGTAGAGCCATTGCAGCACCCAAAAGAGCGGCGCGGCGATGAAGGTCAGCCAGCCGTAATCGACGACCAGCTCCAGCCCCGGCGCGATCTTCTCCAGCTTGTCCTGCTCCTGCGGCCCGGCATACAAGGGAACCGTCAGTTCCGGGCCGGACAGTGGCAGGATCACCCCCGCGGCATGGAGGTTGCCATCCAGCTTGCGGGTGAAATATTCCCGCGGCCCATTGGCCGGAATCCAGGCGGAAACGAAGTAATGCTGCACCAGCGCCACCCAGCCGTCGTCGGCCACGGTCGGATGCTTGCCTTTTTCGCCGAAGGCCTTGAATTCGATCTTCTTGAACTTGTCCTGTTCGGTGTAGAAAGCCGCGCCGGTGAAAGTCGAGGTCGACATCGCGCCGCCCGTTCCTTCAGGCGGCATGTCATTGCGCACCAATTGGAAATAGGCATGCGCGCCGGCCGGCGGCTGGGCGTCGACGAAGCGGTATTGGACATCGATCAGATAACTGCCACGCTTGAAGACATAGGTCTTGACCACCTTGCCGCCGCCTTCGAGCGGCGCTTCGAGCGCGACGCGCAGCTCATCCCCGCCTTCCTCGAGTTTCATCTCTCGCGCCGGCAGCGTCCAGGCGGACTTGTGGTTCGGCAGTCCTTGGCCGATCAGCCCAGATTGGGCCGCGTAAGCATAGGCCGGGTCGATGAGGACGAAGGGTTCGCCCGGTTTGCCATGCGCCTGATGCTTCAACAGCACCAAGCGCACCAGATCGCCCCCTTGGGAAGAAATCTCCGCTTCGACCAGATCGGTGCGCACCTTCGTCACGGCGCCTGGCACGGCAGTGGCAGGACTTTGGGAAGGGGGTGGCGTGAGCGCGGCAGTCGGCGCTGGCGGGACGGCACTGCCGGAAGGGACGGTTCCGGAAGCGCTGCCAGCCGACGGGATGGCCGAAGCCTGCTGGGTCGCCGTCGCGGGCGGTGGAACATCCTTGCGCTGCCAGGCATCCCACAGCATCATGCAGGAAAACAAGAAGACCAGCAGCAGAATCAGGCGTTGAGTGTCCATGATCGGTGGAGGCTACGACGAAAAAAGACGTGCCATTCTACGGCACCGGATCGTGTCCGCCCGGATGCCAGGGATGACAGCGCAAGACGCGGCGCACCGCCAGCCAGGCGCCGCGCAGCGGGCCATGCTTTTCGAGCGCCTCGATCGCATAATGCGAGCAGGTGGGATGAAAACGGCAGGAGGGTGGGAAGAAAGGGCTGACGAACAGCTGGTAGGCGCGCACCAGCCAGATCAGCGGCAGGGCCAGCAGGCGTTTCATGCCGTGCCCCCTTCCCTGCCATTCGCTTCCGGCTTGCCTTGACCGGCCTTGACGAGCCGATCGAGCAGCGTCTCGATCTCCGCGCGCCAAGCCGTTTTCTCCATCGCCGTCACCGGCTGCGTGAGACGCAGGACCAGGTCGAATGTCGGCAGTCCGGTCCGTTTCAGGCGGAAGACCTCACGTGCCTGACGCTTGATCGCATTGCGCAATACGGCGTTGCGCGCCTGCTTTTTTGGAATCACCATGCCCAAACGCGGATAGGGCAGGCCGTTTGCCTGGAAATGCAGGGCAAAACGGGAACTACGCACTACCCGCCGGGCGGAAAGGACTGCGGCGAATTCCCGCGGCTTCAGCAGCCGGAAGGTCCGACTGAAACCGCGCCCGCCGGAATCAGCATCGGCAACCGGGCCGCGGTCGTTCAAGCGCGATCAGACGGCCAGACGATGACGGCCCTTGGCACGGCGTGCGCGCAGCACGGCGCGGCCACCGCGGGTGCGGGAACGGACGAGGAAGCCATGCGTGCGCTTGCGGCGCACCACGGAAGGTTGATAGGTTCGTTTCATGTCGGCATCCTTGACTGAAAAAAGCTATGTATTACAGCCTGTCGTGCGATGATTTGTCAAGGACTTGGATCTTGCGCACCGTTTCGGCCGCCATCGGGGTTGTGGATAACCCATACTGATTTGGTTAGAATCGCAGCCAAAGGGGCTCTTTGGTTGCGCACGGGAATCCTCTCGTGCGCTCGCGGCAGTCATTCCTGCCAACCCCGGCGGTCGATGAAAATCCTCGAAAATTCATATCACTGAATGAGACAATTCTGGGCGGACTGCCTGGCGCGCTTCCAAAGCGAACTGCCGGCACAGCAATTCAACGCATGGATCAAATCGCTGCGCATCGAGACAGACGATGCCGAGCGGCGGATGCGCCTTCTCGCCCCCAACGGTTTCATACTGCGCTGGGTGCGCGAGCGCTACCTCGATCGCATCGAGGCGCTCTCCCGGGAGTATTTTCCCGAGCCCATCACCATCGATCTCGCGCTCGACGAAACACCTACTGGCCTGCTGCAGGAAGCTGCCAACAAGATGAGCGCAGACGTTCCGGCATCGTCCGACAGGGAAGATGTGATAGCCGCAAGCGAAAAATCGATCGATCCCGTCGATCTGCCTGAATACGCTCGGACACGTCTGAATCCGGATTTCACCTTCGATACACTGGTGAGCGGCCGTTCAAACGATCTGGCGCGCGCGGCGGCCCAGCAGGTCGCGCTCAACCCCGGGTCTTCCTACAACCCGCTGTTCATCTATGGCGGCGTCGGCCTTGGTAAGACCCATCTGATCCATGCCCTCGGCAACGAGGCGTTGCGTCATGCGCCCGACAAGATCATCCGCTACATCCATGCCGAGGATTACTACTCGGATGTCATCCGCGCCTACCAGCAGAAATCCTTCGATGCCTTCAAGCGCACCTACCGTTCGCTGGACGTGCTGCTGATCGACGACATCCAGTTCTTCAACGGCAAGGCGCGCACCCAAGAAGAATTTTTCTACGTCTTCAATGCGCTGGTCGAAGCCAAGAAACAGATCGTCATCACCTGCGATACCTACCCGAAGGACATCCAGGGTCTCGAAGAGCGGCTGATTTCCCGCTTCGACTGGGGCCTGACCGTCCAGATCGAACCCCCTGAACTGGAGATGCGCGTCGCGATCCTGAAGAAGAAGGCCGCGAGCGAATCGATCGAACTCGGCGACGACGTCGCCTTCCTGATCGCCAAAAACCTGCGTTCCAATGTGCGCGAGCTCGAAGGCGCGCTGAAGAAAGTGCTCGCCTTCGCGCGCTTCCACAACCGCGAAATCAACCTGGAACTGGCCAAAGAAGCCCTGAAAGACATCATCGGCGCCCATAGCCGTCAGCTCACCCTCGAGCTGATCCAGAAGACCGTCGCCGACTATTTCAAGATCAAAGTCGCCGACATGTATTCGAAGAAGCGCAGCCGCAACATCGCCCGCCCGCGCCAGGTCGCGATGTGGCTGGCACGTGAACTGACACCGCATAGCCTGCCCGAAATCGGCGAGGCCTTCGGCGGCCGTGATCACACGACGGTTCTCCATGCCTGCCGTACGATCGCCGAATTGCGCAGCAAGGACAGTGTGCTCAACAAGGATCTGCTCGTACTCACGCAAACCATCAAGGGCTAGAAAATTCACAGCGTCATCATGGACAAGTCCGGGAAAAAATGTGGATAACCTTGACCTCCTGCCGATTCACGGCTTCCATCCACAGCTACTCACAATATCCCACAGCCTCATCCACGGTTTGCTACAGCGGGACAATGCGTTGTTCCTCATGTATTTAAACTGTTCATCCACAAAAGTCGCCCTTCCCTCAATATCATCATCAAGGGGTTATCGAAATGCTTTTATATGAAGGCCCTCGCGATCAATTGCTGGTTCCCCTGCAAGCGGTGTGTGGCATCGTCGAGAAACGGCATACTCTGCCGATCCTCTCGAACGTGTTGATCGAGAAGATGGGCGAACGCCTGATGCTGCTGGCGACCGACATCGAAATGCAGATCCGCACCTCGACCGTATCGAGCGGGCCCGAAGCTACCGCCATCACGGTGGCGGCACGCAAGCTGCAGGACATTCTGCGCTCCCTGCCGGAATCCAGCGAGGTGAGTCTGACTCTCGACGAAAAGCGCCTGCAATTGAAGGCGGGCAAGAGCCGTTTCAATCTCCAGACCTTGCCGGCCGAGGATTTTCCGCGCATGGCCATTGCCCAAGGCAAGACGCTGACGCTGCGCCTTTCGCAAAAACAGCTCAAGCGGCAACTGTCGCTGGTGCAATATGCAATGGCCCAGCAGGACATCCGCTATTATCTGAATGGTCTATTGCTCGTGGTGCAGGGCAATGAGCTGCGCCTGGTGGCGACCGACGGTCACCGTCTGGCATTTGCCAGCGAGACCATCGAGCGTACGGAACAAGAACGGGGCGAGGCCATCCTGCCGCGCAAGGCGGTGCTCGAATTGTCCCGCCAGCTCGCCGACAACGATGAGGCCCTCGAAATCGCCTTGACTCCGACGCAGGCGCGGTTTGCTTTCGACAATGTCGAATTCATCAGCAAGCTGATCGATGGCAAGTTCCCCGATTACGAGCGGGTCATTCCGCAGCATCAGGGCAAGATCGTACGGCTCGATAGGGCGGCGTTCCAGCATGCGCTGCAACGCGCCGCGATTCTCACGAACGAGAAGTTCCGCGGCGTTCGGCTCGTGCTCGCTGCGGGCAGCCTGAAGATCATCTCGAGCAACGCCGAAAACGAAGAAGCCCAGGAAGAACTGGAAATCGATTATGCCGGCGATGGGCTGGACGTCGGCTTCAACGTCAATTATCTGCTCGATGTGCTCAACAACATCGGCGCCGACACGATCGAGTTCCGCTTGGCCGATAGCAATTCCAGCGCCCTCATCACCTTGCCGGACAGCGAACGATTCAAATATGTCGTGATGCCGATGCGCATCTGACGGTGAAAGACAGATGACGGAAAAAACGCAGGAACCGCAAAACGGCGGCTACAACGAAGATTCGATCACGCAGCTCGATTTTCCGGAGAACGTGCGGCAGCGCCCGGGCATGTACATCGGCGACACTTCCGATGGCACCGGGTTGCACCACATGGTGTTCGAGGTCGTCGACAATGCCGTCGATGAGGCATTGGCCGGCTATTGCGATGACATCGTCGTCACCATCCATGCCGACAATTCGATCTCGGTGACCGACAATGGCCGCGGTATACCGGTCGGTATCAAGTACGACGACAAGCACACGCCGAAGCGTTCTGCCGCGGAGATCGCATTGACCGGCCTGCATGCGGGCGGCAAATTCAACCAGAATTCCTACAAAGTCTCCGGCGGCCTGCACGGCGTCGGCGTCTCCTGCGTCAATGCCCTGTCGGAATGGCTGCGGCTGACGGTGAGGCGCGATGGCAAGAAACATTTCATCGAGTTCCGTCGCGGCCTGCCGGTCGACCGCATCGTCGAGGTGCATGACGGCATCGAAGTCTCACCGCTGAAAGTCGTCGGTGAGACCAAGGGCCGCGGCACCGAAGTGCATTTCCTCGCCGACGCACGG
>JBKBOI010000072.1:0-8154 GCA_046294935.1 Rhodocyclaceae bacterium
CTCCTGCATCAGCTGCGTCAGCGGCTTGCCATCGGCATCGAGCAGCGCGGGGGCGACCAGGCCGCCGCCGCGCAGCGAGATCGCCACGCCCAGATGCACGGCTTTCGCCGGCTGGAAGACGCCATCCAGATAATGGCCGTTGAGCTCGGGATAGTCGGCCAGCGCGCGCGCGACGGCTTTCAACAACACCGCAGCCGGCAGCAGCCGTTCGCTCATCGGCCGCTGCGCGTTCGTCTCCTGCAGCCAGGCCAGCATGCGCGCAAGCGGAATGTCCTCGCTGACGTAGTAGTGCGGAATCTCGCGTTTCGAGCGGCTCATCGCCGCGGCGATCGTCTGGCGCATCGCCTGGGCGCGGTCGGCGGCTGGCTGGCTAGCAGACGGCCGAGCGGCTGCGGCTTTTTCGACGTCTTCGAGCGTCACGGCGCCTTGCGGCCCGCTGCCTGCAAGCCTTTCGACGTCGATGCCCAGCTCGCTGGCGCGCTTTTTGGCCGCTGGCGAGATGCGGTGGCGTTCGCCGGGCCGGGGTGCCGTCTCGCCAGCGCCGATTTTTTGCATCGTCTCGACCGCGGGCGAGGGGGTGGTGGTCGCCTCTGCGCGGGGCGCCGCCAGCGCCGCGGCTTCGCCCGCCGAGGGCTGGGGATGGGCCGATTCTTCCGGCGCGATCAGGCGCGCGATCACGGTGCCGACCGGCATCTTCTCGCCGGGTCGTGCAAGCAGTTCGGCCACCGTGCCCTCCTGCCAGCACTCGACGTCGATCGCCGCCTTCGCGGTATCGACGACGGCGACCACCTGGCCTTTCTTCACCGTGTCGCCGGGCTTCACCTTCCATTCGAGCAAAGTGCCCTCGTCCATGTCGGCACCGAGCGACGGCAGCTTGAAGTCGATCATAAGTAGCTACCCTTCGAGCGCAGCGAGCCAGCAGTCTCCCCCTTCCTCGGGAAGGGGGCTGGGGGGATGGGGGCGTTCATCCGAGCATCTCCTTGACGGCAGCGACGATTTTTTCCGGCTGCGGCAGCGCCGCATCCTCGAGGTGTTTCGCGTAGGGAATCGGCACTTCTTCGCTGCATACGCGCGCCACCGGGGCATCGAGCTCGTAGAAGGCGTTTTCCATGATGCGTGCCATCACTTCGGCGGCGAAACCGCCGCTCTTCCAGTTCTCGTCGATGATCACCGCGCGGTGGCATTTGGCGACCGACGCGACGATGCTGCCGGTATCGAGCGGGCGCAGCACGCGCAGGTCGAGCACTTCGGCCTCGATGCCCTCGCGGGCGAGCACATCCGCGGCGGCGAGCGCCTTCGGCAGACAGCCGCCGTAGGTGATCAGCGCGACGTCGCCGCCTTCGCGGCGCACCTTTGCCGAATGGATGTCGACACGGGCCATGTCCGGCAGTTCGCCTTCCAGGTTGAACAGGCCGGCATGCTCGAAGATCACCACCGGGTCGGGGTCGGCCAGCGCCGGTGCCAGCATGTAACGGGCATCCTCGATGGTCGCCGGCGCGAGCACCTTGATGCCGGGGATGTGCGCATACCAGCCTTCCAGGCTGTGCGAATGCTGGGCGGCGAGCTGGCGGCCGGCGCCGGTGGCCATGCGGATCACCAGCGGCACCGAGAACTGACCGCCCGACATGTGTCGCAGCAATGCCGCAGTATTGACGATCTGGTCGAGCGCGAGCAGGCTGAAATTCACCGTCATCACCTCGACGATCGGCCGCAGCCCCCCCAGCGCGGCGCCGATGCCGGTGCCGACGAAGCCGAGTTCGGACAAGGGTGTGTCGCGGATGCGTTCCGGTCCGAATTCGTCGAGGAAGCCCTTCGAGAACGCATAGGTGCCACCATAGCGGCCGACGTCCTCGCCCATCAGGATCACTCGCGGATCTTTCTGCAAGGCTTCGCGCATCGCTTCGCGCATCGCTTCGCGGTAGGAGAGTCGGCGGCTCATGAGGTATGGACGTCCTTCAGCAAATCCTCGACCGGTTCCCAATGACCGGCTTCGGCAAAGGCGACCGCCGCTTCGACCTCGCGTTGGGCCGCCGCATCGATGGCGAGGAATTCCTCTTCCGACAGCTTGCCCTCGGCCTTGAGGCGCGCCGTGAAGGTGTGGATCGGGCCGCGCGTCTTCCACGCTTCGACTTCCTCCTTGTCGCGGTAGAGCTCGGCATCGAACATCGAGTGGGCGCGGAAGCGGTAAGTCTGGTATTCGACGAACACCGGCCCGCCGGTCTCGCGCATACGCGCGAGCGCTCCCAGGGTGGTCTCGTGCGCCGCGACGACGTCCATGCCGTCCGCGCGCAGCGCCGGCATGCCGTAGGCGGCGGCTTTCGCGCACAGGTCGGTCTGCGCCTCGGCGCGCTCGATCGCCGTGCCCATGCCGTAGAGATTGTTCTCGCAGCAGAACAGCACCGGCAGCTTCCACAGCGCGGCGAGATTCATCGCCTCGTGGAAAGCGCCTTCGGCGACCGCGCCCTCGCCGAAGAAGCAGGCGGTGATGCGGTCTTCGCGCAACATCCGCGCCGCCAGCGCCAGGCCGGTGGCCAGCGGCAAGCCGCCGCCGACGATCGCATTGCCGCCATAAAGGCGCGTGCTGGCGTCGAACAGATGCATCGAGCCGCCGCGGCCACGCGAGCAACCTTCCTGCTTGCCGAACATTTCGGCCATGATCGCGTTCATCGACAGGCCACGCACCAGCGCATGGCCATGTTCGCGATAAGTGGCGACGACGTTGTCTTCCGGCCGCAGCGCATGCAGCGCGCCGACGGCCACCGCCTCCTGGCCGATGTAGAGATGCAAAAAGCCGCGGATCTGGCCTGCGCCATAGAGCTCGGCGCACTTTTCCTCCATGCGCCGGATGCGCACCATGTCGGCAAGCATCCGCAGCGCGAAATCTTTCTGCCACGGCACCGGGCCGCTGGGCGGTGGCGGTGGGCGATGCTCGATGGTCATCTCATGCGCCTCCTTCCAGCGTCGACAGATCGCCTTCGGGTAGCCCCAGTTCGCGTGCCTTCAAGAGCCGACGCATGATCTTGCCGCTGCGGGTGCGCGGCAGGCTCGGCAGCACGGCGATCTCCTTCGGCGCGACGGCCGCGCCGAGCTTCTTGCGCGCATGCGCGAGCAGCTCCTTGCGCAGCGCGTCGGAATCCTCCCAGCCTTTCTTCAGCGAGACGAAGGCCTTCACCCTCTCGCCGACCACCGGGTCGGGCTTGCCGATCACGCCAGCCTCGGCGACCGCCGGATGCTCCATCAGCGCGCTCTCGACCTCGAAGGGACCGATCAGGTGGCCGGCCGACTTGATCACGTCATCAAGACGACCGATGAACCAGAAATAGCCATCGGCATCGCGCTTGGCCAGATCGCCAGTCAGATACCATTCGCCGGCGAAGCACTTGCGGTAGCGTTCCTCGTTGTTCAGGTAGCCGCGGAACATCGACGGCCAGCCGCGTTTCAGGGCCAATTCGCCCTCGGTGTCGGGCGTTTCGATCAATTTGACCGAGCCGTCATCCTGCCGCTTGACGATGGCGGCGTCGATGCCCGGCAGCGGCCGGCCCATCGAGCCGGGCTTGATGTCGAATGCGGGGGTGTTGGCGATCATGATGCCGCCGGTCTCGGTCTGCCACCAGTTGTCGTGGATCGGCAGACCCAGCACTTCCTTTCCCCACCAGACGGCTTCGGGATTCAATGGCTCGCCGACGCTGGCGATGAAGCGCAGCTCTGGAAAGCGGTATTGCTGCGCGAGTTCCACCCCGGCCTTCATCAGCATGCGGATCGCCGTCGGTGCGGTGTACCAGACCGTGACGCGCTGATCCTGCAGGATCGCATACCAGCGCTCGGCGTCGAATTCCTCGCGGTCGACGATGCTCGTCACACCCTGCAGCAGCGGCGCGATGATGCCGTAGGAGGTGCCGGTGACCCAGCCCGGATCGGCGGTGCACCAGAAGATGTCGCCGGCATGGAGGTCGAGCGCGTAACAGCCGGTGGCCCAGTGAGTCAGCATCGCCGCATGCACGTGCATCGCGCCCTTTGGCGTGCCGGTCGTGCCGCTGGTGAAATGCAGCAGCGCGAGGTCTTCGGCAGCGGTCGTCACCTCGACGGGATCGTCGCGCGCCGCTTCCATCAGCGTGTCGAAGTCGAGCGTCCCGGCTACCGTCGTCGGCCCGCGTTCCGACGAGACGAGCAGCACATGCTCGAGCGTCGGCATCGCATCGCGCCACTGCGCCACCTTGCGCGCGTAAAGGAGATCGGTGGTCACCAGCACCCGTCCGCTGCCGAGATTGACGCGCGTGGCGATCGGCTCGGGGCCGAAGGCCGAGAACAGCGGCGAGACGACGCAGCCCGCTTTCAGGCCACCGAGCACGCTGATGTAGAGTTCGGGAATACGCTCGGCGAGCACGAACACCCGTGTGCCGGGGCTACAACCGAGTCGCAGGAGGACATGGGCAAAGCGGTTGGATAGTCTCGCCAGCTCGGCATAGGTCATTTCTTTGGGTGGCTGGTCTGCGGCGAGGAAGCGAAACGCCACCTTCCCGGCTCGCTCCGTCGCCAGCCAGCGGTCGGTGGCGGCCCAGCCGATGTTGAAACCCGCCGGGCCGGCGAGCAATGGCTGCGCCGCCTGCCAGTCGAAATGCTGCCGCTGCCCTTCGTAATCGCTGAAATTGGGCGAAACGCGCCAGTCGGCGGAGGTCTTGCGGATGATTGCCGGGCTTTCCATGATCCCCCCTTTTCCCAATATAGTCTGGGGAGATGAGGGAGGGAAGCCCGGACGGCGGCTCAGTGTTTGTTGCGTTTCTTGTGGCCGCTGCCGCTCCCGTGCGCCTCGGCGAACGCCTGGCGCAGCGCGGCCATTTCGGCGATCTGCACGGCGACCTGATAGTTGATCGTATCGGGCGCGATGTTGCCTCGTTCGTCGGGGATGCCCGCCGGTATCCCCGTCAGCAGCTCGATGGCCTGATCGATGCCATCGACGGCCCAGACATGGAACCTGCCTTCGCTACAGGCCTCCACCACATCCGGCCGCAGCATCAGATGGGCGAGATTGGCGCGGGGAATGATGACACCCTGTTCGCCAGTCAGCCCCGCGGCCCGACAAGTATCGAAGAAGCCCTCGACCTTTTCATTGACGCCGCCGATCGCCTGCACCTGGCCGAACTGGTTGACCGAACCGGTGACGGCGATGGACTGGCGGATCGGCGCATTGGCCAGCGCCGAGAGCAAGGCGGCGAGTTCGGCCAATGAGGCGGAATCACCCTCGACAGGGCCATAGGATTGTTCGAACACCAGGGTGGCGGTGAGCGAGAACGGTTGCAGGCGGGCATAGCGCGCGGCGAGGAAGGAGGCGAGGATCATCACGCCTTTCGAGTGGATCGGCCCACCGAGCTCGGCCTCGCGCTCGATGTCGATCACCTCGCCCTCACCGAGGCGGATCGTCGCGGTGATGCGCACCGGCTGGCCGAAGCGCTCGCCGGCGAGATCGAAGACGACCAGGCCGTTGATCTGGCCGACCTGGCTGCCGGACAAATCGATCAGGCGCACGCCGCGGCGAATCTCGTCGATGCCGAGTCTGTGGAGGCGCTCGCTACGCGCGCGACGGGCGGCCAGCGCCGCCTCGACGTCGGCGGCCGTCACCACGGCGCGTTGCGATCGTGTCGCATGGAAATCGGCCTCGATCAGCAGGTCGGCGATCCGGCGCGTCGCGGTCGTCAGCCGCTCGGCATCGTCGGCCAGGCGTGCCGCATGGTCGATGACGCGCGCCACCGCCGCGGCATCGAACGGACGCAGCGCTTTGGCGCGCACCTCATCGGCGATGAATCCTGCATAGCAGGCGATGGCCGGGGCGTCGCGCGGCACGGCGTCGTCGAAATCGGCCGCCACCTTGAACAGCTGCTCGAATTCCGGATCGTATTCCTTGAGAAGATAATAGAGGAGACGTCCGCCGATCAGGATCACTTTCAGATCGAGCGGCATTGGCTCCGGCTCGATGGTCAGCGTCGACAAAAGGCCGAAGATCTGGCCGAGCGATTCGATGCGCACCTCGCAGGCGCGCAGTGCGCGTTTCAGCCCTTCCCAGGCATAGGGTTGCGCGAGCAGCTTGTCGGCGTCGAGCACCAGATAGCCGCCGTTGGCGCGCGCGAGCGCGCCGGCGCGGATCATCGTGAAGTGGGTGATCAAGGTACCCATGTGGGCGATGTGGTCGACGCGGCCGATCAGGTTCTGGAAGCTCGGCTGATCTTCGAAGACGACCGGTGCGCCCTGGGTCGCGCCATGGTCGATCAGCAGATTCACCTGATAGCGCGATAGCGGCAGATTGCCGGCGATCGCAGCGGGGCCTTCCGTCTCGCCTTTCGCTTCGCGCAGCTCCTCGGCGCTGTCGACGACGTCGCGCATCACTTCGTCGAGGAAGGAGATGACGTTGGCGAGATCGGCATAGTGCGCCTTGAGCTCCTCGATCAGATGTCCGACCGCCAGCGTCATCGTTTCGCGGCTCAATGCGACGAGGCGCGCTTGCAGCTCGCGCCGCCAGCGCGGGAACTGGTGCAGCAGCTCCTTGAGTTCCTCGCCGTAGGCATCGATCAGCTTGTTGAGGCGCTCCTTCTCCTCATCGGGCAGGGCGTCGAAATCCTCGGGCCCCATCGTTTCCTCGCCCTTGAGCGGCGCGAACATGAAGCCCTGCGGCGTGCGTAGCAGCGCGATGCCGTGCTCGCTGGCGGTCTGGCCAAGTTGACGCAAGGCCTGCTCTTCGCGTTCCTTGTATTCCTCCTGCATGGCCTCGGCCTGGCCGCGGAAGGTGTCGCTCTCGAAGGCGGCGGCGATCGCCTTGGCGAGCTCGGCGACGAATTGCTGCATGTCGGCCTTCAACCGTGCGCCGCGGCCCGGCGGCAGGATCAGCAGCCGCGGCCGGTTGCTGTCGGCGAAGTTATAGACGTAGCACAGATCCGGTGGCACGGTCTCGGTGGGCGCGCGCTCGGCGAGCAGCCGGGCCACCAGCCGGTGGCGGCCACAGCCCGGTTCGCCGAGCAGGAAGACATTGAAGCCCGGCGCGCGTGTCTCGATCGCGAACCGCAATGCCGCCACCGCACGTTCTTGGGGAATGCCGGATGGCGTGGCGGCGGTTTCGGCAGTGGTGGCAAAACCGAGTTGGGCAGGATCGCAGCGCTTGGCGAGCTGATCGGCGGAAAGCGGCGTGGGTGTAGTCATGAGCGGTGGAAAGACGCTGTCGTTTGAGCCATTATAGGGAGGAGGCGACAGTGACTGTCTCCGCCGGAGAGAAAATCCTCGGGCGGCATCGATCTGCGCGCTGAAATGAGGACATGCCCATGCCCATCCACAATGCCGACGTTGCCGCGATCTTCTCCGAGATCGCCGATCTGCTCGAGATCGAGGGCGCCAATCCGTTCCGCATCCGCGCCTACCGCAATGCCGCGCGCATCGTCAATGAGTGGCCGCGCGAACTGCGCACGCTCGTCGAGCGCAATGAGGATCTGACGAAGCTGCCGGGTATCGGCGAGGATCTGGCGGCGAAGATCCGCGAGATCGTCGACACCGGCAAATGCCGTGCGCTGGAAAAGCTGCGCCAGGAGCTGCCGCCAGCGATCACCGAGCTGCTGCACATTCCCGGCCTGGGGCCGAAGCGCGTGCGCACCCTGTGGCATGAACTCGACGTGCAGACGCTCGAACAGCTCGCCCGTGCCGCGCGCGACGGGCGCATCCGCCAGCTTCCGGGCTTCGGCGCCAAGACCGAGGCGAACATCCTGCAGGCGGTGGCGCAGCACCTGTCGCAAAGCCGGCGCCTGAAGCTCGTCACCGCCGCGCAATATGCCGGATCGCTCGTCGCCTGGCTGAAGGCGGCGGGCGCGGTGGAAAGGATCGAGGTGGCCGGCAGCTTCCGGCGCGCGCGGGAGACGGTCGGCGATCTCGACATTCTCGTCGCGACCGACGAGCCCGCGACCGTGATGCGCCGCTTCACGAGCTACGAAGAGGTGACGGAGGTGCTCGCGGCCGGCGAATCGCGCGGCAGCGTGGTGCTCAAAAGCGGCCTGCAGGTCGATCTGCGCGTGGTGCCTGCGGAATCCTGGGGCGCGGCGCTGCTCTATTTCACCGGCTCGAAGGCGCACAACATCGCGCTCAGGAAGCTCGCCCAGGACGCCGGCCTGAAGCTCAACGAAT
>JBKBOI010000073.1:0-8125 GCA_046294935.1 Rhodocyclaceae bacterium
CACGAGAGTTCGAGCGGCTGGAAGGCGTGCAGGATGCCGCGCAAGCTGGAACGCGGCCGACGCGCGCCACGCGCCAGCAACGCCAGCCGGCCGTGCTCACGGGCGAAGACCTCGAGGATCAGGCTGGTTTCGCTGAAAGGGTAGCTGTGCAGCAGAAAGGCGGCCGCACCATCGATGCGCTGCTTGCCGGTCATCATTCATAACCGAGGCTTTTCAGCGCGCGCTCGTCGTCGGCCCAGCCGCTCTTCACCTTCACCCAGGTTTCCAGCCAGACCTTGCCGCCGAAGAGTTTTTCCATGTCGTGCCGCGCCGCGCTGGCGATGCGCTTCAAACGCTCGCCCCCCTTGCCGATCACGATCGCCTTGTGCGCCTCCTTGTCGACGATCACCGCCGCATGGATGCGCCGCAAACCGCCCTCCTCGTCGAATTTCTCGATCTCGACGGTAAGGCCATAGGGCAGTTCATCACCGAGATTGCGGAACAGCTTTTCACGTAGCAGCTCGGCGGCAAGGAAACGCTCGGAACGGTCGGTCAGCTCGTCCGGCGTGAAGATCGGCGGCCCCGCGGGCAGATACTTGCCCGCCGCGCGCAACAGCTCGTCGAGATGGGTCCCCTTTTCAGCGCTGACCGGCACGATCTCGGCAAAAGGATGCTCGGCCGCCAGCGCGGCAATGAAGGGCAGCAAGGCATTCTTGTCCGCCAGGCGATCGATCTTGTTGATCACCAGCACGATCGGCTTCTGTTTCGGCAAGCGCGCCAGCACCGCACGATCCGCATCGCGCCAGCGCCGCGCGTCGATGACGAAGAGGATCACATCGACATCGGCCAACACTGCATTCACGGTGCGGTTCATCACGCGATTGAGCGCCGTGCGGTATTCGGTCTGAAAGCCGGGAGTGTCGACGAAAACGAACTGGTGCGTGTCTGTCGTCAGGATGCCGTGGATCCGGTGCCGCGTGGTCTGCGCCTTGCTCGAGGTGATGCTGAGCTTGGCGCCCACCAGACGATTCATCAACGTCGATTTGCCGACGTTCGGGCAACCGACGATCGCCAGATAACCGGCGCGGAAGGGTTCGCCACTGCTCATCGGCCACTGAGCCTTGCCAAGGCTGCCTGGGCGGCTTCCTGCTCGGCGGCGCGCCGGCTGGTGCCACGTCCGCTGACGCTCAGATCGAGGGCGGGAATGTTGCAGGTGACGACGAATTCCTGGGCATGGGCGTTGCCATGCGTTTCCTTCAGCTGATATTGCGGCAGCGGAAGACGTCGTCCCTGCAGCCACTCTTGCAACACCGTCTTGGCGTCCTTGCCGGCGCTGTGTGGATCGAGATGCTCGATGCGTTCGTGATAGAGCCGCTCGATCGTCGAGAGCGCGGCATCGAAGCCGGCATCGAGACAAGTCGCCCCGAAGATCGCTTCGAGCGCATCGGCGAGAATCGATGGCCGGCGGAAGCCGCCACTCTTCAACTCTCCCTCGCCCAGCCGTAGCTCGTCGCCCAGGCCGAGGGCGGTGGCGATCTCCGCCAGCGTCTCCTGGCGCACCAGGCTGGCGCGCAAACGGGAAAGCTCGCCTTCCTTGAGTGATGGAAACTTGCGGAACAGCAGCAGTGCAACCGCACAGTTGAGCACGCTGTCGCCCAGGAATTCGAGGCGCTCGTTGTGCGGCGAGGAGTGGCTGCGATGCGTCAGCGCCTGGCGCAGCAGCTCGGGTTTGGCAAAACGATGACCAAGCGCCTGTTCGAGCCGCGCGCTCAAGCTCACTCCTTGGACGAGCCGGAAAAATCGAGCAGCAAGCTGACGTTCGCGAACAGCGGTATGCGCTTCTCGTAGGCAAACGAAACGACGATCTTCCCCGCTTCCTTGGTGATGTCGAGATCCGCGCCCTTGATCGAGGTGATGTAATCTACGTTCGCCTGCCGATCGAAGGCTTCGCGGATCTGCCGGACAGTAGCCTCTGGCCCGGCCGCCGCCGTCACCTTCTTGATCGAGGCGAGCACTTGCCTATATTCGATGTATTCCGGAATGACCTTCATCCCCAGCATCGCGAGGAGCGCAACGACGAACGCAGCCAGCAGCAGGCCGGAAAGCGACACACCACGTTGTCCTTTGTCCATTATCCCTCCTCACTGGCGGTATCAGCGAAAACCGCCAATCCGCTTCAGATCGCCAAAATTGAACCAGATGAAGAATGCCTTGCCGACCAGGTTCTCGTCCGGAACGAAACCCCACACCCGGCTGTCCTGGGAATTGTCGCGATTGTCGCCCATGACGAAATAATGGCCGGCCGGCACCTCGCAAATGAAGCCTTCGGTATTGTAGATGCATTTGTCGCGGTGGGGAAACTGCATGACATGCGGCACAAAGGCTGGCGCATCGTCCTCGATCAGGATCATGTGTTCGCGATCGCCGAGGCGTTCTTCATAAAGCGGTGTATAGAACAAGCGTTCCGCATCGAAATGATCGCCGACACGTCGCACCTCGACCGGCTGGCCATTGATCGTCAGGCGCTTGTTCAGGTAAGCGACGCGATCGCCGGGCAAGCCCACCACGCGCTTGATGTAATCGAGCGACGGATCGGGCGGATAGCGGAACACCACGACATCGCCCCGTTTTGGCGCCCCCACCTCGATGATCTTCTTGTCGAGGACCGGCAGCCGGATGCCGTAAGCATATTTATTGACGGCGATGAAGTCGCCGACCAGCAAGGTCGGGATCATCGAGCCGGAAGGAATCTTGAATGGCTCGACGAGGAAGGAGCGCAACAAAAAGACGATCAGGATGACGGGAAAGAAACTAGCCCCATATTCGACCCACAGCGGTTCCTTGGCGTCCGGCGCGCGCCGCTTGCGGAAATGAAAGCGGTCGGCCAGCCAGAGCACGCCACTGATCACCAGCAGGATGAAAAGAATCAAGGCGAAGTTCATTTTCGTTTTTCCTATCTTTCATCGACGCGCAGCACGGCCAAAAAGGCTTCCTGGGGAATTTCCACGCTGCCCACCTGTTTCATGCGCTTCTTGCCGGCTTTCTGCTTTTCCAGCAGTTTCTTCTTGCGCGTGACGTCGCCGCCATAGCATTTCGCCAGCACGTCCTTTCTGAGCGCCTTGACGTTTTCGCGCGCGACGATCGTCGAGCCGATCGCCGCCTGGATCGCCACATCGAACATCTGACGTGGAATCAGCCCGCGCATCTTGGCCGCCAGCTCGCGCCCGCGATGCTGCGCGTTGGCGCGATGCACGATCACCGACAAGGCATCGACGCGATCGCCGTTGATCAGGATGTCGAGCTTGACGACGTCCGCGGCGCGGTATTCCTTGAATTCGTAATCGAGCGAGGCATAGCCGCGCGAAACGGATTTGAGCTTGTCGAAAAAATCGAACACCACCTCGGCAAGCGGCATCTCGTAAGTGACATGCACCTGGCGGCCGTGGAAGCGCATGTCGACTTGCGTGCCGCGCTTGGCCTCGCACAGCGTGATCACCGCGCCGAGATAGTCTTGCGGCACGAAGATCTGCGTCGTGATGATCGGCTCGCGAATCTCTTCGATCTTCTGCACTTCTGGCAGCTTCGAGGGGTTTTCGACGAGGATTTCCGAGCCATCGCGCAGTTTGACCTGATAGACCACGGTCGGCGCTGTCGTGATCAGATCCTGGTCGAACTCACGTTCCAGCCGCTCCTGGACGATTTCCATGTGCAACAGGCCAAGGAAGCCGCAGCGGAAACCGAAGCCGAGCGCCTGCGAGACTTCCGGCTCGAAATGCAACGAGGCGTCGTTGAGTTGCAGCTTCTCCAGCGCCTCGCGCAAGGACTCGTACTGATTCGCTTCGACGGGATAAAGGCCGGCGAAGACCTGCGGCTTGACCTCCTTGAAGCCCGGCAAGGGTTCGGCAGCCGGGCGGTCGGCCAGCGTCACGGTATCGCCGACCTTGGCGGACTTGAGCTCCTTGATGCCGGAAATGACGAAGCCGACCTCACCAGCCGACAATTGCTCGCGCGTCTGCGACTTCGGCGTGAATACTCCCACCTGCTCGCACAGATGCACCGCCCCCGTCGACATCAGGCGGATCTTGTCCTTGGCCTTGAGCGTACCATCGACGACGCGCACCAGCATCACGACGCCGACATAATTGTCGAACCACGAGTCGATGATCAGCGCTTTCAATGGCGCCCCCGGATCACCCTTTGGCGGGGGCACGCGACTGATCACCGCTTCGAGGATGTCGTCCACGCCCATGCCGGTTTTCGCCGAGCAGGGAATCGCGTCGGTGGCATCGATGCCGATCACCTCCTCGATCTCGGCGCGGGCATTGTCCGGATCGGCCTGCGGCAGGTCCATCTTGTTGAGCACCGGCACGACCTCGACACCGAGCTCGATCGCCGTGTAGCAGTTCGCCACCGTCTGCGCCTCGACGCCTTGCGAAGCATCGACGACCAGCAGCGCTCCCTCGCAAGCGGAGAGGCTACGCGAGACTTCGTAGGAGAAGTCGACATGACCTGGGGTGTCGATCAGGTTGAGGTTGTAACGCCGGCCATCCTTGGCCTGATACCACAGCGCCGCAGTCTGGGCCTTGATGGTGATGCCGCGCTCGCGCTCGATGTCCATCGAATCGAGCACCTGTTCCGACATTTCGCGCTCTGACAGGCCGCCACAACGCTGGATGATGCGGTCGGCGAGCGTGCTCTTGCCGTGGTCGATATGGGCGATGATCGAAAAGTTGCGGATGTGATCCATGAAAAAAGCGCCCAGCGGCGCCTTCGAGGGAAAACCAGGGTCGATTTTATCGCGAAAGCCTCGCGCGCAACTGCTGCGAGTCGAGGAAGAAGTGACGGATTTCCTCGCCCCCGACGATCAATACGGGGATACGCTGGCCATAGCGCTCGCGCCACGACGGATCATCATCGACCTCGCGCACCGCCAGCGCGAAACCAAGCTCGCCACGCAGGGTCCTCCAGCGTGGCGAGCATGTCCTCGCAGAAGCGGCATCCAATCCTGCCGTAGAAGACCGGTAGCGGCCTATTTATCGAGCGCTCCCTTGATCGTCACGAAGGTTTGACCGTCGCCGCGCTTGACGAGCAAAGTCACGACGGCATCCTTGTCGAGCTTCGCCAGCAGGCCGTTGAACTGCTCGACGCTGCGGACTTCCGTCTGCACGCCTTTCTGGATCAAGGCCAGGATCACGTCACCCGGGCGCAGGTCGCTACGCGCGCCATTCTTCACGTCTTCGACGATCAGGCCGTGACGGATGCCCAATTGACGTTTTTGCTCCGCTGTCGGCTCGGAAAGCACGAGGCCAAGCCGATTCGCCGGCGCGGCCTCCGCCGGCTTGCCGCGACGGAAAGCGCGCCCGGGCGCCTCGTCCGGCATTTCCCCTACGGTCACGGTGAGCTCCTTGGTCGCGCCACCACGCCAGACCTGGACATTCACGCGCGTGCCCGGCTTGGTGTTGCCGACGATGCGGGGAAGATCGGAAGAGTGCACCACGGGTTTGTCGTTGAAGCGCAGGATCACGTCGCCGGCCTCGATGCCTGCCTTGTCCGCCGGACTGCCTTTCTCGACCGAGGCGACGAGCGCGCCCTGTGGTTTGCTCAGGCCGAAGGAATCGGCGAGTTCCTGGGTCACTTCCTGGATCGCGACGCCGATGCGGCCGCGATGCACCTTGCCGGAGGCGCGCAACTGGGCCTGCACCTCCATCGCCACATCGATCGGAATCGCGAACGAAATCCCCTGGTACCCTCCCGAACGGCTGTAGATCTGGGAGTTGATGCCGACCACCTCGCCTTTCATGTTGAACAGCGGCCCGCCCGAATTGCCCGGGTTGATCGCCACATCGGTCTGGATGAATGGCACGTAGTTTTCCTGTGGCAGCGAACGCCCCTTGGCGCTGACGATCCCCGCCGTCACGCTGTTCTCGAAACCAAAGGGCGAGCCGATCGCCACCACCCATTCGCCGACCCGCAGCTTGGACGGATCGCCGAGGGTCACGACCGGCAGGTTACGTGCATCGATCTTGATCAGGGCAACGTCGGTGCGCTTGTCGGCGCCGACCACCTTGGCCTTGAACTCGCGCTTGTCGGTGAGCTTGACGATCACCTCGTCAGCGCCTTCGACGACATGGGCATTGGTCAGGATATAGCCGTCGGCGCTGATGATGAAACCGGAGCCGAGCGAGCGGTTCTCGAACTCGAATTCACGCGGCGCGCCAGGAATGCGGGGGAACATGTGCGGGGCGAAACGCCGGAACATCTCGAACGCCGGATCGTCCTCGTCGAACGGCAAGCCGCCGAAGCGCTGGCCGCGTACGACCTGGGTCGCGCTGATGTTGACCACCGCCACTCCCTGTTTTTCCGCCAGATCGGTGAAATCGGGCAACTGCGCGTGCGCCTGGAGCAGAAAAAACCCTAGAGCGAAGGCAATGAGCCAATGTTTCATCCAGTGTTTCAGCATGATTCGCGATCCTTGAAAAAAACTGTCGAAGCCATCGAGGAGGGTTTGAATGCCATCGACAAGATTGGTTCCCGGCGGCGCGCTTCAAGTCCACGCCAGCGCAGCCAGCCGATGCCCAAACCCAGTCCGGCCAACGTGCCCAGCATGGCCAAGAGTTCGCTGCCAGTCAGAACGGTGATTCCCAGCGCGCCCGCCAGCGCCAACAGCAAAGGCACGCCATAGGCCAGCCAGACGGCGCGCAGCACCATGCCATCGGCCGCCTGAATGACGACTGCGTCTCCCGGCCGGGCGCCGATCGTATTCGGCAGTCGGAGCAGCAACGGTTTCCTGCCGCGACCATGTGCCTGGTCGAGGACATTGGCGGCGGCGCCGCTGCCGCAGCTGCCAGAATGCGCGCAGCCGCCACAGGCAGCGCCCGGGCCGGCCGCTTCCACCCAGGCATAGTGGCCTTCGAGCCGTACGACGATCGCATCCGTCTGATTCATTTGCCACGCACTCCGATCCCCGCCGCGAAATGCTGGATCGCGGCCGGGGGAAGATCACCCATGACGACGATCTGGTGCCTTTCCAGAACGCGTTTCGCCACACTGAGCGCCCCCATCGTCCGAAAACTCTCTTCGCCCCGCTCCTGCGGCGAGGTCAAGGGGGAGATGAAGACAGAAAAAGCAGCCAGGCCATCCGAAAACACCCAATGGAGCATCGCCGCATCCTTGTCCTCGTTGCCGAACACCCGTCGCAATGCAGTCCGTTTGCGGAAACCGGGCAGCTCGCTGCGGAAAACCCATGGAGTGTCGTCACGCAAGTCGCTGAGCCTGGCCCGACGGATGCGCCAGTCGTTTTTCGCCGCGGCTTCGTATCTGGGCTTGAGCGCTTCCGGAGAAATTGGCTCGCCGATGTGCAGATCGGTAAAGGCCATCGATTCGAGGACCGTATCCCGCGCATCGACGATATCGGCTCGCAGCAGCAGTCCGGATGCCAAATCGACCCAGAGACGATGACCATAGCGCCATTCATCGCGTGGCTCGAGACGAATCGTCAGGCTGTCGAAGCCGGCCACACGGTCGCTGCCGCCTGTGCGAATCAGGTAATGATCATGCAGATTGCCCAGGCCGTCGGCCAACAACGCCGGGAAATTGCGGCCCATGCTGCGCTGCTCGATGATCAGCAGCCGGTTTTCTGGCAGATAGCAGCTCACCTCGTCGTCCTGGCGGATCACTTCACGCGGGCTGCCGTCGAGCACCTCGAGCTTTTCGCGCTGCCTGCCCTGACTCGCCAGATGGACGATGCGCGAGGTCTCGCTGCGGTTGCCGCTGCGATAGACGAATGTACCGCTATAACTGAGCGTCTCCGCCGCCTTGGAGATGCGTTGCAGCCACTGCAGACCTTCCGTTTGGATCGTGACGGCCTGCCCCTGAGCCAGCGGGCTGAAACCAGCGACGATCAGGCCGAGACAGCAAGCGAAAGCAGCCGGACTCATGGATGCGATGCGGTCAAAGCCACGGTACGAATCTGCCGCGCGGTTTCGGCCAGCCGAACCGTCGCCGCTTGGGCTTGATGCGCCAGCAGATACTCCTGGATGTCCGCCGTCCCGCCGGGCGCCGACTCACTTCGGAAAGTCGGCGCTGGCGGAAGTGAAGGCGTCCCGCCGGGCGCCGACTCACTTCGGAAAGTCGGCGCTGGCGGGAC
>JBKBOI010000074.1:0-8021 GCA_046294935.1 Rhodocyclaceae bacterium
AGCCCGCCAGTTGCGGAAAAAATCATGCAGCAAAACCCTCTGGAAAAGGGGTGGGGTTTAGGAACACGGATTCAGGTCTTCTTCGCGGCCTTCTTGCCGGCGACGGCAGCCTTGAAGCTCGCGCCCGCGGTGAACTTCGGCACGGTCGTGGCGGGAATCTTCAGCGGCGCGCCCGTCTTTGGGTTCTTGCCGGTGCGTGCGGCGCGCTTGACCGGCTTGAAGGAACCGAAACCCACCAGGGTGACGGTATCGCCTTTGGCGACCGCCTTGACGACGGCATCGATGGCGGCGGATAAAGCACGATCGGCTGCAGCCTTGGAAATGTCGGCAGCTTTCGCGGTGGCTTCGATCAGTTCGGATTTGTTCATGGGCGTGGCTCCTCTCGTGTGCGTTGTGGATATGCGTTGCGGGAAACTGCGTCAGCTTACCTAAAGCTTTTCCCGTTGAAAAGCAGTTTCTGGTGCCGAGAGAGGGACTCGAACCCTCATGGTATCGCTACCGGCGGATTTTGAGTCCGCTGCGTCTACCTATTCCGCCATCTCGGCAAAGATGGTTTTTCCGAATTCTACCGTTCAATGCCACCGCCAAAATCCGCGGCGGATTCTACGTCATTTCTGCCGTGCAACGGTGGTTGCAGGCGCAGCGGCGACCGTCAGCGCGTAGAATGCTGCGCCGCGCACGGCGCACTTTTCGGGGCCTTCCCTTCCCGCACCGATGACCCTCACCCTCGACGATTTCGACTACCCGCTGCCGCCCGAGCGGATCGCCCAAGCCCCCTTGCCGGAACGCAGTGCGAGCCGTCTTCTCCACTTGCGCGGCCAGCAGATCGAAGATCGGCTGTTTCGTGATCTGCCGGAACTGCTCGCGCCGGGCGATCTGCTGGTGATGAACGACACCCGCGTGCTGCATGCGCGGCTGTTCGGACGAAAAGCGACGGGCGGACAGGTCGAGGTGTTGATCGAGCGCGTCACTGCCGCAGATGAGGCGCTCGCGCAGGTGCGCGCGAGCAAATCGCCGAAAGTCGGCAGCCGTATTCGTCTGGAAAAGGCTTTCGACGTCGAGGTGCTCGGCCGCGATGACGAGTTCTATCGGCTGCACTTTCCCGGTGATGCCATCGAGCTGATCGAGCGGCACGGCCGCCTGCCGCTACCGCCTTACATCGAGCGTGCCGCGGAAGCACCAGACGAAGAGCGCTATCAGACCATATTCGCCCGGCAGCCGGGCTCGGTCGCCGCGCCGACCGCCGGATTGCATTTCGATGCACCGCTCCTTGAACGCCTGCAAGCGTGCGGCATCGGCATCGCACATGTCACGCTGCATGTCGGCGCCGGCACCTTCCAGCCGGTGCGCGTCAGAGACATCGCCGAGCATCGGATGCACAGCGAGCGTTACTACGTGCCACCGGCGACCGCCGAGGCCATCGCTGCAACGCGGCAGAAAGGCGGCCGCATCGTTGCCGTCGGCACCACGTCCTTGCGCACCCTCGAATCGGCGGCCGACGACGAGGGCCAGGTGAAAGTCGGCGCTGGTGAGACGGCACTGTTCATCACGCCGGGCTACCGTTTCCGCATCGTCGACCGCCTGATCACCAACTTCCACCTGCCGAAATCGACCTTGCTGATGCTCGTCTCGGCCTTCGGCGGCATGGAACCCATCCGCGCCGCCTACCGCCATGCGATCGACGCCGGCTACCGTTTCTTCAGTTATGGCGATGCCATGCTCATCGAGCGTCACGATGGAATTTGACCTGCTCGCCGTCGACGGCGCCGCCCGCCGTGGCAGACTCACTCTCGCCCACGGCACGGTGGACACGCCGGTGTTCATGCCGGTCGGCACCTATGGCACCGTCAAGGCGATGGCGCCAAACGAGCTCGTCGAGATCGGCGCGCGGATCGTGCTCGGCAACACCTTCCATCTCTGGTTGCGCCCCGGGCTGGAGGTGATCCGCGCCCACGGCGGCCTGCATCGCTTCATGGGCTGGGAGAAGCCGATCCTCACCGATTCGGGCGGCTTCCAGGTGTTCAGCCTGGGCGAACTGCGCAAGATTTCCGAAGAGGGCGTCAAATTCGCCTCGCCGACCGACGGCCGCCGCCTGTTCATGCGCCCCGAGGATTCGATGCAGATCCAGCACGCGCTGAATTCCGACATCGTGATGATCTTCGACGAATGCACGCCCTACCCTGCCGACGTGAAGCAGGCCGCAGAGTCGATGCGCCTTTCGCTGCGCTGGGCGAAACGCTCGCGCACCGAGCACGACCGGCTCGGCAACACGAATGCCTTGTTCGGCATCGTCCAGGGCGGCATGTTCGAGGCGCTGCGCGACGAGTCGCTGGCCGGGCTCATGGAGATCGGCTTCGACGGCATGGCGATCGGCGGTCTGTCGGTCGGCGAACCGAAGGAGGATTTCGGCCGGATACTCGCCCACACCACGCCGCGCCTGCCCGCCGACAAGCCGCGCTACCTGATGGGCGTGGGCACGCCGGAAGACATCGTCTTCGCCGTCGGCTTGGGGCTGGATATGTTCGACTGCGTGCTGCCGACCCGGAATGCCCGCAACGGCCATCTGTTCACCCGCTTCGGCGACATCCGCATCAAGAACGCGCGCTATAAAAACGACACGCGGCCGTTGGACGAAACCTGCGACTGCTACTGCTGTCGCCACTTCAGCCGCGCCTACCTGCATCATCTGCACCGTTGCCACGAGATTCTCGGTGCGCGGCTGAATACGATCCACAACCTGCATTACTACATGACGCTGATGCAGGAAATCCGCGCCGCGATCGAAGCGGGCACATTCGCGGCCTTCGCTGCCCGCTTCGCCGAAGACCGCGCCAGTGGGCGGGTATAATGCCCCACCTTTCCATGGAGTGATTCGAACATGCTCATTTCCAATGCTTATGCTCAAGCCGCGCAAGGCGCCGCCCAGGACCCGACCGGTGGCCTGATGGGACTCGCTCCCATCATCCTGATGTTCATCGTGCTGTGGTTCCTGATGATCCGCCCGCAGATGAAGAAGGCCAAGGAACACCAGAAGCTGATCAGCGAGCTGGCCAAGGGCGATGAGGTAGTGACGCAAGGCGGCATCGTCGGCAAGATCACCAAGGTAGGCGAAAACTATGTCGCGATCGAAATCGCCTCGTTGAAGGAGGCGCCAATCGAAGTGCAGGTCCAGAAGCAGGCCGTCGCAGCCTTGCTACCCAAAGGCACGCTCAAGACACTCGGATGAACAGATACCCCCTCTGGAAGAACGCCATCGTCATCGTGGCGTCGATTCTCGGCCTGCTCTACACGCTGCCGAACTTCTATGGCGAAGTGCCGGCGGTGCAGGTCTCCAGTGTCAAGGCGACGGTCAAGGTAGATCAGAAACTGCAATCGCGCATCGAGGAAACGCTGGCCGCAGCCGGCATCCAGCCTACCGGCATGTTCGCCGACCAGCACGGCATCCGCGTCCGCTTCAAGGATACCGAGACACAGCTCAAGGCCAAGGATGCGATCGAGAAGACGCTCAACCCCGATCCTGCCGATGCCTCCTACAGCGTCGCGCTGAACCTGCTCTCGGCCTCGCCCGACTGGCTGACGGCGATCCACGCGCTGCCGATGTATCTGGGCCTCGACCTGCGCGGCGGCGTGCATTTCCTGCTGCAGGTCGACATGAAGAGAGCCATCACCAAGCGGCTCGACTCGCTCGGCGCCGACCTGCGCACCCTGCTGCGCGACAAGAGCATCCGCCACGGCGGCATCGCGCGCGAAGGCAACACCCTGGTGATCCGCTTTCGCGATCCTGAAACACGCACCAAGGCACGCGCGGCGATTGGCGACGACCAGCCCGATCTCGACTTGGCCGATGCGCAGGAGGGCGCCGACTTCAAGCTGGTGGCGAGTCTGAAGCCGGCGGCGCAAAAGCGCATCCAGGAATCCGCGCTCAAGCAGAACATCACCACGCTCGCCAACCGCATCAACGAGCTGGGGGTGGCCGAGCCGGTGATCCAGCAGCAGGGCATGGATCGCATCGTCGTGCAGCTGCCGGGGGTGCAGGACACCGCCAAGGCGAAAGACATCCTCGGCCGCACCGCGACGCTGGAAATCCGCATGGTGGATGACGAAGCCAGCGCCAACCCGGCCATCATGGAACTGGCCGCACAGGGGCAACCGCCTGCGGGCACCGATTACTACATCGAGCGCGGCGGCCGCGGCTTGCTGGTGAAGAAACAGGTCGTGCTCACCGGCGACCGGCTCACCGATGCGCAAGCCGGCTTCGATTCCCAGACCCACGAGCCGGCGGTGCACCTCACGCTCGATGCCGCCGGCGCGCGCATCTTCAAGGACGTGACGCGCGAGAACGTCGGCAAGCGCATGGCGATCCTCTTGATCGAAAAAGGCAAGGGCGAAGTGGTCACCGCGCCGGTCATCCGCAGCGAGATCGGCGGCGGCCGCGTGCAGATTTCCGGCCGCATGACCACCACTGAAGCGAGCGACATCGCGCTCTTGCTACGTGCCGGAAGCCTCGCCGCGCCGATGGAGATCATCGAAGAGCGCACCATCGGCCCCTCCTTGGGCGCCGACAACATCGCCAAGGGTGTGCAATCCACGTTGTGGGGCTTCGTCGCCATCGCCGTGTTCATGATCGCTTATTACCAGCTCTTCGGCGTCGTCTCGGTGATCGCGCTCACGGCCAACCTGCTGTTCCTGGTCGCGTTGCTTTCGCTGCTGCAGGCCACTTTGACGCTGCCGGGCATCGCCGCCATGGCCCTGACGCTCGGCATGGCGATCGACGCCAACGTGCTGATCAACGAACGCATCCGCGAAGAACTCAGAAACGGCGCCACACCGCATGCGGCGATCGCCGCCGGCTATGAGCGCGCCTGGGGCACGATTCTCGATTCGAACATCACGACGCTGATCGCCGGCATCGCCCTCTTGATCTTCGGCTCCGGTCCGGTGCGCGGCTTCGCCGTGGTGCATAGCCTCGGCATCCTGACCTCGATCTTCAGCTCGGTGGTGGTCTCGCGCGCGCTGGTGAACTGGATCTACGGCGGCCGCAGGAAACTCGAGAAAATCAGCATCGGCCAGGTCTGGAAACCGGGCGTATAGGGGACGCATCATGGAGTTTTTCAGGATCAAAAAAGACATTCCCTTCATGCGCCATGCGCTGGTGTTCAACATCATCTCGTTGATCACCTTCGTGCTCGCCGTGTTCTTCCTCGTCACCAAGGGCTTGCATCTGTCGATCGAATTCACCGGCGGCACGCTGGTCGAAGTGGGCTATGCCCAGCCACCCGATCTCGACAAGCTCCGCAAGCAGCTCGAGCGCGACGGCTTCGCCGATGCCCAAGTGCTCAACTTCGGCTCGGCGCGCGACGTCTTGATCCGCGTGCCGCTGAAAGCCGGCGAGGAAACCGCCAAGGTCAGCGAGCGCGTCAATGCCAGCCTCACCGCCGTCGGTGGCGAACCCACGATCAAGCGCGTCGAATTCGTCGGCCCGCAGGTCGGCAAGGAACTCGCCGAGGACGGCGCGATGGCCCTGCTGCTGGTCGTGATCGGCATCGTCGTCTATCTCGCCTTCCGCTTCGAGTGGCGCTTCGCGGTTTCGGCGATCATCGCCAACCTGCACGACGTGGTGATCATCCTCGGTTTCTTCGCCCTGTTCCAGTGGGAATTCTCGCTGCCGGTGCTGGCCGCGGTGCTCGCCGTGCTCGGCTACTCGGTCAACGAATCGGTGGTCGTCTTCGACCGCGTGCGCGAAACCTTCAAGAAAAAGCGCGGACTATCCACCCCGGAGGTCATCAACCACGCGATCACCAGCACCATCTCGCGCACCATCATCACCCACGGCAGCACCCAGATGATGGTCACCTCGATGCTGATCTTCGGCGGCCCCGCATTGCACTACTTCGCGCTGGCGCTGACCATCGGCATCCTGTTCGGCATCTATTCCTCGGTGCTGGTCGCCAGCCCCCTGGTGATGTGGCTCGGCGTCACCCGCGAGCAGTTCGTCAAGCCGAAGAAGGAAAAACCGGCGGGGATGACCGAGGACGGCGCCTGCGTCTGATTCCATGCGAGTCTACGTCTGGGACCTGCCGATTCGGCTCTTCCACTGGCTGCTGGTGGGCTGCGTGATCGCCGCCTTCGTCACGGCCAAGATCGGCGGCAGCCTGATGGTCTGGCATGGCCGGCTGGGGCTTGCGATCCTGGGCCTGCTGGTCTTTCGCATCGTTTGGGGCTTGGTGGGCTCGACTCATGCGCGCTTCACCACCTTCGTGCGCGGCCCGACGGCGATCCGCGCCTACCTCAAGGGCGAATGGCATGGCCTCGGGCACAACCCTCTGGGAGCGCTCTCGGTGCTCGCCATGCTCGGTGCGCTTCTGCTTCAGGCCACGAGCGGCCTGTTCGCCAACGACGACATCGCTTTCGAGGGTCATCTCGTGCCGCTGATCGGCAGCGAGCTCTCCACGCGCATCACGGGCATCCACAAACTACTCGAAAAAGGGCTGCTGCTGCTCGTCACGCTGCATGTCGGCGCGATCGCGTTCTACGCCTGGGTAAAGAAGCAGAATCTCGTCAAACCGATGCTCACCGGCTGGGTGGAGGGCGCATCCGAGCAATCGGCCACCGGCGGCAGCCCCATCGCCTTCGTCATCGCAGCGCTCATTGCCGCGGCCGCTGTCTGGGCGGCATCCGGCGCCTGGCTGCCGACACCGCCCCCACCCCCTGCCGGGCAGACGGCGCCAGATTTCTGAAAATCGGCGCTGACAGGACGGCACCGACAGGACGGCACCTGACGAAACGGCCGCCCGCAGGCGGCCGTTCGATGAGAGGGGAAGGCGAGATGAGGGGTTATTCGTCCTTTCTGAATTTCTCGTGGCAAGCCTTGCAGGCGTCATTGAGCTTGCCGAACTGGGCCTTGATCGCAGCGGCATCACCGCTGGCGGCCACTTTCGCCATCTCGTTGGCCTGCTGGCCGAAGTTCTGCGCGACCTTCCCCACGCCTTCCTTGTCGGTGAAGAACTCGGGCTTGAGCCGCGTTTCCTTCCAGCCCTTGCCTTTGTCGGAACCCGGCTGATAGAGCGCGCCCATCTTCGAATTGGCGATCGCCTGGATCACGTTGGCGGCCTCGACGACCTGGTCCTTGTTGAACGTGCCTTCGACATTGGCCTTGATGCGCGCCATGCTCCAGGCCATCGTGTGATAGGCCGACTGGCGCCAGCGGATCTGGTCTTCGGTCTTACCGACGACCTGGGCGAAGGCGGCACCGGCAACGGCGACGAGCGCCAGACCGGCAATGAGCTTGGTTGTTTTCATGAGGTTCTCCTGTGGTGGTTGGAAAAGCGGGATGATTGTATGTCACTCGCCGGTGGCGAACACCTGCTTGACCCGCAAATGGCCTCCTTCCGCGAGGAGCTTCAGCAAGCGGTCGATGTTCGGATGCTTGCCGGGATGCGCGCGGGCATCCTCGACGTGTTCGGCATACAGCTCCAGTCCCTTCCTCGCCGCTTCCGGCGTGATCGCGCCATAGAGCTGCGCCAAATGATTGTAGATCGCCAGTGAGCCGATACGCCCCGGTCTCGCTTCGATGGTGGCGACGAGATTGCCCTGCGGGTCGAATAGCTGCAGCGCCGCCAGATGCGAAACCCCCGGCAGCGTTTTCAGATTCTCGGCAAAGCCCATCAGATCCTCCGCGCCAGTTCGGCTGCCTTGCCGATGTAGCCGGCTGGCGTCATCTCGCGCAGGCGAGTTTTCTCTTCGGCGGGTATCGGCAGGCCATCGATGAAACGGCGCAGCGCCTCGGACTCGATGCCTTTGCCACGGGTGAGATCCTTCAACTGCTCATAGGGATTGGGCACGCCATGGCGACGCATCACGGTCTGCACGGCTTCCGCGAGCACCTCCCAACAGGCGTCGAGATCTTCGGCCAGGCGCTGCGGATTCGCTTCGAGCTTGTTCAAGCCCCGCAAGGTCGAATCGTGCGCGAGCACGACGTGGCCGAAGGCGACCCCCATGTTGCGCAGCACGGTGGAATCGGT
>JBKBOI010000075.1:0-7884 GCA_046294935.1 Rhodocyclaceae bacterium
CGCCTAGCACCGCCGCCCGCGCGGGCAAGTCTTGATCTTCGAGCACCGTCAATGTCGTCAGCGCCGCGACACAGGCCAGTGGGTTGCCGCCAAAGGTGGAGCCATGATTGCCCGGCTTGAAAATGCCGTTCGCCCGCCCCGCGGTGAGGCAGGCGCCAACGGGCACGCCGGAGCCCAGGCCCTTTGCCAGCGTCATCACGTCGGGCAGGATGCCGGCATGCTGGAAGGCGAACCACTTACCGGTGCGGCCGATGCCACATTGCACTTCGTCGAGCATCAAGAGCCAGCCCTGCGCATCGCAGATGCGCCGCAGGCCGCGCAGATAATCGTCGTGACAGACGTTGATGCCGCCCTCGCCTTGCACCGGCTCGAACAGCACGGCGACGACGTGATGGTTGTTCGCCGCCACCTGCTCGATCGCCGCCAGATCGTCGAACGGTACGCGTACGAAGCCCGGCACCAGCGGCTCGAAACCGGCCTGCACCTTGCGGTTGCCCGTGGCCGACAGGGTCGCCAGCGTGCGGCCGTGGAAAGACTGCTCCATGACGATGATCGCCGGCTGGTCGATGCCTTTCTGGTGGCCAAAGAGCCGCGCCAGCTTGATCGCCGCTTCGTTCGCCTCGCAGCCGGAATTGCAGAAGAACGCCTCGTCCATCCCCGACAACCGCGCCAGGCGCTCGGCCAATCGTTCCTGCTCGAGCACCCGATACAGATTCGAGACATGGATCAGGCGATGCACCTGCCGTTCGAGCTCCGCCGTCAGACGGGGGTGATTGTGGCCGAGGGTATTGACCGCGATGCCGGCGATGCCATCCAGATAACTGCGGCCGTGCTCGTCGAAGAGACGACAGCCTTCGCCATGGGTAAAGGCCACCGGCTGCCGGGCATAGTTGTTCATCAGGTGCGACATGATCCGCTCCGCGGTTGCAAACAGGGAAACGTCATCCGTAAAAAACGACGGCGGCCGATGCGGCCGCCGTGCTTTCTTCCTGCGGGGAGATGATCATAAGTGAAAATCGGCAGGATGTGTAGCCCCGCCTTTCGATCCGCCCATGAAAAACGCGCAGAGCGCCTGATTACCGCCTGCGCGTCGCCTTGCGTCGTTTCGCCAGACTCAGAGCGCCTTGATCGCGGCGGACAGACGGCTCTTGTGGCGTGCGGCGGCGTTCTTGTGGATGATCTTCTTGTCGGCGATCGAATCGATGATGCGCTGCGATTCCTTGAAGATCGCCTGGGCCGCCGCCTTGTCGCCAGCGGCCACGGCCTTGCGCACCTTCTTGATCGCGGTGCGCAGCCTGGAACG
Source organism: Rhodocyclaceae bacterium (assembly GCA_046294935.1). Lineage (GTDB taxonomy): Bacteria > Pseudomonadota > Gammaproteobacteria > Burkholderiales > Rhodocyclaceae > Sulfuricystis. Next base: position 1,304 of record JBKBOI010000075.1, read on the forward strand.
CAGGCTCATGTTGTGGGCGCGGCGCTTGATTGCCTGGAGGGCGCGTTTGCGGGCTTGTGCGGTATTGGCCATGAAACGTTGCTCGATGAATGATCGGAAAGCCGCGGATTATAGGGATAGTCTGACGCCGATGCAAGATGCCATTCCGAACCTGTAACATCCGCCCCCATGAATCTGTTGCGCACCCTGGCCACCGTGAGCAGCCTGACGCTGCTCTCCCGCATTCTCGGCTTCGTCCGCGATTTCGTCATCGCCCGTGCTTTCGGTGCCGGCATGTTCACCGATGCCTTTTTCGTCGCTTTCCGGCTGCCCAACCTGCTGCGGCGGATGTTTGCCGAGGGCGCCTTCTCACAGGCCTTCGTGCCGATGCTCGCGGAATACCGGCAGCGACGCAGCGCCGAGGAAACCAAGACGCTCGTCGATCGCGTCGCCACGATGCTGTTCCTCGTCGTGCTGCTGGTGGCCGCACTCGGAATCATCGGCGCTCCGTTGCTGATTTGCGTCTCCGCGCCCGGCTTCGCCGCCGATGACGAGAAGTTCGCGCTCACGGTGGCGCTCACGCGCATCACGTTCCCCTACATCCTGTTCATGGCGCTCGTCGCGCTCTCCGCCGGCATCCTCAATACCTGGAGCCGCTTCGCGCTGCCGGCGGCAACCCCGGTGCTGCTGAATCTCTCCTTCATTGGCATGGCGCTCGTCGCCGCACCGCATTTCGATCCACCCGTGACGGCGCTCGCCTGGGCGGTATTCCTCGGTGGCCTCCTGCAATTGGCAATCCAGTTGCCCGCCCTGAAGCGGATCGGCATGTTGCCGCGTTTCGATCTCGCCCCAAGCGATCCCGGCGTGCGGCGCGTGATGAAGTTGATGGCCCCCGCCATCCTGGGCGTCTCCGTTTCCCAAATCTCCTTGCTGATCAACACGATCTTCGCCTCCTTCCTGGTTTCGGGAAGCGTTTCCTGGCTGTATTACGCCGACCGTCTGATGGAATTCCCTGCCGGCCTGCTCGGCGCGGCGCTGGGTACGATCCTGCTGCCGAGTCTCGCCAAGGCGCACAGCAGCGGCAAGCCGGAGACCTTCTCGGCCCTGCTCGACTGGGGGCTTCGACTCACTTTCCTTCTCACCCTGCCAGCCGCGCTCGCCCTTGCCATACTCGGCGTACCCCTCTTGGCCACCCTGTTCCAGCACGGCGCCTTCACCGCCGCCGACGTGCTGCAGACCCGCCAGGCGCTCGTCGCCTACAGCATCGGCCTGACCGGGCTGATCCTCGTCAAGGTGCTCGCGCCGGGGTTCTACGCGCAGCAGAACATCAAGACGCCGGTGAAGATCGCCTTGCTGACGCTGCTCGCCACGCAGGCGCTGAACCTGGTCTTCATCGTGCCCTTCAAGCATGCCGGACTGGCGCTGGCGATCGGTCTGGCTTCATGCCTGAATGCCTGGCTGCTGTTTCGCGGCTTGCGCCAGCGCAATATCTACTCGCCCAAGGCCGGCTGGGCCACATTCGGCGGCAAGATCGTCATTGCCCTCGCGGCACTTGCCGCTACGCTATGGTTCGGCATGGGCCGGGAAGCCGACTGGCTCGTCGCCTCGACCTGGACGCGCGTGGTGCATCTCGCGGTGCTGGTGGCCGCGGGCGCTGCTGTTTATTTCGCCACACTCTGGTCATTGGGTTTCCGGCTACGCGATTTTCGCCGCAAAGGAACGGACTGATCTTTCCGGCCGTGCCGTGCCGCCAGCGCCGAATTTTCGCTTCGCCAGCAGTCAAAAAGGGCAGCCCCGTTGCCGGGACTGCCCTCGGATTTGAAGCCAATGTTGCTTACGCGATCAGCGGCACGATCAGCAACGCCACGATGTTGATGATCTTGATCAAGGGGTTCACCGCTGGGCCGGCCGTGTCCTTGTAAGGATCGCCGACGGTGTCGCCGGTGACCGCCGCCTTGTGCGCATCCGATCCCTTGCCGCCGTAGTTGCCTTCCTCGATGTATTTCTTGGCGTTGTCCCAGGCGCCGCCGCCGGTGGTCATCGAGATCGCGACGAACAGGCCGGTGACGATCGTGCCGAGCAACACTCCGCCCAACGCACGCACGCCGGCACTGACGCCGCCCAGGCTCGGCATCAGGAAGTTCATGCCGATCGCCACGGCCAGCGGGACGACCACGGGCAGCAGCGAGGGGATCATCATCTCTTTGATCGCCGCCTTGGTCAGCATGTCGACGCAGGTGCCGTATTCCGGCTTGGCCTTGCCTTCCATGATGCCCTTGATTTCGCGGAACTGGCGCCGCACCTCGACGACCACGGAACCCGCCGCACGCCCCACCGCCTCCATCGCCATCGCGCCAAAGAGATAAGGCACCATGCCCCCGACGAACAGGCCGATGATCACTGCCGGATCGGAGAGATCGAAGAGGAACTTGATACCCGGCTTGAAGGCTTCCAACGCGTGGGTGAAGTCGGAAAACAGCACCAGCGCAGCCAATCCCGCCGAGCCGATCGCATACCCCTTGGTCACCGCCTTGGTGGTGTTGCCGACCGCATCGAGGGGATCGGTGACGCCGCGCACGGAGTCAGGCAGCTCGGCCATTTCGGCGATGCCGCCGGCGTTGTCGGTGATCGGGCCGTAGGCGTCGAGCGCGACGATGATGCCGGCCATCGACAGCATCGAGGTGGCCGCGATCGCGATGCCATAGAGGCCACCCAACGTATAGGCCGCCCAGATCGAACCGCACACGGCCAGCACCGGCCAGGCGGTGGCCTTCATCGACACGCCGAGACCAGCGATGACGTTGGTACCATGACCCGTGGTCGAGGCCTGCGCGATGTGGCGCACCGGCGCGAACTCCGTGGCAGTGTAATACTCGGTGATGTAGACCATCAGACCGGTGAGCACCAGACCGATCACCGCGGCACCGTACAGGCGCATCTGCGAACCGCCGGATATGCCCAGCACCTGGTCGAGCAGGTGGTCATCGACGACCCAGCCGGTCAGCGGATAGAACGCGACCAGCGCCAGCAAGCCGGCGACGATCAGCCCCTTGTAGAGCGCGCTCATGATCTTCTGTCCGGGCGATGCCTTGACGAAGAAGGCGCCCAGGATCGAGGCGATGATCGCGAAGCCGCCGAGGACGAGCGGGTAGAGCACCGCGGAATTCGCCATCGCTTCGCCGCCCGACTTGAACAGCAGGGCGCCGAGCAGCATCGTCGCGACGGTCGTCACGGCATAGGTCTCGAACAGGTCGGCCGCCATGCCAGCGCAGTCACCGACATTGTCACCGACGTTGTCGGCGATGACCGCCGGGTTGCGCGGGTCGTCTTCCGGGATACCAGCTTCGACCTTGCCGACGAGGTCGGCGCCGACGTCGGCACCCTTGGTGAAGATGCCGCCACCCAGCCGGGCAAAGATCGAGATCAGCGAGGAGCCGAAGCCCAGGCCGACCAGCGGATGGAGGATGTGGTCGAGGCTGTGATCGCCCTGGGTCGCCTTCAGGTAGGCGAAAAAGCCTGCCACGCCGAGCAGGCCGAGGCCGACCACCAGCATGCCGGTGATCGCGCCACCGCGGAAAGCGACGTTGAGTGCATCATTGAGGCCCTTGCTCGCCGCCTCGGCCGTGCGCACGTTGGCGCGCACCGACACGTTCATGCCGATGAAGCCGGCCGCGCCGGAGAGCACTGCGCCGAGCACGAAGCCGACAGCGGTGGCGATGCCGAGCGAGAAGGCGATCACCACGGCGAGCACGATGCCCACCATCGCGATCGTCGTGTATTGGCGCTTGAGATAGGCTTGTGCTCCCTCCTGCACTGCCGCCGAAATCTCCCGCATCCGCTCGTTGCCGGTCGGTTGGGCGAGAATCCACTGCGCCGAAATCCAGCCATACACAATCGCGCCGATTGCGCAGGCCAGGGCAAATATCAGACCTGAAGACATACACCCCCCTTGTCGTCGAAAAAACACCTCACTGCGATCACGAAAGCCGCCACGGCCAAGAAATATCCGCAGCGGCTTTCACCGATTCAGACCCTCACAGCTTGAACTCCGGCAATTTCTTGGCCACTGCGACATTCTTCAGGGTCACGTATTTCGGTAGGCCGTCCGGGCCGTAAGGCGGGTAGTCCTCGCCTTTCATCAACGGCGCCAGATATTCGCGGCACTTGTCGGTGATGCCGAAGCCGTCGCTGGTGATGAAGTTCTTGGGCATCATCTTCTCGACGTTGGCCACCTTGGACAAGGGCGCCATGCCGACCTTCCAGCGATAGGGCTTGCTCGAGACGCGCTCGATGGTCGGCATCACGGAGTTGTGGCCTTTGAGCGCAAACTCGACGGCCGCCTTGCCCATTGCATAGGCTTGATCGACGTCGGCCTTGGAAGCAATGTGCCGCGCGGCGCGCTGCAGATAGTCGGCCACGCCCCAGTGGAATTTGTAACCCAGACCTTCCTTGATCATGTTGGCCACCACCGGCGCCGCGCCGCCGAGCTGCGCATGGCCGAAGGCATCGCGCGTGCCCTGCTCGGCGAGGAACTTGCCATCGGGCCAGTGGCAGCCTTCGGAGACGACGACGGTGCAGTAGCCAAACTTCTTCACCATCGCATCCACCTTGGCGAGGAATTTTTCCTTGTCGAACACCACTTCGGGGAACAGCACGACGATCGGCAGCTCCCGATCCTTGCTCGAAGCCATCGCACCCGCGGCGGCGATCCAGCCGGCATGCCGCCCCATCACTTCGAGCACGAAGACCTTGGTCGAGGTCGCGCACATCGAGCGCACGTCATAGGTCGCTTCGAGCGTCGATACGGCGATGTATTTCGCGACCGAGCCGAAACCCGGGCAGTTGTCAGTGATCGGCAGATCGTTGTCGACCGTCTTGGGCACATGGATCGCCTGCACCGGGTAGCCCATTTTCTCGGATAGCTGCGAGACCTTGTAGCAGGTATCGGCCGAGTCGCCGCCACCGTTGTAGAAGAAGTAACCGATGTCGTGCGCCTTGAAGACTTCGATCAGGCGCTCGTATTCGCGCTGATTGGCCTCCAGGCTTTTGAGCTTGTAGCGGCAGGAACCGAACGCGCCGGACGGTGTGTAACGCAGCGCGGCGATCGCCGCGGCGGATTCCTTACTGGTGTCGATCAGGTCTTCGGTCAGCGCGCCGATGATGCCATTGCGCCCGGCATAGACCTTGCCGATTTTATCCTTGTGCTTTCGGGCGGTCTCGATCACGCCGCAGGCCGAGGCGTTGATCACCGCGGTGACGCCACCGGATTGCGCATAAAAGGCATTCATTTTCTTGCTTGCCATCTGCTCCCCCTCATTGCTCATTGCAAAGCCGCAAAGATTGCATCACGAATGTCCTCGACCTTGCCGAGGCCATTGATCTTGCGATACTTGGGCGCCCCCGGCTGGCCACTGGCCGCCCACTTGCCGTAATAGTCGATCAGCGCTTCGGTCTGTTGGTGATAGACCTCGAGCCGCTTCCTGACGGTTTCCTCCTTGTCGTCGTCACGCTGGATCAGCGGCTCGCCGGTGACGTCGTCCTTGCCTTCGACCTTGGGCGGATTGAAGATCACGTGATAGGTGCGGCCGGAGGCGACATGCACGCGCCGTCCGCTCATGCGCTTGATGATCTCCTCGTCGGGCACGTCGATCTCGAGCACGAAGTCGATCGGCACACCGGCTTCCTTCATCGCTTCGGCCTGCGGGATGGTGCGCGGGAAACCGTCGAACATGTAGCCCTTCTGGCAATCGGGCTCCTTGAGGCGATCCTTCACCAGCCCGATGATGATGTCATCACGAACGAGACCGCCCGCGTCCATGATCTTCTTGGCCTCCAGGCCGAGCGGCGTGCCGGCTTTCACCGCAGCCCGCAGCATGTCGCCGGTCGAGATCTGCGGAATGCCGAATTTTTCCTTGATGAAATTGGCTTGCGTGCCCTTGCCGGCGCCCGGGGGTCCCAACAGAATCAAACGCATCGTCTATCTCCTCATGTCGTTATCGATGATCTCGAATATTCGCACCAACGGCTGCGTGCTTGACTAGATTTTATCTATCCCAAGATAGCCGCCTTGATTAGTGCGTTGCAACAAACCGTTCGCGCACCCGCTCCAGATCCTCCGACGTGTCGACACCAGGCGCCGGAGGATGCACGCAATCGATGACATGGATGTGAAACCCGTGCCACAGGGCGCGCAACTGCTCGAGCGCTTCCCATTGCTCGATCGGCGCGGGCGCAAGAAGGCCATAGCGGCGCAGGAAACTCACCCGGTAGGCATACAGGCCGATATGACGTTTGACAACCAGCCCGGCGGGCAGGGTTTCTCGTTGTTGCGCGAAGCCGTCGCGATGCCAGGGGATCGGCGCGCGCGAGAAATACAGCGCGCGGCCGCTGGCGGCGGTGACCACCTTGACGACATTCGGGTTCATGAATTCGGCCATGTCGTCGATACGGTGCGCCGCGGTGGCGATGCTCGCCTCGGGGTCAGCGGCCAGCGCGGCGGCCACCGCAGTGATCAGCGCCGGATCGATCAGCGGTTCGTCTCCCTGCACATTGACGACGATGGCTTCCTCCGGCCAGCCGCGCAGCATCGCCACTTCGGCGAC
>JBKBOI010000076.1:0-7706 GCA_046294935.1 Rhodocyclaceae bacterium
GTCTCGGTCGCTGCGCACCAATCGCCTTGCCCTCCACCCGCTCGCGACGGTTTTTCGAGGTGCCACTACGCTAGTAACGGCCACTGCGCTGCCCAGCGTGCCAGCGGGTCGTCCTGGAAACCGCTCTTGACGAAGCGCTGCAGGCGGCCGAGCAGATGGCAGACCAGCAGGTCGGCATGGGCTGCGCAATCGTGCTCCGCCGGCAACGTGCCTTGCGCCACGGCGATCTTCAGCGCCTGCTTCAGCGAGACTTCGAGGCGCTCGAAAAGTTGGTTGATCCGCGCCTGCAGACGCGGATGCTCATGTACCAGCGCGTCGCCGATCATCAAGCGCGAAAGGCCACGGTTCTTGCCGGCGAAGCGCAGGCTCGCCGCGAGGATCAGTTCCGCCTGCCGCAAGCCATTGGGCTCCTCCGCGACGATCTGGCCGACGACGGAGAAGATCGCGTTCTCGATGAACTCGATCAAGCCTTCGAACATGCGTGCCTTGCTGGGAAAATGGCGGTAGAGCGCCGCCTCCGAGACATCCAGACGCGCTGCCAGGGCCGCGGTGGTGATCTTCTCGCCGGCAGGATTCTCCAGCATCGCGGCGATGGCCTGGAGGATCTGCAGCTTGCGGTCGCCTGGAGGAGTCATCGCGTCAGTCCCAGTCGTGGTAGCTCGAGCACCGATTTTATGCGGGCATCCACATATGCGGGCACGCGCGTAGTGCGGCTGACGAGCACGGTCTTCATTCCCAGCCGCTTGGCGATGGCGAGGTTGGCGGGCGTGTCTTCGACGAGGATGCAGCGGCGCGGGTCGAGCCGTTCCTCGTGCAGCAAACGCCTGAAGGCTGCGGCATGCGGCTTGGGGGTGAAGCGCAGCCGCTCGATGGCCCAGACACCGTCGATCAGCGGCCGGATGCCGATCAGCTCGAGCACGGCTTCGACATAGCGCCTCGGCGCGTTGGAGAAAACGATCTTGCGCCCCGGCAACCGTTTCAGCACATGGCGCAGCGCCGGCTCATGCACGACCATGCGTGGCAGCTCGGCGATGAAATCGTGTGTTTGGGCCAGAAAATGATGGGGATCGACGCCGTGGTGGCGCACCAGCCCCGTCAAGGTCGCGCCGTAGCGACGCCAGTAGTGGTCGCGCAGTTCGCGGGCGGTTTGCTCGTCGAGGCCGATTTTGCGCGCCACGTATTCCCCCATCGCGCGGCTGATGGCGGGAAAGATGTGCAAGGTGGCATCGTGTAGCGTGTTGTCGAGGTCGAACAGCCAAACGCGCTGCGAGCGCATCACTTGGACTTGATCAGCGTGCCGACACCTTCGTCGGTGAGGATTTCCAGCAGCAGCGCGTGTTCGACCCGGCCGTCGATGATGTGCACGCTCTTGACACCGCTCCTGGCGGCATCGAGCGCCGAGGCGATCTTCGGCAGCATGCCACCTGAGAGCGTGCCGTCCGCGACCATGGCATCGATTTCCTTCGGCGTGATGCCAGTGAGCAGGTTGCCCTGCTTGTCGAGCACGCCGGGCGTATTGGTGAGTAGCACGAGTTTTTCCGCCTGCAATACTTCGGCGATCCTGCCGGCGACGACGTCGGCGTTGATGTTGTAAGTTTCTCCCTGCGGCCCGACGCCGATCGGCGCGATCACCGGGATGAAGTCGCCGGAATCGAGGAAGCTGATGATCGACGGATCGATCGCGGTGATGTCGCCGACCGAGCCGATGTCGATCATCTCTTCCGGATTGTCCTTGTTGGGCAGCAGCAGTTTTTTCGCCCGGATGAAGTTGCCGTCCTGGCCGGTGAGCCCCACGGCCTTGCCGCCGTGCATATTGATCAAGTTGACGATTTCTTTGTTGACCTGGCCGCCCAGCACCATCTCGACGATGTCCATCGTCTCTTCATCGGTCACCCGCATGCCCTGGACGAACTCGCCTTTCTTCCCGACGCGCTTCAACAGCTCCTCGATCTGTGGGCCGCCACCATGCACGACCACCGGGTTCATGCCGACGAGCTTGAGCAGCACGACGTCGCGCGCGAAGCAGTCTTTCAGCTTCGGGTCGGTCATCGCGTTGCCGCCATACTTGATGACGATCGTTTTGTCGAAGAAGCGCTTGATGTAGGGCAGTGCTTCGCCGAGGATCTTGGCCTTGACGGCGGCCGATAGCTTGTCGGGAGTGGAGGTCATGGAAGGGGGCACCTGAAAAAAGGAATGGCGGCGATTTTACCGCCGCCATTCTCCGCGCTGCGCGTGCCGCCTCACCAGCGCCGACTTTGCGATCAATCGATCGTCAGCCGCTTGGCTTGCGCTTGCGCCTTCTTCGGCAGCGTCAGTTCGAGCACGCCATCGGTGAATTTCGCGCTCGCAGTGGCATCATCGATGTCCTGCCCCAGATTGAAACTGCGCGAGACCTTACCAAAGTAGCGTTCGGAACGGATGACGCGTCCACCTTCTTTTTCTTCCTTTTCTTCCTTGCGTTCCGCGCTGATCGAGACGATTGGCCCATCGATCGTGACGTGGATGTCTTCTTTCTTGATCCCCGGCATTTCGGCATGGATCACGAAGGCCTTGTCATTTTCCTTCACATCCACCTTCATGTCCGGCGCCTCGATCCCTTTCCCCATCTCGATCGGACGCACGAAGAAACCACGGAAGAAATCGTCGAAAGGATCATAGCGAGTCAGTTCGTTCATTTCATCCCCCTTTCTCTTCAGTCCATTTGATTTATTTGATTTTCAAAATAGGTGGGAATGCAAAAAAATCAAGACGCCGAGCCAGCGATGCTCGCCAAGCCCAGCATCAGGATCGCATCGCGGTTGGACCAGGAAAAACAGACTGCGGCGGCTTCGTGCCACGGCAGCCAGCGCCAGGCGCGGTGCTCGCCGGGCGCAGTGATGGCGGAGGTCGCCGCCGGCACACAAAGGCTGAACACATGCTCGACGTTGTGGGTCACTCCCTGAGGATAACGGTCGCGCCATTCGGCGAAAATCTCGAAGCGGTTCGAAAGATGCCAGTCGACGAGCTGCGCCGGGGTGCAATTGATGCCGGTTTCTTCCTCGACTTCGCGCACGGCGGTGGCAAGCGGCGTCTCATCGTCTTCGAGGCTGCCGGTCACCGACTGCCAGTAGCCCGGATGTGCCGCCCGCTCCAGAAGAAGGATGTCGGCTCGCGGGTCGTGAATGACGACGAGCACCGAGACCGGCTTTTTGGTGCCCGCCATCGTCTCAGGCGATATCGGACAACCAGCTGATGCCGTCGGCCTGCATGTCGACGAAGCACCAGAAGGGGATGCCTTGCTCGCGCCATTCGTTGGCGGCATTCTCGAAAACTTGCAGCGCCTGGACGAAATCGGCTTCGGCATGACCGTGGATGCCGTCGCAGTGTTCGAGGATCACGACATAGCCGTCGGCTGGCTGCCAGGAAAGATCGGCGAGACAATCGAGCAGCGCATCCCAATTGTGGCCGAACCAGTCGGGGAAACGCATCGCCCGTGCGATGATGGTGAGCATCTCATCCTTGTCGCGCGCCTGGGCGAGATCGACGCGGAACACCGCGTAACCATCATGCTCTGCCGCCGCGACCAGGTCGTCCTCTCCGCCCACCGGCATGTGATAGACGCCAGCGTGCTCGAAACGGGTCAGCAGACTTGCATATTTCATTCGATGATCCTTTGGAAGCTGCGATAGTGATCCGGGCTGTAATAACAGACGTCCGGCCGGTGGGGCAAACGACCGCCGCAGACGATGCGCCTTGCCCCGCGTTGTGCGACTCCTGGCGTCGGCACGGTGTATTCGCGATAGTAGCCGCGCGGCGCGGGTGGCAGGCGCTTTTCGAAATTGCCGAAGACGGTGCCGTCGCGCCGATAGGGGAAAGGGCCGCCAGTCGCGATGCGGGCGAGCACCTCGTGAGCCTCGGGCGGCAGATCGTCACGGAGAATATCCTGCGCTTGCGCGCACCCGAGCACGCAGGCGAACAACAGTCCGAGCAGAGCCCGCATCACGACTTGCCGATTTCGACCTGAGTTTCGACCTTCTGCCGCAGGCGGATGTGCAGCTCGCGCAGCTGCTTTTCATCCACAGGCGACGGGGCATTGGTCAGCAGGCACTGGGCGCGCTGGGTCTTCGGGAAAGCGATCACGTCGCGGATCGATTCCGCGCCGCTCATCATCGTGACGATGCGGTCGAGACCGAAGGCGAGCCCGCCGTGCGGCGGCGCGCCATATTTCAGCGCATCGAGCAGGAAGCCGAACTTGGCGCGCTGCTCCTCCTCGCCGATACCGAGCGCCTCGAACACCTTGGCCTGCACGTCGGGCTTGTGGATGCGCACCGAACCGCCGCCGATCTCCCAGCCGTTCAAGGCCAGATCGTAGGCCTTGGCGAGGCATTCGCCGGGATTCGTCTTCATCAACTCCTCGTGGCCATCCTTCGGCGAGGTGAAGGGGTGGTGGCAGGCACTCCAGCGTTTTTCTTCCTCGTCGTACTCGAACATCGGGAAATCGACGACCCACACCGGCGCCCAAGCGCGCCCGTCGACATGGCCCTTTTCGTGGCCGATCTTCAGGCGCAGCGCGCCCAGCGCGTCGTTGACGATCTTCTGTTTGTCGGCGCCGAAGAAGATCAGATCGCCCGTTTGCGCGCCGGTGCGCGCGATGATCGTCTCGAGCGCCCGCTGATGCAGGTTCTTGACGATGGGTGATTGCAGGCCTTCTTCGTTGAGCTTCGTGACGTCATTGACCTTGATGTAGGCCAGCCCCTTGGCACCGTAGATCTTGACGAATTCGGTATAGCCGTCGATCTCGCCGCGCGTGAGCGCCGCACCGCCAGGGATGCGCAGCGCGGCGACCCGGCCTCCCGACGTGGCCGGGCCGGAGAAGACCTTGAAGGCGACGTCCTGCACGGCGTCGGTGACCTCGGTCAGTTCGAGTGTGACGCGCAGATCCGGCTTGTCGGAGCCGAAGCGGCGCATTGCCTCGGCATGGCTCAGGCGCGGAAACGGATTCGGCAGTTCGACGCCCAATGTTTCCTTGAACACCGTGCGGATCATTTCCTCCATCAGCGCGGTGATTTCCCCTTCGTCCATGAATGAAGTTTCGATATCGACCTGGGTGAATTCCGGCTGGCGGTCGGCCCGGAGGTCTTCATCGCGAAAACACTTGGTGATCTGGTAATAGCGATCGAAGCCGGCGACCATCAGCAGCTGCTTGAAGAGCTGCGGCGATTGCGGCAAGGCGTAGAAATGGCCCGGATGGACGCGCGAGGGCACCAGGTAGTCGCGCGCGCCTTCCGGTGTGCTCTTGGTGAGCATCGGCGTTTCGATGTCGATGAAGCCGTGGGCGTCGAGGAAACGGCGGAAGGCCATCGCCACGTTGTAGCGCAGCATCAGGTTTTTCTGCATCTGCGGGCGCCGTAGATCGATGAAGCGATTTACGAGTCGCACGGTCTCGGAGAGATTGGCCTCATCGAGCTGGAAGGGTGGCGTGGCGGCGGTGTTGAGGATCTCGATCTCGTGACAGAGCACTTCGATCTCGCCGGAAGGCATGTTGGGATTTTCCGTGCCGGGCGGGCGGCGCCGCACCTTGCCAGTGATCTTGAGCACGAACTCGTTCCTGACGCTTTCTGCCAGCCTGAACATCTCCGGCCGGTCGGGATCGCAGACGATTTGGGCGATGCCCTCGCGGTCACGGAGGTCGATGAAGATCACGCCACCGTGGTCGCGCCTGCGGTGGCTCCAACCGCAAAGAGTGACGATCTGGTCGATGTGGGCGGCGTTCAGTTGGCCGCAGTAGTGGGTTCGCATGGTGGTTCCAATGGGTCAAAAATCGGCGCTGGCGGGACGGCACGCGCCGGGGTTGGTCATTCGTTCTGTGCGCGTCCGATGAGATTGGGCTGACGCGGCAAGGGCGGGACGACGCCCATCGAGACGATATATTTCAAGGCATCGTCGACGCTGATGTCGAGCTCGATCGTGTCCGACTTCTTGACGAAGAAGAAAAAGCCGTTGACCGGGCTCGGCGCGGTGGGAATGAAGACGCTGAGGTGCTCGTCGGGGAGGATTTCGGCGATCTGCAACGCCGGCGTGCCGGTCATGAAAGCGACCGACCAGGCCTGCGGATGCGGGTAGCGCACCAGCAGCACCTTGCGGAAGGCTTGGCCGCTGGAGGAAAACAGCGTGTCGGAGACCTGCTTGACGCTGTAATAGATCGATTTGACGATCGGAATGCGCGCCAGGATGCCCTCCCAGAAGCGCACCAGCTTCTGGCCGATGATGTTGGCCGTCACCAAGCCAGTGAGCAGGATCATCACTAGCGTCAGTACGGTGCCGATGCCGGGGATATGCATCCCCAGCAACCTGTCCGGGTGGATCGCGTCCGGCAGCAGGTAAAGCGATTGATCCATCGCGCCGATGATCGCCGACACGACCCAGACGGTGATCACCAGCGGGATCCAGATCAGGAGCCCGGTGATGAAATATTTTTTGATGGCTTTCACGCCGTCGCTCAGCCACTGCAAGCGCAGCTACCCGTGCCGCCCTGGCAGGGAGGTGGGGTTTCCGTCTTGGCCGCTGGTTTGCTGCCGTTGTTCTTGAAATCGGTCTGATACCAGCCGCTGCCCTTGAGCTGGAAGCCGGCGGCGGTCAGTTGCTTGCTGAAGGTTTCATGATGGCATTCCGGACAGGTCGTCAGGGGCGGATCGGATATCTTCTGCAGGACATCTTTCTCGAAACCGCATTGACTGCAACGATAGGCGTAAATGGGCATGATTTTTCTCCGTAAAACGAATGGATTATAAACTTCGGCGCACGCAGGAAATGGGTGCGCGGCCGGCAAATTCAACCGAGGGGCAATCTCAGCCAGGCCTGACCGAGTTCTTTGCCCCAAAAGAGGGCGATGATGCCTGCAGCGGCAAGATAGGGGCCGAACGGGATCGGCACGCTGCGGCGAAGACGCGCCAGCACGATCAGAAAGATGCCGACCAGGGCGCCGACCAGGGAAGAGAGCAGGATCACCAGCGGCAACATCTGCCAGCCACACCAGGCGCCGATCGCGGCGAGCAGCTTGAAGTCGCCATAGCCCATGCCTTCCTTGCCGGTGACGAATTTGAACGCCCAATAGACGAGCCAGAGGAAAATGTAGCCCGCGACCGCACCGATCACGGCGTCGGCAAGTGGCGTGAAGGTGGCGTTCAGGTTGATCAGCACTCCGGCCCAGAGCAGTGGCAAGGTGATGCCATCCGGCAGCAGCTGGGTGTCGGCATCGATGAAGGTCAGCGCGATCATGGCCGCGATGAACAGCAAAGCGCCCGCCAGCGCGAGCGAATATCCGAAACGCCAGGCGGCGTAGCCGAACAATAGCCCCGTGAGCGCCTCGACCAGCGGGTATCGGGGGCTGATTGGCTTGCCACAACCCTTGCAGCGTCCTTTCAGCAGCAAGTAGCTAATGATCGGGATGTTTTCCAGCACGCCGATCGGGTGGCCGCAATGCGGGCAGCGCGAGCGCGGCGCGATGAGCGAGAGAGGTTCGAAATCTGGCGGAGGCTTGCCGGCGAGCTCGGCGCATTGCGTTTGCCACTCGCGCTCCATCATGATCGGTAGGCGATGGATGACTACATTCAAAAAACTGCCGATCAGCAAACCGAACAGGCCGCAGACGACGGCCAGCGTCGCCGGATCGAAATCCATCATGGACACGGTTCAGACGACCGCGCCGAGCTTGAAGATCGGCAGGT
>JBKBOI010000077.1:0-7686 GCA_046294935.1 Rhodocyclaceae bacterium
CATCTGGCGCAGCCCCTTGGCGTCGATCAGCGCGTCGACGTCGGCGCCTTCGCCGGCCCACAGCGCGTCGAACACTTCCTTGGCGAGCTTGGACGAGAGCGTGCCGTCGCTTATGCGTTTGATCATCCCGGCGAGCTGGGCGGCCGATACCGGGCTCGCCGTGATGTCCTTCTCGTCACGATTCAGCCGCGCGGCGAGCTCGCCCATCACCCAGTTCGCGCACAGCTTGGCGTTTTCCGTGCCGGCGGCGGCGACGGCATCTTCGAAGTAGCGTGCCATCTCGCGCGTCGCGGTGAGCGTCGCGGCGTCATAAGCGGAAAGGCCGTAATCGGACTGGAAGCGCGAGCGCATCGCTTGGGGCAGTTCGGGCATGCCGGCTTTCACCTCGGCGATCCACTCCGGTTTGATTTCCAGCGGCAAGAGGTCGGGATCGGGGAAATAGCGATAGTCGTGCGCGTCTTCTTTGCTGCGCATCGCGCGCGTCTCGCCCGTGTCCGGGTCGAACAGCACGGTGGCCTGATGGATCGCGCGGCCTTCCTCGAGCTCGTTGATCTGCCAGCCGATTTCGTAGTCGATCGCCTGCTGCAGGAAGCGGAAGGAGTTGAGGTTCTTGATCTCGCGGCGCGTGCCCAATGGCTCGCCGCGCCGGCGCACCGAGACGTTGGCATCGACCCGGAAACTGCCTTCCTGCATGTTGCCGTCACAGATGCCGATCCAGGTCACCAGCGCGTGCAAGGCTTTCGCGTAGGCGACGGCTTCGGCACTCGATCGCATGTCGGGTTCGGAGACGATTTCCAAAAGCGGCGTGCCGGCGCGGTTGAGATCGATGCCGGTCTTGCCGTGGAAGTCTTCGTGCAGGCTCTTGCCCGCGTCCTCTTCGAGATGGGCGCGGATCAGGCGCACGAGTTTCTCTTCCTCGCCGCTGCGGATCGTGATGCCGCCACCCGTGACGACGGGCGTTTCATACTGGCTGATCTGGTAACCCTTTGGCAGATCGGGATAGAAGTAGTTCTTGCGCGCGAAGATCGAGCGCGGCGCGATCTCTCCGCCGACGGCCAGTCCGAACTCGATCGCGCACACCACCGCCGCGCGGTTGAGCACCGGCAGCACGCCGGGCAGCGCGATATCGACCGCGCAGGCCTGGCGGTTGGGCTCGGCGCCAAAGGCGGTGGAGGCGCCGGAAAAGATTTTCGACTTGGTTTGCAGCTGGACATGGGTTTCCAGTCCGATGACGACTTCCCAGCTCATGAAAGTGACTCACGGGTTCATAGACGAATCAACCAATCGCACAAAGAAGCCATATGGGCATCGACGGTGAGATTGGCGGCGTTGTTTAGCATTCCCCCCTTGAGCATTCGCCATATCTCGGCGGCCATTGCGCTTTCGATGGCAGCACCAATGAAAAACAAGGCTGGAGAATGTCCAGCATCGGAGAAGGCTTGGCGAATGCGTTCCAGCGAGGTGCGGCCTGTTTTCCAGTGCTCATCGGCCCCTGCCGGGTCGATGCCGCCTTTGAGCTCGCCTAGCGATAAATAGATCCGGGGTTGCCGCAGCAAGCCGCGCCATGCATTTTCATGGCGGTCAGCGGCCAGCAAGGCGATATCGACATTTTTGCCGACGATGGGAATGGATGCATTGATGAGGAGAATGCGCGGCTGATTCTGGCTGCGCCAGTAAAAGCGACGAATCTGCATGGGATCGACCGGCATGCCGGTGCGCCATTGCCGGCCATCATGCCACTCATGGGCGAGACCCGCGTTGGCGAGTCTCGCCATAAGGCTTTCTGCAAAGCGGGCAAGCGCCAGTTGCCCAGCCACATTGCGCATCGAGCCACCGAGCGCGTCTCCGCGCGTGAGCAGGAAACGGTACACCGTCTCTTCCCTGAACGAGCTGCCAGCGGGAACGAGATAGGTCTCGATGAATCGAGCGATCGCCTCGTACGCCGCTTTTTCGTCGACATGGCCGGCTGCTTTGTCCGACAATCCGGCGGCTGTGAGCAACGCGCCTCGAATGTCGCCAAAGTCTGCCAATGCCCTTGCATCGGTGATGCTGCTCAGACGGGCGGCCAAATCTCTAGCCTGTGCAACGTAGGGGCTTGCACGTCGTCCTTTTTCGAGCGCCAGTCGCACGAAACCCGTGCGAATGTTTTCATAGGGGGTCACCAGGTCGGCTGCGCGCGCCAGATGATGAAAGCCGGCTTTTCTAGCCATCGCGCCGCTTTCTCCAGATATAAACGCATTTGCGCAGCGGCTGACGCCCAAAGGCCCCCATCTGTTGACTGCTGTTGCCTTTGCCGCTGGGAAGCACCAAGATCATGTCGATCTCGAAACCGAGTTCGATGGCGAAATCCGACAAGATGAGATCGACGGGTATGGCAATGCCAGCGTAGCGCACATTGTCGTTGATCATGACAAGTGGCGCCGACGGGGCCAATACGCGCGCCGCTTCATAAATCACGCAAGCCATTTCCTCGAAATAGCCGCGCACCATGCGCACGATGCCGCCGTTGTTGAGGCGGCGGGAAACGCGCTCTTCCTCGAGAAAATCCAGGATCGCTTGCAGCACTGTGTGGCGCGCGGCCAATTCGAGCGCGGGCATCCACGCCGGGTTCATCGTTCGAAGGTCCTTGGCGCGGTTCTCGACGGTGCAAGAAAGCATGGCTTGGCGCAGTTCGGACAAACGGTTTCTATCGACTCCCAGCATCGCCAGCTCGAGCGCATACGTGCGCGTATAGTCGTAGCGATTGCAATAGGGAGGCGAAGTAATGATGCAATCATACGAACGGCTGGCCAGCGTAGGTAGCACCTCAAGGCAGCTGCCTTCGCGGAGGCGGATTTCACCCGGCTTGGCAGCGGCAGCAGAAAGGAGTGTCATCTCGTCGATGTCCTGGATGATCTGGACAAGTTTGTCTTGGATTGCAGCCTCGAAGGTGGCGATGTTCCCTTTATCGAATTTCTTCGTCCCCTGACTCTTGCTGCTGCGCCAGTCCCAACGCAGATACTGGCCATCCTTCCGGGTGTAACTCATTTCTTCGAGCGAGGACAAGAGGGCGAAGCGCAGCAGGCATGCCTCTTCAGCAGCGTTTTGACTGTCAAGCCAGGAAAGATAACGCCGGATGGCATACGCTGTTTCGCTCGGGTAGGCACCTGCCGTAATGGGCAATTCGTTGAATGGCATCTGGCCGGGCCAGTTTTGCCAGGCTCTTGAAGCGACGAGAGTCCGGAAAGCGGCCAAGCGGTCAGCCTCGCGGCACAAGACGTTGGCAGCTCGTCGTGCCGAAACAATCGCTGATCCAAGCGGCAACAGCTCGATGCCATCGGCGGCATGGCCCATTTCGCTTGCCGCGAATAGTGTCGTGCCGCTGCCGGCAAAAGGATCCAGAACACGCCCACCTCGCGGAATACCGCAAGTTGCCAGAAAATGACGTACCAGCGATGCAGAGAACCCCTCCTTGTATTTGAACCATCGGTAGCGGGGTTGGTGTTTATTGGCCTGAAAACTGACGAGCCGTCGATTGAGGCATGCTTCGGTACGCAATAAAGAGCGATACCGTGTCTCGATATCGTCGAGCAAAGCCGACACGCCGTTGCGGCCGACTTGCGGCGTGATCATTGCAGGCATGGAGCACGGTATTGCGCTGAGCGTGAAAGTCGGTGCAATCTCGCTACGAGGCGCTTCTCTACTACAGGGCGAGAGGCAGTGGGGCGAGTGACGGAATTGGCCGCCTTCATCCTCATGGGCGACTTTGGCCATGTCCGTGAGCATACTACGTTTGCCGAGGGTTGCTGGCGGCGAGTCTGGCATTTGAAGTCACGAACAACGCCCATTCCGGTTATCGACCAGAATGGGCCACAGATGATCGACCGCATCGCCGCCACATTCGACGCGACAATCTCGGAAGGCGACGGTGATCTGATCGCCCTGTTCCCAGAGGCTGACCTTGCAACGTGTCTTGCGGGAGGCGAGCACGACGATCGGCAGGCGCTCGGTCTGCTGGAAGTCGGCGAGGCTGAAGTGGCAGCTGCCGCGCTTGGGAACGTCTACGCGCGCTTCGAGCCTTTCTACGCGCGCATCGGTGACGGCGAGCGCGAGCTGGCCGGCGTAGCCGGTCTCCTCATCACGGAAGCCGCAATCCACTCGGGCGTTCAACGCGCGGCCCGAGATGGGCTTCAAGCCCCGCCTGGCAAGATAAGCCAGTGTTTCCTTTTTCAGCGCCGGGGGCCGAGGCGTGGCTTGGGGCGCAGCCGGCGTGGGCGCAGGCGGGGGAACGGTGGCGGCGGGAGGAGGTGGCGCCGTCGCGCAGCCGGCCAGCCAGACCATCGATGCGCACGTCGTCGCCAGCCTGCGCATCGCTTCAATCCTCCAGGCCGGCGGGCATGCGCCGGTGCCAGTCGGTCGCCTGCTGATAGCGATGGGCGACGCCCAGCATCTTCGCTTCGGCGAACCATGGCGCGATGATCTGCAGGCCGACTGGCAGACCCTGATCGAAGCCGCAGGGGATCGACATGGCGGGCAGCCCGGCCAGATTCACCGCGATCGTGTAGATGTCGGACAGATACATCTCGACCGGGTCGGCGCTCTTCTCGCCGAAGGCGAAGGCGGGCGTCGGCGTGGTGGGACCCATGATCAGATCGCAGGTCTCGAACGCTTGCCGAAAGTCGGCGGCGATCAGACGACGCACCTGCTGCGCCTTCAGGTAATAGGCATCGTAGTAGCCGTGCGAGAGCACATAGGTGCCGATCAGTATCCGGCGCTTGACTTCGGCGCCGAAGCCCTCGGCGCGGGTTTTTTCGTACATCTCGATCAGGTCGGCGTAGTCGCTGGCGCGGTGGCCATAGCGCACGCCGTCGAAGCGCGCGAGATTCGAGCTCGCCTCGGCTGGCGCGATCACGTAGTAGGCCGGCACCGACAGGCGGGAGTTGGGCAGCGAAATCTCGATGGTCGTCGCGCCCAAGCGGCGGAATTCGGCAAGCGCGCCTTCCACCGCCGCGCGCACGCCTGCGCTCATGCCTTCACCGAAAAATTCCTTGGGCAGGCCAATCCTCAGGCCGTCGAGGGGCTTGTCGATTTCGCGCGTGTAGTCCTCGGCAGGGCGGTCGAGCGAGGTCGAATCGCGCGGATCGAAGCCGGCCATCGCATTGAGCAGCAAGGCGCAATCCTCGGCCGATTTCGCCATCGGCCCGCCTTGATCGAGGGAGGAGGCAAAAGCGATCATCCCATAGCGGCTGACCACACCATAAGTCGGTTTGAGGCCGGTCAGGCCGCACAGCGCCGCGGGCTGGCGGATCGAGCCGCCGGTGTCGGTGCCGGTGGCGGCGGGAACGAGCCGTGCGGCGATCGCAGCGGCCGAGCCGCCCGAGGAGCCGCCGGGCACGCGCGTCGTGTCCCACGGATTTTTCACCGGGCCGAAGAACGAGGTTTCGTTCGACGAGCCCATCGCGAACTCGTCCATGTTGCATTTGCCGACCAGCACCATGCCGGCGGCTGCCATCCGCTCGACGACGCAGGCGTCGTAGGGAGAGACGAAGTTGGCGAGCATCCGGGATGCGCAGGTGGTGCGCCAACCCCGGGTGCAGAAGATGTCCTTGTGGGCGAGCGGAATGCCCAGCAAAGGTGCCGTCTCGCCAGCGCCGAGTTTCGCATCCGCGGCGCGGGCGGCGGCGAGCGCCTTTTCGCGGTCGACGGTGATGAAGGCGTTCACCGTCGGGTCGAGTTTCTCGATGCGATCGAGAAACAGCGTGACAAGCTCGACGCTGGAGATTTTTTTCCGCGCCAGCGCGGTGGACAGTTCCCGCAGCGATGAATCGATCATCATTCGATCACCTTGGGAACGAGGTAGAGGCCGGCCTCGGATTCCGGCGCGATCGCCATGAAGTCGTCACGACGGTCGGGCTCGGTCACCGCGTCTTCGCGCAGACGCTGCACTACGTCGACCGCGTGGGCCATCGGCACGATGCCCGTGGTATCGACGGCCTGCAGTTCATCGACGAAGGCGAGGATCGCGTTCAACTGTTCGCGGATCTGCGCGGATTCCGCAGCGCAGATCTCGATGCGCGCCAGGTGGGCGATGCGCTGTACGTCGTCCGGAGTCAAGGACATGGTTTTCAGGGATCAGGGATCAGGAATCAGGAATCAGGAATCAGGAATCAGGAATCAGGAATCAGGAGCCGGAAGACAGGCTAGGCTTCCCCGCGAGGGCGTTAGGGTATCATAGGAGACCTTTTCTCCGACAGTGCTGGTGGGCTTTGCGGCATTGTCTTTCGCTACTCTGGACACCGATGTTCTCATTTCTCCGCTCCTATTTCTCCAACGATCTGGCGATCGACCTCGGCACCGCCAACACGTTGATCTACGTGCGCGGCAAGGGCATCGTGCTCGACGAGCCCTCGGTCGTCGCGATCCGCACCGAAGGCGGCCCGAACGCCAAGAAGACGATCCAAGCGGTGGGCGCCGCCGCCAAGCAGATGCTCGGCAAGACGCCCGGCAACATCACCGCGATCCGGCCGATGAAGGACGGCGTGATCGCCGACTTCACCGTCACCGAGCAGATGTTGAAACAGTTCATCAAGAAGGTGCACGATTCGCGTTTGTTCAGCCCCTCTCCGCGCATCATCATCTGCGTGCCCTGCGGCTCGACGCAGGTCGAGCGTCGCGCGATCCGCGAGTCCGCCTTGGGCGCCGGCGCTTCGCAGGTCTATCTGATCGAGGAACCGATGGCCGCCGCGATCGGCGCGGGGCTGCCGGTGTCGGACGCGACCGGCTCGATGGTCGTCGACATCGGCGGCGGCACGACCGAAGTCGGCGTGATCTCCTTGGGCGGCATGGTCTATGCGGGCTCCGTGCGCGTCGGCGGCGACAAGTTCGACGACGCGATCATCAACTACATCCGCCGCAACTACGGCATGCTGATCGGCGAGACCACCGCCGAGCTGATCAAGAAGACCATCGGCTCGGCCTTTCCGGGCTCCGAAGTCAAGGAGATGGAAGTCAAGGGCCGCAACCTCGCCGAGGGCATTCCGAGGAGCTTCACGATCAGCTCGAACGAAATCCTCGAAGCGCTCTCCGATCCGTTGAACCAGATCGTCGGCGCGGTGAAGATCGCCCTCGAGCAAACGCCGCCGGAGCTCGGCGCCGACATCGCCGAGCGCGGCATGGTGCTCACCGGCGGCGGCGCGCTGCTGCGTGATCTCGATCGCTTGCTGATGGAGGAGACGGGTTTGCCGGTCGTCGTCGCCGAGGATCCGCTCACCTGCGTCGTGCGTGGTTCCGGCATCGCGCTCGAAAAGATGGACAAACTCGGCAGTATTTTCGCCAACGAGTAATCTTGTTCCCGCTAGCCTGCAACGTGGCGCGTAGCCCGCGCTGCGATGCCATTGCAGGGGAGAGATGCAACCTTGATGTCCGCCACCGGACATATCGGTCAGGGGCCGCCGCCGTTCTTCAGACGGGGGCCGGCGCCGCTTGCGCGGCTGGCTTTCTACGTTGCTCTCTCGCTGCTGCTCCTCATCGTCGATCTGCGTTTCCATACCCTGGAGCCGCTGCGCCTTGCCGTCGCCACCCTCCTTTGGCCCCTGCAGCGCGCCGTCATGCTGCCCGTCGAGGGCGCCCACGATGCCGGCCTCTACTTCGCTGATCTCGCCAGCCTGCGGCGCGAGAACGACTGGCTGCGCGAACGGCAGCTCGCAC
>JBKBOI010000078.1:0-7532 GCA_046294935.1 Rhodocyclaceae bacterium
ACGAGCCGCGGGCGCGTTGGGGGCTGCGCCATCTGCTCGCCCCCACCGCGCCGCGGTTTCCGCATGCCCTCATCGGTGAGGCCGCCGACGGAGTGGCGGCGTTGGAAATGCTGGCGCGCGAGCCAGCCGACATCGTGCTGACCGATATCCGCATGCACGCATGGATGGCATCGAGCTCGCCCGCCAGCTCGCCGGTTCGCCCCATCCGCCGGCGATCGTGTTCGTCACGGCCTATGACGAGTTCGCACTCAAGGCCTTCGAGCTTGCGGCGGTCGATTACCTGTTGAAGCCGGTGCGTGCCGAACGGCTGCTCGATGCCTTGTCCAAGGCGCGCCGCCTGCTCGCGGCGGATTTCCAGACGTTGATGCCCGCGGCGCGGACGAGGCTGAGGGTCGTCGAACGGGGAAAGGTGCTGCTCGTGCCGGTCGCCGACATCCTCTATCTGCGCGCCGAGCAGAAATATGTCGTCGCGCGCACCGCGGCGCGCGAGTATCTGCTCGAGGAATCCCTCGTCCATCTGGAAGCGGAACTCGCGCCGCATTTCCTGCGCATCCATCGTAACTGCCTGGTTGCCGTGGCCGCCGTCAGCGGCGTGATGCGCGCGGCCGAGGAGGAGAGCGGCGAAGCGCATTGGGCGCTTTGTCTCGCGAATGTGCCGGAACGTCTGCCGGTGAGCCGCCGGCAATGGCCTCAGGTGAAACAGCGACTCGGCTTCTGAACCATGTGAGTTTCGGCACGGCGGTCCCGATTCCGCGCCGGCCGGATCATCAGCCGCTGTTCCTCAGCGCCGCGGCGATGCCGTTGATGGTCAGGTGGATGCCGCTTCGCACGCGCTCATCGTCGCTCCAGGGCGGGCCGGAGCGGAAGCGGCGCAGCAGTTCGACTTGCAGGTGGTTGAGCGCATCGAGATAGGGTGTGCGGTTGGTGAGCGAACGCTTGAGCAGCGGGTTGCCCTCCAACAGCTCGCTATGACCGGTGATGGCCAGCACCGCGGCAACGCTTGCCTGCCATTCCGCCTCGATGCGGCCGAAGACCGCGTCACGCAGCGCGCGATCTCGTACCTGAGCCGCGTAGCGCTCGGCCAGCGCGAGATTGGTCTTGGCCAGCACCATGTCCATGTTGGCAAGCAGCGTCCGGAAGAATCCCCAGTCGCGATACATCCGTCGCAGCAGTTCCAGACCTTCGGCTCCATGCGCCGCCATGAAGGTTTCATAGGCGCTGCCGAAGCCATACCAGCCTGGCAGCATCAGGCGGCATTGCGACCATGAGAACACCCAGGGAATCGCGCGCAGATCCTCGATCGCGCCGCCGTGTTTGCGTGCTGCCGGCCGGCTGCCGATGTTCAGCCGGGAGATTTCGCTGATCACCGTCGATTCGCGGAAATAACGCTCGAAGCCCGGCGTTTCATAGACCAGTGCGCGATATGCGGCGTAAGCGGCATTGGCCAGCTCGGCCATCGCCGCGAG
Source organism: Rhodocyclaceae bacterium (assembly GCA_046294935.1). Classification (GTDB taxonomy): domain Bacteria; phylum Pseudomonadota; class Gammaproteobacteria; order Burkholderiales; family Rhodocyclaceae; genus Sulfuricystis. The sequence goes on from JBKBOI010000078.1 coordinate 1,467, forward strand.
GCATTCCGGCTGCGGGTCGCCATGGGCGCGCGGCAACAGTGTCGCTTCGAGGGTGGCGGCGACGAGCACTTCGAGATTGCGCCGACCGAGCTCCGGGTTGGCGTATTTCGATGCCACCACTTCACCCTGTTCGGTGATGCGGATCGCGCCTTGCACGGCGCCGGGGGGCTGAGCGAGGATCGCTTCATAGCTGGGGCCACCGCCGCGGCCGACGGTGCCGCCGCGGCCGTGGAACAGGCGCAACTTCACGCCGCGCATGCGGAACACCTCGACCAGCGTGATTTCTGCGCGGTAGAGCGCCCAGTTCGACATCAGATAGCCACCGTCTTTGTTGCTGTCGGAGTAGCCGAGCATGACTTCCTGCAGCCGGCCACGGCTTTCCAGCAGACGCTGATAGGCAGGCAAGGAGAGCAGCCGGTCCATGATCGCGCCGCAGCGCTCCAGATCGTCGATGGTCTCGAACAGCGGCACGACATTGACGTCGAGTTCGCCCTCGCGCGGCCGCAGGAGCCCTGCTTCCTTGAGCAACAGCGCGACTTCGAGGATGTCGGACACCCCTTCGCTCTTCGAGATGATGACGTTCTGGATCGCCGCCTGGCCATAGCGGCGCTGCATCTCGCGCGCCGTGTGGAAGATCGCCAGTTCGGCGGCGGTTTCCGACGAATAGTTCCAGTAGGGCGTGGAGAGCAACCTCGGCGTGGCCAGCTCGGCGAGCAGCAACGCGATCTTGCCTTCTTCGCTCCTGCCGGCGTAGTCGGTGCCGGGGCGCGCGGTTTCGAACAGCTCGTGCACGGTGGCCTGATGCACCGCGGAGTTCTGGCGCAGATCGAGTGGCGCGAGATGGAAGCCGAAAATCTCCACCGCCCGCCGCAGGCGCCGTAGCCGCCCGCGGGCGAGCAGCGCGGCGCCGTTTTCTTTCAGCGAACGGTCGAGGATCGCCAGTTCGGCGGCGAACTCGTCGCAATGGGCATAGGGGGGGGCTTCGGCCACTGGATGGCGCAGCGCTTCCATGTGGTCGAGCTCGCGCGCGGTGGCGGCAAGCCGCGCGTAGATGCCGGCGATGGCACGGCGGTAAGGCTCGTCGTCGCGATGCGGATTGCAATCCGGCGAGGCGGCGGCCAGCGCGGCGAGCTCGGGTGTGACGTTGACCAGCAACGCAGAACAGGACAGTTCGCCGCCAAGCAAATGCACCTCTTCGAGGTAATGGGCGAAGACCTTGCGGCTTTGGGCATTCAGCGCGCTTTGCAAGGTCTCGGCGGTGACGAACGGGTTGCCGTCGCGGTCGCCGCCGATCCACGAACCGGGCTTCAGAAAGGCGGGCAGCGGCGCGCCGAGGTGGTCTTCGATGCCATTGTGCAGCCGTGGCAGCACGCGCAGGAAAGTCATGTCATAGAAAGCCAACGCATTGTTGACCTCGTCCATCACCGAAAGCTTCGCGGTGCGCAGCATGCGCGTCTGCCACAGGATCAGGATCGCGCGGCGCAAGGCTTCTTCGTTCTCGGCCTGCTCCTCGGGGGTGAGCGGCTGACGATCGCGCAGCTCGAGCAGGCGTGCGATCTGCCACGAGCGATCGAGGATGCTCTTTCTCTGTACCTCGGTCGGGTGGGCGGTGAGCACTGGCGCGATGTGCGCCTCGGCGAAGAAGCTGGCAAGGGCCGCTTTGTCGATGCCTTGCGCACTGGCCTTGGCCACGGCATGCACGACGCTGCCGGGGCGCGGCGGCGAGCCGGCGCGCGCATGCGCGCGAGCGCGGCGGTTGTGGTGCAGATCCTCGGCGATGTTCGCCAGATGCGAGAAGTAGCTGAAGGCGCGCACGACGAGATTGATCTCTTCGCGGCTCAGCTCGGCAAGCAGCGCTTCGAGCGCGGCTGCGGCCGCAGGATCGGCGTCGCGGTGCAGACGGATCGACAGCTGACGGATGCGCTCGACGAGGTCGAAAACGGCTTCGCCTTCCTGATCGCGGATCGTCTCGCCCAGCAGCCGGCCGAGCAGGCGGATGTCGGCGATGAGTGGCGCATCCTTGCCGGCTCCCGGGCCGGATGTCGGGTGAATGCTAGAATTTCCTGCGTCGGCAGATTCGGCCGCGGCTGAATCGTTCATGGCATACCTGCATCGGAACTCAAGTGACCACACCCCCTGAACGCATCGTCATCGCGACCCGTGAATCGCGCCTCGCCCTGTGGCAGGCGGAACACGTGCGCAGCCTTTTGCAACGATTATATCCGGCGAGCCGTGTCGAACTGCTCGGCATGACCACGCGTGGCGACCAGATCCTCGATAAGCCACTCGCCAAGGTCGGTGGCAAGGGCCTGTTCGTCAAGGAGCTCGAAACGGCGCTGCTCGATGGCCGCGCCGACATCGCCGTGCATTCGATGAAGGACGTGCCGATGGTGCTCGCGCCCGAGTTCGCGTTGGTGGCGACGGGCAGGCGCGAGGTGCCGCTGGATGCCTTCGTCTCGAACAAGTATGCGCGCATCGAGGATCTGCCCCCCGGCAGCGTGGTCGGCACGTCGAGCCTGAGACGCGAGGCGCAGCTGCGCGCGCAGTATCCATATCTGGCGGTATCGAGCCTGCGCGGCAATCTGGATACGCGGCTCAGAAAGCTCGACGAGGGGCAATACGATGCGATCATCCTCGCTGCCGCCGGGCTTGCCCGCCTGGGGCTCACCACGCGCATCCGCGCGGTGATCCCTGCCGAGGTCTCTTTGCCTGCGGCGGGACAGGGAGCGCTGGGAATCGAGGCGCTGTCTTCCCGCCCCGAAGTCGCCGCCTGGATGGCACCCTTGAACGATGCGGCGACGGCGGCCTGCGTGCGTGCCGAGCGCGCCGTCTCGCGTGCGTTGGCGGGGAGTTGCGAAGTGCCGCTCGGTGCCTTTGCCGAATTCGCCGACGGCATGCTGCGTCTGCGCGCCCTGGTGGCCACACCCGATGGTAGCCGCATCGCGCGGGCGGAAGCGTCGGGCCCGGCCGCCGATCCCGAAGCGCTCGGCCAGGCCGTGGTCGAGGCGTTGCGTGCGGAAGGTGCCGATGAAATCCTCGCTGCCCTCGACTGATTCCTCGCAGAACTCGGCGCTGGCGGGACGGCACATCGTCATCACCCGCCCGGCAGGCCAGGCGACGCATCTGGCCGAGGCGCTCGTCGCCCTCGGCGCGCATCCCGTGCTGTTTCCGGTGCTGGCGATCGAGGATGTCGCAGACCCGACACCGATCCTCGATGCGGCGATCCGTCTGGACGGTTACGACTGGGCGGTGTTCGTCAGTCCCAATGCCGTCGAAAAGGCGTTGCGCGTGATCCTCGCGCAGCGTGGCTGGCCTGCGACACTGCGCGTGGCCACCGTCGGCAAGAGCAGCGAGCAGGCGCTGGCGGCGCATGGCATCGGCAACGTCGTCGCGCCGCAGGAGCGCTTCGACTCCGAGGCGCTGCTGGCGCTGCCCGAATTCGCCGAGGTCGCCGGCCGGCGCGTCGTCATTTTCCGCGGTGACGGCGGCCGGGATCTGTTCGGCGATACGCTCAAAAGCCGCGGCGCCACGGTCGATTACGTCACCTGCTACCGGCGCGTCAAGCCTGCCATCGATGCGGCGCCACTCCTTCGGCTGTGGCAGGAAGGCAGGCTCGATGCGGTGACCATCACCAGCAGCGAGGGACTGCGCAATTTCTGGGAGATGATCGGCAAGCTTGGGCAGGGGTGGCTCAGGAACACGCCCACCTTCGTGCCCCATGCGCGCATCGCCGAGCAGGCACGGGTACTCGGCCTGCATGATGTGATCCTCACCGGTCCGGCCGACGCCGGGCTGCTCGCCGGCCTGACCGACTATTATTCACGCCCATGAAAGACAAGACCGAGACTTCCGCCCTCACCGCGCCGCCACCTGCCGAGCGACAGGCACAACCGCAAGCGATTACGGCGGCGCGCAAGCCGCTGCCCTGGGCGCTCCTGCTGGCGCTGCTGGCGCTCTTCGGCCTCTTGGCGCTCACCGGGTTCGGCTGGCGCATCGAGCAACGCTTCGAGGCGACACGCGCGGAACTGGCGCGCCGCATCGCCGATACGGATGCCAAGTTGGGCGAGGCGCTCGCCAGCGCCAAAGGCAACCGCGACGCGCTCGATGCGCTGCAGGCCAAGCTAGGCGCCCTCGAGGCGCAATTGGCCGAAATGCAGAGCCAGCAGATCGCGCTCGCGGCCATCTATCAGGAGTTTTCGAAGAGCCGCGATGACCGCCTGCTGGCGGAAGTCGAGCAGCAAGTGGGCATCGCCGCGCAACAGCTGCAACTGGCCGGCAACGTCGAGGCGGCGCTGATCGCGCTCTCCGACGCCGAGGCGCGGCTGGCGCACAGTGGCGAGCCGCAGTTCTTGCCGCTGCGCAAACTGATCGGTCGCGACATCGAGCGCCTCAAGGCGTCGCCCACCGCCGATATCGCCGGCATCGCGCTCAAGCTCGACGGCCTGATCGACGCCGTGTCGAACCTGCCGCTCGCCTTCGAGCGTCGGCCGCTGGCGTTTGCCGAGCCGCCGCGGACTGCGGCGGGGGAAGCGCCTGCCAATGCCGCGGCCGTTCCCGCAGCCGCTCCCGGCTGGCAGGGCATGCTTTCGACATGGATGGGAGAGGTCTGGCGCGAGTTGCGCCAGCTGGTGCGCATCGAGCGCATCGACGCGCCCGACCCCGGCCTGCTCTCGCCCCGCGAGGCGTTCTTCCTGCGCGAGAATCTGCGCCTGCGCCTGCTGTCGGCGCGCCTTGCGCTGCTCGCGCGCGATGGACGCGGTTTTCGGAACGATCTGCAGCAGGCATCCGCTTGGATCGAGCAATATTTCGATGACCGCGCGCCCGCCGTGCAGGAAGTGCTTGCCGCGTTGCACGGACTGCGCCAACTCGACGTGACGCGCGCGCCCGTGACGCTCGACGAAACCCTGGCCGCGCTGCGTAATTTCAAACTCGGCCGTGACCGTGACACGGCGAGATAGCCCGACGATGCGCGCCCTGTTCTGGTTCCTGACTCTGGCGGCGCTGGCGATCGGCGTGGCGCTGCTCGGCCGCCTGACCGACGGCTATGTGCTCTGGGTGCTGCCGCCTTGGCGCATCGAGATGTCGTTCAACTTGTTCGTGCTGCTGCAGCTGGCGATCCTGCTGGTCGTCTATCTGCTGCTGCGTTTGCTCATCAATACGCTGCGCCTGCCCGGCGTCGTCGCCGCCTACCGTGCGCGGCGCGCACGCCAGCGCCGGGAGCGCGCGGCCAGCGAGATGCTGCGGCTGTTCTGGGAAGGCCGCTACAGCCAGGTGCTGAAGCTCGCCGAGAAGTTCGCCGATGGAAAAGTCGGCGCTGGCGAGACGGCACCCTCACGGCGCAGCGATGCCATGACCGCGGGCATCATCGCGCTGGTGGCCCTGAAGGCCGCCCATGCGCTGCATGATCCGCAGCGCAGCGCGCGCTGGCAGGCACGGGCCGCAGAACTCGACGAGACCGGCTGGCGCACGGCCCGGCTGCTGGCGGAAATGCGCATCGCGCTCGATGGCCGCGATTTCACCGCCGCACGAGCGGCACTCGAACAGCTCGGCCCCAAGGAAAGAAGACGGATTTCCGTGCAGCGTCTGGCCTTGCGCCTCGCGCAGGGCGAGGGCGACTGGGCCGAAGTGCTGCGCCTTGCGCGATTGCTGGAAAAACATCATGCGCTGACGGTGGATCAGGCGCGGCCGTTGCGGCTTGCCGCCCAGCGCGGGCTCATCGAGGCCCTGCGCGACGATCCGGCGCGACTCGCGCGTCACTGGCGCGGCATGACGGCCGAGGAACGGCGCGATCCGCAACTGGCGCGACAGGTGGCGCATCTGCTGGCGGCGGCTGGTGCCTGCGCCGAATGCGCCGAGCTGGTCGAGGAGTTTCTCGACACGCAGTGGGAGCCTGCGCTGCTGGCCGACTATGCCGCCTGTCCGAGCGGCGACGTGCTCGGCCGCATCGCGAATGGCGAGAAATGGCTGGGCGTGCATCCGCAGGATGCCGACTTGCTGCTGGCACTGGGTCGGTTATGCGCGCGCCACGAGCTGTGGGGCAAGGCGCAAAGCTATCTGGAAGCGGCG
>JBKBOI010000079.1:0-7405 GCA_046294935.1 Rhodocyclaceae bacterium
AAGCCCTGCGTGATCCTTTCGGGTGGCGAAACCACGGTGACGGTCAAAGGCAACGGCAGGGGCGGCCGGAATGCCGAATTCCTTCTGGCGCTCGCGCATGTGCTCGACATTCCCGCCTGGGCGCTCGCCTGCGATACCGACGGCATCGACGGCAGCGAGGACAATGCCGGTGCCTGGTTCGGGCCGGATGTGCAAGCGCGCGCCGCCGAATGCCGTTTATCCAGCGCCGACTTTCTGGCGCGAAATGATAGCCATGGGTTTTTCGCCGCGCTCGATCGATTGATCGTCACAGGGCCGACACGCACGAACGTCAACGACTTCCGGGCGATTTTCTTGCCCGGAGCGTTTTGATTCGATCACCGACGGTCAAAGCATTCTTGACCAGAAGCAATGAAATCCGACCCGCCAAGACTGTTATCTTATATAAGATATTTTTGCACCGCATCATCCAAAGGAGACATCATGCCCCTCACTCTGCCCGCCGGCGTGCAAATCCACGCCCCGATCCACCCACGTTTCGACGAGATCCTCACGCATGACGCCCTCGAATTCGTCGCCAGGCTGCACCGCGCCTTCGAGCCGCGCCGACAAGAATTGCTGAAAAAGCGTGTCGAACGACAAGCGCGCATCGACGCCGGCGAAATGCCGGATTTCCTGCCCGAGACGAAACACATCCGCGAAGGCGACTGGAAGATCGCCGCCTTACCCCGTGCGCTCGAATGTCGGCGTGTCGAGATCACCGGTCCCGTCGAGCGCAAGATGATCATCAATGCGCTCAATTCTGGCGCGGATTCCTACATGACCGACTTTGAGGATTCGAACAGCCCGAACTGGTTCAACCAGATCCAGGGTCAGGTCAACCTCTACGATGCGATCCGCCGCAACATCACTTACACGAACGAAGCCGGCAAGGAATATCGGCTCAACGACGAGATCGCCACCCTGCAGATCCGCCCGCGCGGTTGGCATCTCGACGAAAAGCATGTCACGGTCGACGGCCAGCGCGTCTCAGGCGGCATTTTCGATTTCGCGCTGGCGTTCTTCCACAATGCCAAAGAGCAGGTCGCGCGCGGCGCCGGCCCCTTCTACTACCTGCCGAAGATGGAATCGCATCTCGAAGCGCGCCTGTGGAACGACATCTTCTGCATGGCCCAAGATCACGTCGGTCTGCCTCGCGGCACGATCAAGGCTACCGTGCTGATCGAGACGATCCTCGCCACCTTCGAGATGGAAGAAATTCTCTATGAGCTCCGCGAGCACTCGGCAGGTCTCAATGCCGGCCGCTGGGACTACATCTTTTCCTGCATCAAGAAGTTCAAGCGTAACAAGGATTTCTGCCTCGCCAACCGCGGCGCGATCACGATGGAAGTGCCCTTCATGCGCAGTTATGCGCTGGCGCTGGTGCAAGCCTGCCACAAGCGCGGCGCGCCGGCGATCGGCGGCATGTCGGCACTCATCCCGATCAAGAACGACCCCGAAGCGAACGAGAAGGCACTCGCCGGCATCCGCCACGACAAGCGTCGCGATGCCAACGACGGCTACGACGGCGGCTGGGTCGCGCATCCGGGTCTCGTCTCCATCGCCATGGAGGAATTCGTCAAGGTGCTGGGTGACCGGCCGAATCAATTGGACAAGCAGGTCGCAGGCCATTTCGGCCCGAAGGACTGGCTCGATTTCGGCCCGGAAAAGCCCATCACCGAGGCGGGATTGCGCAACAACATCAACGTTGGCATCCATTACCTGGGCTCCTGGCTCGCCGGCAATGGCTGCGTGCCGATCCACAACCTGATGGAAGATGCGGCCACCGCCGAAATTTCCCGCTCGCAGGTCTGGCAGTGGGTGCGCTCGCCGAAGGGCGTGATCTCCGAGGGCCCCCATGCCGGTGAAAAAATCACCGCCGAGATGGTCAAGGCGATGATTCCCGAGGAACTCGCCAATGTGAAGGCCGTGGTGGCCGCCAACGGTGAGAAGACCGACACCTATGACCAGGCGGCCAAGATCTTCGAGCGGATGTCGCTCGCCGAGGACTTCCCTGAATTCCTCACGCTGCCGCTTTACGAGGCGATGGACTGAGAGGCGGAAGGGAGCCCGTCAGGTAGGTTGCCGCGCTCGCTCCCTCTCCGCCCATTCCCGTCACTCGAGACCCAGCCGCCGCATGCGCCGCCAAAGCGTGGTGCGATCGATGCCGAGCATCCTCGCAGCGGCGGCCTTGTTGCCCTCGCAGCGCTTGAGCGCGAACATGATCTGCCCGCGCAACTGGCTATCGGCATCACCCGTCAGCGCAGTCTGCGGCGTACGCAACGTCCCCTCGGCCTGATGATAGTCGCGGATGTCCTGCGGCAGGCTCTCAGGCTTGATCACGCCATCCACCGCGCAGATCAGAGCGTGTTCCAATGCATTTTCGAGCTCGCGCACATTTCCTGGCCAAGGATAATCCAGCAGCAACCGTATCGCTTCCGGTGACAGCGCTGCTCGCGCATACCCTCGCGCCGTGAGCTGATCGAGGAAATGTTCGATGAGCAGCGGGATGTCGGCCTTACGCGAACGCAGCGGTGGGATACGCAGCGTGATCACCGATAGACGGTAATAGAGATCGGCGCGGAACTGGCGCGCCTCGACGGCATCCTTGAGATTACGGTTCGATGCCGAAACGATGCGCACATCGACGCTCTTGCTCCGGTTCGAGCCCACCGGCTCGAAACAACGCTCCTGCACGGCGCGCAAAAATTTTGCCTGCAAATGAAGCGGTACCTCACCCACTTCGTCGAGAAACAACGTGCCTCGGTCTGCGGCGGCAAAGCGGCCTATGCGATCGCCGACCGCACCCGTGAATGCCCCCTTGACATGGCCAAAGAACTCCGACTCCAACAGCTCCGAGGGGATCGCCGCGCAATTGACTTCCACCAAGGGATGGGCCGAGCGTGGGGATGAGCGGTGCAGCTGCCGCGCCAGCACGTTCTTGCCTGTCCCAGACTCTCCCTGGATCAACACATAGGCCTCCGTCGGGGCAGCCTGTCGCAATTGCCGCAACACTTCTCGCATCTCGCCATCGCGGGTGATGAAGTCCAGGCTCGCCCCTCCCTGCGCCGCCTCCCTCAACCGCGCCATCTCGGTCACGTCACGGAGCAGGACGAAACGCAGCGAGGAGGCCCGCTGCCGCTCGATGAGTCCCGTGCGCAGACGAAAACAGCGCCGGCCAGAAGGCAGATCCAGCCATCGCTCGATCTCCACCACCCCCTTTTGACGGCGGCTGACGGCATCGTCGAAACCATTCTCGATGAGCCCGCGGGTGATCGTCAGTTTGAGATTGATGCCCCCGACATCGTTGAGCGTGCGCGGTGGTCGCTGCGCCGGAATCTCCAAGAGCTGCAACAGCGCCTCGTTGACGAATAGCACCTGTCCTTCCACCGAAGTCAGCAGAACGCCTTGATCGATACCGGCGAGCAAGCCTTCGAGAATTTCGTCGTTCTGAAAGAAGGTATTCACGGCGAATCCGTTGCGCAACAGCAACGCTGATTGTAACTAATCATTTTTCAAAGATTTTTTCAAGAAAGCGCGTTCTTCTGCAACGGCTTTTGCAACATTCGCCCGCCGTCTTGAGCGTAACCCATTAAAAAATTTGAGATTTTTCAATGGCACGCAGGTTGCATCAGCCAACCGGCGGGGATATCCCCGCCTTTTCATCATCATCAATCAGGAGGAGTTGGCTATGGCCGATCTCAATCGCGCAATCGGTAGCATTCCCGGAGCTTTTGCTGCCGGGGAATTTTCACCCACCGGAGAGCTCATCAACTACGTCGGAGACATTCCCTTGCAAGCCGCCAAGATGGCGGCCCAGATGTGTGCGGCGAACATGCTGATGGCCAAGATGGAAGCTTCGGGCTGGACCGCCTACACCGGCAAGGATGGCTTCGAACCGGCTCACGGGTTCGCCGTCGCGGGTCCGGAAAACTCGGCCCTGATCGTCGGCAACGTGGGGGTGTTCGTCAAAAACAAGGACGCCGATTTCGACAAGGCTTTCGCCGTATTGTCTTCATTGTGAGGAGAAGCACATGAGCGATCTCAATCAGCTACTCAAAATCAAGGGCGTCTTCGCCGCCGGCACCTTTTCCGACGATGGCAGGCTCACCGGCTATGCCGGCGAGATCACCGAGGATGAAGCCGCGATGGCAGCCGCGATGTGTGCGGCCAACATGCACATGGCGCGCATGCAGACCGATGGCTTCACGGCGATGAGCGGAGAATCGGGGTGGACACCCGCACGGGGCTTCGCCGTCGCCGGTCCCAAGTACGCCGTCTGTGTGATGGGCAACACCGGCGTCTTCGCCAGAGTCGGCGAAGCTTCTTTCAATGAAATCTTCAAGGCGCTCTCGGCAGCGTAACGTAATTCGCCGGCTGGGCGACCAGCCGGTCTTTTCGTGGAGAATCGAGATGGATGATTTTCTGACGGCGAGTTGGGCCGAACGCTACAAGGAGGCGTGGAATCGAGAAGAAGCGCTCACCAAAGGGTTGCAAGGTTTCGATGCGCTCATCGAGTATGGTTGGGAAGACGGCTCTCGGCCCAGCGCATACCTCAAGGTGGAAAATGGTGTCGTCGTTGCGACTGCTCACGGCCAGGCGCCTGGCAAACCCGATTTCGTCATGAAGGCGAGCCCAGAAAACTGGCAGCGCCTGCGGGACGGCTCACTTTCGGGACGCGCGGCCTTGCTGACCAAGAAACTGAAATTCCAAGGTTCGATGATCACGGCCATGCGCTACATGACGCCTTTCGAAGCCAGTCTGGCTTTGCTCGGCAAGGTCTGAATATCAGCTTATCATGATATATCAATGCGCAAAATATTTTCATAAACCCACTTGATCGATAGACACATCCCTTGTAATAATCTCGATCAAAGGCAGCGCGAGCCAACGCGCGAACAAGAAACGGAGGAGGTTCATGTCAATGACAAACCGCTATCTGCGGACCTGCGGGCTGACATTTCCATGTCATTCCGTTCATGCCAGACCTCCTGCGATTTGAGTATCCGACCGAGGAGGAAGCTAAGGAAATGACCGAGCCAAAGGACACGTCAGCCCCCAACGACAAAACCGGATTGATCGAACGCTTGAAGGCCCCACCCAAGTGTTCGATGCTGCGCATGATCGTCATCGGCGTACTCGGCGGCATCATCATCTGGGGCGGCCTGAACACTGGCATGGAATACACCAACCGCTCGGAATTCTGCACTTCCTGCCACGAAATGCAGATTCCTTACAACGAGCTCAAACAGACGGCCCACTTCAAGAACCGTAGCGGCGCCGCCGCGCAATGTGCCGACTGTCACGTCGCCAGCAGCAAGACGCCGACCGACTACATGTTCAAGGCGTTCCAGAAGATCCTCGCCGCCCGCGATGTGATCGGCCACATCAAGGGCACGATCGATACGCCGGAGAAATTCGAGGCGCACCGATACACGATGGCGCAACGCGTCTGGGAGCGTATGAAAGAGCGCAATTCCAAGGAATGCCGTAATTGCCACGACTTCAAGTACATGGATCCAGACAAGCAGAAGGATCGGGCGGCGGTCAAGCACGAAGGCGCCGTCGAAGATGGCAAGACCTGCATCGAATGCCACAAGGGCGTCTCCCACCACCTGCCGAAGGAGTATCTGGAACAGCTCAAGCAGGGCAGTGAGAAGCAGGAAGGCTGAGAACCTTTTTCCCCAAAGGACAACCGGAGAAGGAGTACGTCAAATGAAGAAGATCGCTTTGGCTGTGATGGGCGCATTCGTCGCGGGCGGCGTGTGCGCCGCCGAGCCCGACTGGAGCAAGGTGACCGAACGCAAGATCAAGCTGTTTTATCCCGGCCAGTCGGGTCTGGAATGGATCATGAACAAGGCCGACCACTCTGCCGTGCCCGACATCGAAAACAAGAAGCGCGCCTGCTCGAAGTGCCACGAGGGCGATGCCAATGAGGTCGGCGACAAGATCATCAAGGGTAATCCCGCCGGCAACTCGAAGACCCAGCTCGAGCCGAAGCCGATCGCCGACCGCGCCGGCTGGGTGCCTGCCTCATTCAAGATGGCGCACGATGGGCAGAATCTCTACGTCCGCGTAGAATGGGAGCAGCCCAAAGGAGGCAGCTTCGGCATGGACAAGAAGAACGAAGTCAAGCTGGCGATGATGTTCGACGGCGGATTCACTGACGGCGGTGTTCCGGCGCTGGAGATGGCCGAACGCGCCGGCTGCTGGATCACCTGTCACAACGACCTGCGCTCGATGAAGAACGCCAAGGACGACAAAAAGACCAAGTACATCAAGGGCGCGGCACTCGATGGCGGCAAGTTCATGGATCTGATCCAGTGGAAGAGCGGCAAAGGCGAAAAGCCGGTCGATGGCTACATTGCCGACAAGCGCGTGATGGAAGGCGGCAAGGGCCTCGTCAAGGCCGAAGGCAAGAAGGAGGGGAACAAGTGGGTCGTCACCTTCACGCGGGCACTGGCGGGTGGCGGCACGGGCGACCACAAGATCGAGCCCGGCAAGATCTATGACTTCGGCTTCGCCTTGCATGACGGTGGTGCCGAGGCACGCTATCACTATGTGTCGCTCAACTACCAGTTTGGTCTCGACAAGACCGTCGAGGGCGTGAAGTATTACTACAACGTCGTGAAGCAGTAACCCGTATGCAGCACCGGCAGTTCTTTTTCATCACCTGGAGGAGGAAACGATGAAGCAACGAGGAAGTAAATGGGCCCTGGCGGCAGGCGCCCTGACGATCTCGGCGACGGCCTACGCCGTCGACCCGGGCACGGCGATGCTGGCGAATGCCTGCGCCGGCTGCCACGGCACGCACGGCGGCAGCGCCGGACTGACGATGCCCAGCTTGGCCGCGCAGTCGAAGACGGCGATCGTCGAGGCGATGAAGAAATTCAGGAGCGGCGAGCGCCCCTCCAGCATCATGGGGCGCCTGGCGAAGGGCTACAGCGACCAGCAGATCGACAAGCTCGGCGAATTCTTCTCCAAGCAGAAAATTCATTTCACTCATCAGCAAGTCGACGCAGCCAAGGCGAAGAAGGGCGCCGAGCTGCAGGAAGCCAACTGCTCGCGCTGCCATCTCGACGATGGCAAGGATGGCAAGGATGACACGCCCGTGATGGCGAGCCAGTGGCTGCCTTATCTGCAGATGCAGATGGAGCTCTATCAGTCCGGCAAGCGCAAGATGCCGGAAAAAATGGCCGAGAAGGTGAAGCGCTTGTCCAAGGAAGACTTGGATGCCCTGCTCCACTTCTACGCCAGCGTGAACAAATAAGGGGGACGGAACATGACATTGGATCGCAGAAACTTCATCAAGCTCATGGGCGGCGCCTCCAGCCTGGCACTCGCTGGCTGCGCCACGCAAGGCCCGGCTGTTTCTTCCGGCTCGGCT
>JBKBOI010000080.1:0-7384 GCA_046294935.1 Rhodocyclaceae bacterium
GCCGGCTCTTGCATTCCACCGCAATCGCATGCTCACCATCGATCACCAACAGATCGATTTCCATCACCACCCGGCCCGCATCGTCTCTCGCCGTGGCATTGGGATAGACGCGATGCACAGGAATGTGGCGCTCCTGAAAAAGCCTCACCACCGCGGGTTGCACCATGTCCTCGACGAACTCTCCCAGCCGGTTGCCCAGTTTGCCCAACTGCCGTTTCAGCTCGCGGATTTGCCGATCGGTTTCCTGCATCCGCCGATCGGTTTCCTGCATCCGCCGATCGGTTTCTTTGCCCTGTTCGGCAAGCGATTGGATCATCGCCTTCAGATCGTCCCAACTGATCTCGTCACGACCGCCCATTTCATGCTCCTTCGTCCGTCACCCACCTTGGATGGATTCTAGCCGCTGCCCGTCACGGATGGCAGGTCACCGCTCAGCGCCGATCGATGCGCGCCCGGACCGCCTCGTCGTAACGGTCGACGAAATCCTTGATACGGTAGATGTCGCAGCGCGTGCGCGTCTCGCCCGGGAAGCCATAGATCGTTTTGCACGTCGACGATCAGCAATGCGTCTTGCGCGTTCTGAGGGGTGAGGTTCATCGCAGTCGGTGGAAATCGTTTTCTTCCAGAATAGAACCTGGCCCACCGACTTTCCAGCCTGCCGCATCGGCGGATCAGATCGCCCGGATCACGAAGCGATGCTTGCCCGATGTCGTGCGCGGTATCTCCGGCACGTATTCGAGGCGCAGCGCCAGGTTTTCTCCAGCCAGCGTCGCCACCATTTGCCGGACGCTGGATTCGGCCAGCGGCGCACTGGCGACCAGTCGCAGTGTGACCATCCCGGGCGCTTCCTGCACGAACTGATAGTGGTCGATCTGGCTCTGGCCATAGAGCAGGCGGTTGAAGAACGAGGGGTGCAGCCGTCTGCCGGCGGGTGTGACGATGAAGTCGTTGCTGCGGCACAGGCTCATCGCCATCAATGGAAACGGCAGGCCGCAGGGGCACTCGCCTTCCAACAACTCGCCGCAGTCGCCATTGGCATAGCGGATCATCGGCATCAGTCGGTTGGTCAGCGAAGTGACGACGAGCTCGCCGTCGAGCGATTCGAGCCAGACGAGATCGCTGAACACGTGCATCCGGCCGTGGCGACACTCGCAGGCGATGTTGGGAATCTCGCGGCTGCCATACTGGTTGAATACCTTGCAGCCGAAGGCTTGTTCGATCGTCGCGCGCATCGCCTCCGTGAGCATTTCGGCGGTGGCATAGACGCCGATCAGATTTTTCGGCATGACGAACCGCTCGTCGAGGATGAAGCGGGAGAGCGCGGCGAGGATTGACGCATAGCCCTGGAGCAGCGTGGGCCGGTAGCGCTGGATGAAGCGCGCCCAATCGGCCAGCTTCGCGGCATCGATCGCGTGGGCAGGCAGGGTTTTCTCGGCGGCGATGAACTCGTCCCAGGCCGCGCCGCCGAACACGCCACCTTTGATCGTGTCTTGGCGCGCGCCCCAGAAATTGAGGATCCTCTGTCCCGGCCGCCAGCCGGAGAGCATGTAGCTTCGCATCATCCCGGCGCGCATCCGTTCGTGCTTTTCCTCGTCGTAGAAGAAGGCGAGCGGTTTGCCCGTCGAGCCGCCGGTGTAGCCGATCGGCGTCGTCGCCGGGTCGTGGTCACGGGCGAGCAGTTCCGGCAGATGCGCGCGCACCTCGTCCTTGGTCAAGATGGGCAGCGCGGTGAATTCCGCGCCTTGCGGCAGGCGGCGGGCATAGTAGGCGGTGTGCTCGCGCGCGAAACGCACGATCGCATCGCGCAGCGCGAGTTGCTTGCGTTCCAGCTCGGCACGGCTCAGGGCTTGGTTGGCCAGCAGCTCGGGCAGGAACTCATAGCGTTGCGGCCGCTGGCGGCGATGCAGCCAGACTTTCAGAGCAGTCGTAACCATGCTGCGCGGTCTTCTGCGTAATGCGCCAGCGCATCGAGCAGACGCAGGCGCCACGCCTGCCAGCGCGAATCATCGTTGATGCGTGCATGGCCCGAGGAGCCGGCGCTGAAATTGCGCCGCACATTGGCGGCGAATTGGCGGAAGCCGGTAACCTCGCCATGCCACCAGTGCGCAGGGTCGACGAGCAGGGCGTCGAGGCGTGCCAGCCGATCGAGCACCGCCTGTTGCCGTTCGTTGTATCGCGCCAGGATCTCGTCGCGCAGCGTGTCGAGCGTGGGCGCAAAGTCGGCGCTGACAAGACGGCACCCCCGATCCTGCCCCAGCAGCCGCTCGATGGTGAACAGCATCACGTCGCCATAGAACTGGCGCTCGAATTCGCCGCTCATGTCGATCGTGGTCTCCGCGGTCTCGATGCCGGGGCGGAATTCGGCCTGTCCGCCGCGCTCGACGGTGCGCCGGTGCAGCATCGGCAGGTTGGCCGAGACGAAGCGCGACTCGAGTTCCACCTTGAGGATGCGGCCGAGCGTGGGGCCCGACATGCGTAGGCGCAGCGGGGCGAAAGGGATGAAAAACTTCAGCGCGCTGGGCCGGAAGACGTAATTGCCGGCATAGACGGTGCGCGCCGGCTGCAGGCTGGCGAGCGGATCGCTGGGCTGGTAGTGGGTGCTGCGCGTCGGGTGCTCGCCGTAGAAGAAGCTGTTCACCCGGCGGTCGAAATCGGCTAGGCAGTCGGCCTCGGTATGCTTCCCGTCGAGCGGGCAGGGATAGGCGTAGTGCAGCGCCGGCTGGAAGCCGAACAGATCCGCCATGTCGTGATAGGCGGCATCGGCGGGCGCCGTCGCTCCCGTGTGGTGGCTGCAGGCGGCGGCCGGATCGCGCTGAGCCATCTCCGTGAGGAAGGACAGCACGTCGGCGAGGAAGTTGCGCGTCATCACCGCCGGCGAGACGGGCGGGTCGCCGACGACTTTCCCCGTCAGCACCTCGACGTCGGTGCGCGCGAAGATCGCGTCGAGGGCGTTGAAGTAGTCGAGGACGTAGCCGTCGTTTTCCGGCACATCGACGCGGAATTCCTGGTCGCTGTCGATCGACCAGATCAGCGTGTCGCTCTCGCCTCGCAGCATTTCTGCGGCCTTCAAATACGCGATGTTGCGCATCACGCCCTGGCCTTTGTGGCCGTATGGACCTCGCCTTTCCCGTGGCATGTCACCGAGCACGCGCGGCAGGGCGATGCCGTGCGAGTGCAGCAGCGCAAGCTGCTCAGCGGGCGGGAAGTGGATCACTTCCAGGCCGTCGCTGGAGAAGCCATGCGCGAGCGCGCGATTGGCCGCGATGCTCGCCGCCTCGCTGCTGTCGTCGGCGAGCAATACGCGGATGCGGCCGGCATAAGGAAAGCGTCGCAGCACCTCGCGCAGGCTTCCCAGACAGGCCTGGATGTGTCGTGGTCGGTCGGCGACGGGGATGACGACGAGGAAGGCATGATGGCTCATCGGTCGGAACGGTAGGTCGGAAAGACGTGCTTGTCCCAGATCACTTCGATCAAGTTGATGTCCTGGACGAGGTCGGCTCGCGCGAAGAGGACATCGACATCCTCGGCCTTCTCGATGCGGTAGTGACGAATGCCGAAAGACCGGGCGAGCAGCGCGAAGTCCGGATTGACGAAGTCACAGTCGATATAGCGTTCCCGGTAGAGCTGAAACTGGTTCTTGCGGATCAGGCCGAGCGTGCCGTTGTTGATCAATACGACGTTGAGGGGGATGCGGTAATTGACGGCGGTCATCAGCTCCATGCCGCACATCTGGAAGCCGCCATCGCCCAGGATCGCGAAGGTGGGCAACTCGACGGCGCGACGCGCACCGATCGCCGCCGGGATCGCATGGCCGAGCGCCGAGACGCCGGAATTCGGGAAGTAGCGGTGTTGCGGCGAAGCCTTCAGATATGTTTGCGCCAGGATGATGTTGTCGTCGAAGATCAGCGCTTCGGGTAGGTGCTCGACCAGCCGGTCGAACAGGCGGGCGATCGCGGTGAAATTCGGCGCCACCGGGGTGCGCTGATCAGCCGGTGGCGGCGGGGCGGGAAAGTCGGCGAGACAGATCAACAAGTCTTCCAGCACGGCGCGGATGTCGCCATGGATCGCCAGATCCGCGCGGAACACCTTTTCCAGTTGGTCGGCATCGTGATCGACCTGGATCACCTTCTTGCCCGCTAGCAGCCTCGCGTCCCAAAGATGGCTGGTGCGCTCGTTGAAGCTGGCGCCGAGCACGATGACCAGATCGGCGTGTTCGACGATGTGCTGATAGGCGGTGCCGTCCGAGGTGATGCCCAGGCAGCCGAGGCTGCGTGGATCGTTCTCGCTGATCAGCCCCTTGCCTTTCAAGGTCGTCGCCACACGGATGGCATGACGCTCGCCGAGCTTTTGCAACATCGGTTGCGCGCCGGCGCGAAAGCAGCCATGGCCGGCGATGATCACCGGATGCGTCGCTGCGCGGATCATGCGGCCCATTTCTTCGGTCGCGGCGAAGTTGTTGCAGATGCGCGGCGCATCGGCGACGAAGCGGATGTCGTCGAGCAGGTCTGCCGCGACCATCTCTTTCTGGATGTTGTAGGGAAAGGAGAGCAGCACCGGCCCGGCATTGGGCGAAAGCAGGATGCGGGCGGCCTGGCGTAATACCTGCAGCAAGTAGTCGGTGCGCTCGACGATGCGGTGATAGCGTGTGATGCCGCGAAAGATGTCGCGTTGATCGATGCTACCCCCTTCGCCGGAGGCTTCCTGGAGCCCGCCCTTGCCGAAGATCGCGGTCGAGGTCTCGCCGGTGATGATCAAGACCGGCAGCTTGTCGACATAGGCGTTGGCGATGCCGGTGACGAGATTCGTCGCACCCGGCCCGGCCGTGGTGATGCAGGCAGCCGGACGGCGCGTGGCGCGCGCCTCGCCACAGGCCATGAAGGCCGCGCCCTGCTCGTGCTTGACGAGCACCGTCTCGATCGGTGAGTCATAGAGCGCGTCATAGACCGGCAGGATGTGCGAGCCCGGCACGCCATAGATGTGGCGGAGTCCAAGGCGCTCCATGAAGCGCACGATGAGGGCGGCGACGGTGATCTGCATGGGCCGGTGTGATGGAAAATGCCGCATTAAACCGCATTTGACAATCATCGGGACCTTGTTGGAGACTGCGGCTGGATAACGAAAACCTCATCTCATGATTCCGCTTGTCGATATGAACGACCCCCAACCGCGCATCCTTACTCCCAAAGTCGAACGCCTGACCGTCGAGCCCTTTTATCAACCCGTCGGCGACGAAGTCGCCCTGTTCGAGGCCGCGGCGCAAAAGCATCTGCCGGTGCTGCTCAAGGGGCCTACTGGTTGTGGCAAGACGCGTTTCGTCGAATACATGGCCTGGAAGCTTCAGCGGCCGCTCGTCACCGTGGCCTGCCATGACGATCTGACCACTGCCGACCTGGTCGGCAGGTATCTCATCGTCGGCGACGAGACGGTCTGGCTCGACGGCCCGCTCACCGCGGCAGTGCGTGGCGGGGCGATCTGCTATCTCGACGAGATCGTCGAGGCGCGCAAAGACACCACCGTGGTGATCCATCCGCTCGCCGATTCGCGCCGCGCGCTGGCCGTCGACAAGCGCGGCGAGTCGATTCCCGCCCCGCCGGAGTTCATGCTGGTGATCTCCTACAACCCGGGCTATCAGAGCGTGCTCAAGGAAATCAAGCCAAGCACCCGGCAGCGCTTCGTCGCCCTCGAATTCGATTACCCCAGCGCCGAGATCGAGGCGCAGATCGTGGCCACCGAGGGTCGGGTCGATGTCGAGCTGGCGAAGAAGCTGGTCAAGCTCGGCGAGCTGACGCGCAACCTGAAAGGGGCGGGACTCGACGAAGGCGCCAGCACGCGGCTCTTGGTGCATGCCGCGCAACTCATCGGCGCGGGCATGACGCCGGCAGTGGCGGCGCGCGCGGCAGTGGCGCGCGCGCTGACCGACGACCCGGACATGACGCAGACGCTGGACGATCTCGTGCGAGCCGTGTTTTGAGCGTGAGGAAGCTGTTCGCCCACGAACTCGAGGCGCTGCTCGACGCCTTTCTGTTCGCTTCGCCCTCGCACCGTTCGATCGAGCGTCTCGCCGCACAGCTCGAGCCCTTGCCGCGTCACCAGCAGGAATTCATCTTGCGCGTCGCGCGTGGCGCGGCGAAGACCAATACCGAAATCGCTTACCTGATCGCGACGCTGTCGATCGATGCGCTCGCGCGCCTCGACGAACGCGCCTTCCATGACTGGGTGATCGCCGGCCTCGACGTGTTCGACAAGAAGGGGCTGCGCGCGGCAGTGGAGTGCTTGCGCGACATCGACGGCTTTCTGGCGGTGCGCGAAGGCCGGCTGTTCGCCAGCTTCAGCGAGATCGAGCAGCGTCTTGCGCGCTTCGTGCTGGGGCTCTCTGGCCGACCGCTGGCGGTCAAGGCCGGCAGCCATCCTTGGACCGACACCGAAACCATCTACTTGCCTGAGCGACTCGCCCAGTTCCCGACCGCCGAAGAAAACCGTCGCTTCTACCAGGGGCTGGCGGTGCAGCTTTGGGCGCAGACGCGCTATGGCACTTTCAACGTCGATCTGGAAAACGCGCTGGCCCGCTGGCCGGAACGGGAGCAGGCGCTGACCTGGCTTGCGCATCTCGAAGCGGTGCGGCTGGAAGCCTGCGTGATGCGTGAGCTGCCAGGCCTGGGGGCGCTGCTCGCCGGGCTGCGCGGCACCTGGCCGGCTGAATTGCAGCCAGCGCTCGCCGAACTACAGGTGGAAGGGGCGGACATCGGCTGCACGCTGCGCTGGCTCGAGCATTTCATGGCGAAGGGTGCCGTGCCGCCAGCGCCGACTTTCGTCGCCCGCCTCGAACCGGGCATCGCCCAGCGCGTGCGCGCCGAGCGCATCCGGCGCGATACCGAGACGCTGAAGAAAGCCCTCGGCGCGCTACGCGACGCGGGCGGCGAGCGTGCGGCCGCGGCGCGCGAGTTTTCTGCCGAGACGAACCGGGAAACCGGCGAGATCGAAATCCGTGTCGATGGCGAAGCGGTCAAGCTGCCGGACGAGGCGCGCGCCGCCGCCGCGTCGCTGTTGCAGGATCTCGGTCAGGTGCCGCCGGAGGCGCTCTCGCCGGCCGGCGATGCGCCGTGGACTCCGGATGACCGCCCGAAACCCGCGGCGCCCGAGTTGGTGAATGGCCGCGAACCCGATCATCGCTATGACGAATGGGATTATCATCGCAATGCCTACCGGCGCGGCTGGTGTCATGTCTATGTCAGCGATGTGAAACCCGGCGAGGGCGCCTTCGTGCGCGAGACGCGGCAACGCTACGCCCCCTTCATCCAGCAGCTCAAGCGCAGGTTCGAGGCGGTGCGCGGTGAGGACCGCATGCTCGGCCGTCAGCCCGAGGGCGAGGAAATCGACCTCGATG
>JBKBOI010000081.1:0-7361 GCA_046294935.1 Rhodocyclaceae bacterium
CCGAAGCCGATCGCCGAGATGGAAGAGGACATGCCCGAGATCTACAAGCAGTTGCTCGAGCTCCGGAACCGTCTCGAAAGCCACTACAAGGAGGTGCAGGATTTCGAATTCACCATCGAGCGCGGCAAGCTCTATTGCCTGCAGACCCGCAACGGCAAGATGAATGCCCAGGCGATGGTGCGCACCTCGGTCGAGATGTTCAAGGAAGGATTGATCACCAAGGAGCGCGCGCTGCTGCGCATCGAGCCCGGCATGCTCGAACAGCTGCTGGTGCCGCAGTTGTCGCCGAATTTCAAGGGCAAGCCGCTCGCCACCGGCCTGCCGGCCTCGCCGGGCGCCGCGTCCGGCAAGATCGTCTTCGACGCCGATACCGCTGAAATTCGCGGCCGGGCAGGGGAGAAGATCATCCTGGTGCGTGAGGAGACCAAGCCGGAAGACATCCACGGCTTCTTCCAGGCGCAGGGCATCCTCACCAGCCGGGGCGGCAAGACTTCGCACGCCGCCGTGGTCGCGCGCGGCATGGGCAAGCCCTGCGTGTCCGGCTGCGAGGCGATCCACATCGACGACCAGAAGCGCTGCGCCACGATCGGCGACACGACGCTACACGAAGGCGACGTGATCACCATCGATGGCAGCACCGGCGCGGTCTATGCCGGCGAAGTACCGACCGTGCAGGCCGAGTTCAACAAGGACATGGCCACCCTTCTCAAATGGGCCGATCAAATCGCACGCCTGAAGGTGATGGCCAATGCCGATACCCCAGATGATGCGCAGCGGGCGCGCGAATTCGGCGCGATGGGCATCGGCTTGTGTCGCACCGAGCGTATGTTCAACGCCACCGACCGGCTGCCGATCGTGCAGGAAATGATCCTCGCCGACACCCCGGAAGAGCGTCAGGCGGCATTGGATCGCCTGCTGCCGATCCAGCGCGCCGACTTCAAGGCGATCTTCAAGGCCATGCGCGGCCTGCCGGTGACCGTGCGCCTGATCGATCCGCCGCTGCACGAATTCCTGCCCACCCCGGCGCAGCTCGAACTGGAAATCGCCCACCTGCACCACCTGCGCGATTCGCTCAAGGCGCTCGAAGAACTGCCCGAGACGCTCAAGCAGTTGAATCCCAAGCTCTACATGCAGTATGCCGACGGCCTATCGAGTCTGTCGCGCAGCATGAGCCAGTTCAAGGACAGCCACCTCGAAGAGGATGTCATCCAGAAGAAGGAAAAGACCCTCAAGAAGGTGCGGGCGCTCGCCGAGGTGAACCCGATGCTCGGCCATCGCGGCGTGCGTTTGGGGATCACCTATCCCGAAATCTATGCGATGCAGATCCAGGCCATTCTGGAAGCCGCTGCGCTCTGCGCGAAAGAGGGCATCGAGGTCTATCCGGAAATCATGGTGCCCCAGGTGGCCACCGTCGAGGAACTCAAGCGCATCCACGACATCGTCAAGCGCATCCACAAGGTGGTCGAGCTCACCCACGGCATCAACGTCGGCTTCAAGTTCGGCAGCATGCTCGAAGTGGTGCGCGCCTGCCTGCGCGCCGGACGCATGGCGGAAATGGCCGAGTTCTTCAGCTTCGGCACCAACGATCTCACCCAAGCGACCTTCTCGTTCTCGCGCGAGGATGCCGAGAACAAGTTCCTCCCTTACTACATCGAGACCGGCATCCTGCAGGACAACCCGTTCGAGGTGCTCGACCAGAAGGGCGTCGGCGAGCTGATGAAGCTGGCGGTGAAACTGGGCCGCGAGACCAATCCCGAGCTCAAGATCGGCATCTGCGGCGAAGCTGGCGGCCACCCGGGTTCGATCCATTTCTGCCACCAGATCGGGCTCACCTACGTTTCGTGCTCCGGCCCGCGCGTGCCGATCGCGCGGCTCGCCGCCGCCCAGGCGGCGCTGCTGGACCAAGGCGGGCAGGTGCAGAAGAACGCCTGAGCCACGCCGCTTCCCGCCGCGCCGATGAAAATGTCGGCGCTGGCGGATGGATGTTCGTCCCGCCGGGCGCCGCCTCGTTTTGGAAAGTCGGCGCTGGCGGGACGGCACGATGCTTTATCCTTACGGAAACCGAGGGTGATTTCATCGACGACCGACCCCGGTTGGATATCCGCGTGGAAGGAAACATGCTAGCCACTCTTGTCCAAAACAATCTGACGTCGAGCCATCCGCAGGTGTAGTGGCATCGCCACCCGATTCGAGAGTCCAAAACCCATCGAAATTAAGGCCATGGGCCGGTAGAATCGCCGCAATCGACAAGACACGAGGCCAATCATGGGAGTCGCACTCAAGCTCTACGAACAGCTCACCGACGCCGGCGAGGACAAGGCACGCGCGCGGCTCATCGCCGAGGCGTTCGAGGCCTTGGAATCGCGCTATCCGCAACTGTCGGACATGGCCACGCAGGCCAATCTGCGCGAGACCGAGCTGAGGCTGCAAAAGGAGATCAAGGAAGTCGAAGGCCGGCTGCAGAAGGAGATCAAGGAAGTCGAAGGCAAGCTGCGTCTGGAGATCAAGGAAGTCGAAGGCCGGCTGCAGAAGGAGATCAAGGAAGTCGAAGGCAAGCTGCGCCTCGAGATCGAAGCGGTGCGACTGGAGATCAAGGAGGTCGAGGTTCGGCTCACGCAAGCGATCCACCGGCAGACGGTTTGGGTGGTGCTGGCGGTGGGCGGGGTGACGGGGCTGATCCGTTGGCTGGATGTGCTGTTGAAATAAGACTACGGAACCCATGAGGTGATCGGGCTTCATCTCTTGGCCAGCGCCTGTACCGGATCGAGCCTTGCTGCACGATTGGCCGGCATGACGCCAAACGCAAGGCCGGTGGCGAGCGCGGTGCCGAGCGCGGCCGCCACGGCCCAGTCGGGCGGATAGGCCGGCAGCACCTCGATCGCCGCGCGCAGCGCGAAGGCACCGGTCTGGCCGAGGACATAGCCCATCACGGCGCCAGCGCCCGACAAGAGCGCGGCTTCGACGAGGAAGAGGTTGCGGATCGTCCGTCCTTCGGCGCCGAGCGCCTTCATCAGACCGATCTCCGCAGTGCGCTGCGTCACCGCGACGAGCATCACGTTCATCACCAGGATGCCGGCCACCGCCAGGCTGATCGCGGCGATGCCGGCCACGCCATAGGTGAGCGTCGACAGGATGCGGTCGAAGGTTTTCAGCACCGCATCCTGGGTGATGACGGTGACATCCCGCTCGCCATCGTGGCGCGCCTCGAGGATATCGAGCGTCTGGGCTTTCGCCTGCTCGATTCGCGAGCGGTCTCGCGCTTCGACGAGAATGCGGAACAGCGTGTTCGAGTCGAACATCGCCTGCGCCACCGCCACCGGCAGGATGACCACTTCGTCCGCGTTCATGCCCAGCCCCTGGCCGCTTTGCTTCATCACGCCGATGACGCGCACGCGCCGGTCGCCGATCCTCAGCACTTGACCGATCGCCGGCGTGGCGCCGAACAATTCCGTCTGGATCCTGGCGCCGATCACCGCGACCGCGGCATTCGGCTCCTCGGCGGGCAGGAAGCGCCCCCGCGCCAGCTCCATGCGCCGCAGCTTCAGGTAATCCGCCGTGGTGCCGACGAGCGTGACATCGCGCAGCCTGCCGTTCCAGACTGCTTCCGAAGTGCCGATGGCGATCGGCGCCACGCGCAGCACGGCCGGGGCGCGGGTCAGCGCCTGGGCATCCTCGACGGTCAGATCGCGCGGCGTGCTGGTGATCGCATTCACGGGATTGAAGCCGCCGGTCTCGGAACGGCCGGGCAAGACGATCACCAGGCTGCTGCCGAGCGCAGCGAATTCATCGACGACATAGCGGCGCGCGCCGTCGCCCAGCGCGGTGAGCACCACGACGGCGGCCACCCCGATCGCCATCGCCAGCACCATCAGGAAAGCCCGCAACGGCACCCCGCTTGCCGCGCGGATGGCAAAGCCCAGCGTGTCAATGGGTTTCATCCGCGATCTTGCGGCCGTCTTGCATCACGATGCGGCGCCGCGCACGCTCGCCGAGCGCGGCATCGTGCGTCACCATGATCAGGGTGGCGCCTTGCGCATTGAGGCGCTCGAGCAGGCGCACGACCTCTTCTCCGTTGACGGAATCGAGATTGCCGGTCGGCTCGTCGGCGAGGATCAGCGCAGGCGCCATGATCGTCGCGCGTGCGATCGCGACACGCTGGCGCTGGCCGCCCGAGAGCTGGTCGGGACGATGATCGGCGCGATCGGCGAGACCGAAATCGGCGAGCGCTTTGTCGACACGCCGCTTGCGCTCGGCGGGGGGAATGCCGGCGAGCGTCAGCGGCAAGGCGATGTTCTCGGCGGCGGAAAGCCGCGGCACGAGGTGGAAGCTCTGGAACACGAAGCCGATCTTCTCGCGCCGCACGCGCGCCTGCGCGTCGGCGGAAAGGGTCGTCACATCGCGTCCTTCGAGCCGGTAGCTGCCGGCATCCGGACGGTCGAGCAGGCCGATGATGTTGAGCAGCGTCGATTTGCCCGAGCCCGAGGCACCCATCACCGCGAGGTATTCGCCGGCCTCGACCGTCAGATCCAGGCTCGAGAGCGCATGCACCGCGCTCTCGCCCAGGCGGAAGACGCGCTCGATGCCGGCAAGTTCGATGAGCGGCATCACTGGCTTGCGGCTTGCTCTTCGACCACGCGCGCGCCCGGCTTGACGCCCTCCTTCTCGAGCGAGAGCACGATGCGATCGCCGCCCATCAAGCCTGCGCGCACTTCGGTCCATTCCCAGTTGGCGAGCCCCGGCTCGATTCGACGGGCTTCCAGCCTGCCTTCGGCATCGACTCTCAGCACGCGATTGCCTTCCTGAAGCGCGGCAGTCGGGATGCGCAGCACGTCGTCGCGAGCTTCGAGCAGGATCTCGACGTCGGCGCTGTAGCCGACCAAGAGCCCTTTCGTTTCGGCCGGGTCGTTGAAATCGACTTCGACATCGACGGTGCGCGCCTGTTTCTCGACGGCCGTCACATAGGGCGCCACGCGCCGGACGCGGCCTTCGAAGACGCGGTTTGGATAGGCATCGATGCGGATGCGCACGGTTTGTCCCGGCCGGATCTTCGGCGCATCGAGCTCGTCCATCGGCGCTTTGACGTAAAGGCAGGCAGCGTCGATCAAATCGATCGCCGGCGGGGTCGGCACGCCCGGTGGCGAGGGCGTCGAATATTCGCCGACCTCGCCGACGATCTTGGCCACCGTGCCGGCGAAGGGCGCAGTGATCACGGTGCGCGCCAGATCGGCTCGCGCCGCGGCAAGCTGGCGTTCGGCGGTGACGATGTCCTTTTTCGCACTGACGCAGGTGGTGCGGCGCGCCTTGGCCTCGGTGCGGGCGGCATCGGCGCGCGAAGCGGTAATGAAGCCCCTGGCCGCGAGCGCTTCCTGTCGCCCGGCTTCACGCTCGGCGTTCTCGGCGACGGTGCAGGCTTCATGGGCGCGGCTTCGCGCGGCGGCGAGCTGCGCCTCGGCCACGCGCGCGCGCGCGGCGAGATCGTCATGCCACAGACGCATCAACACTTGGCCGGCTGCGACGCGATCTCCCTCCTTCACCCCCAGATATTCGATGCGGCCACCTGCGATCGTCGACAGTCGGGTGCGCTGGCAGGCCTCGATGCTGCCGGCGCGGGTGTTGGCGAGGGTGGATTCGACCTTGCCGGCGGCCACGGCGTGCAGGCGCACGGCGATCGGTTTCGGGCGGGATAGCCACCCGCCAGCGAAGAGCAGCGCCACGAGGAAGCCCACCGCGAACAGCCAGCGCGCGAGATTCTTCATCGTGCCGTCCCGAAGCCGCCGAATTTTCGGTTCAACGGCCGGCGAATGCGGCTTCGGCCGCCGCGATCGTCGCCGCGATGTCGGCATCCGTGTGCGCCGCCGAGACGAAGCCCGCCTCGAAGGCCGAAGGCGCGAGATAGACGCCTTTTTCCAGCATCGCATGGAAGAAGCGGTTGAAGGCATCCTTGTCGGTCGCCATCACCTCGGCATAGGAAGTCGGGCAGGCCGCAGCGAAGTAAATGCCGAACATGCCGCCGACCGACTGGGCGCTGAAGGTGATGCCTTGGCGCTTCGCCGCGGCGACGAGCCCATCGACCAAGGCTTGGGTCTTCGCCGCCAACGCTTCGAAAAAGCCTGGCGCGGCGATCTTCTTCAACGTCGCCAGCCCCGCCGCCACCGACAAGGGATTGCCGGACAGGGTGCCGGCCTGATAGACAGGCCCCAGCGGAGCGATCTTTTCCATGATCTCGCGCCGGCCGCCGAAAGCGCCGAGCGGCATGCCGCCGCCGATCACCTTGCCGAAGGTGGACAGATCCGGCGTGATGCCGAAGAGGCCCTGTGCCGATCGAGCGCCGACGCGAAAGCCGGTCATCACCTCGTCGAAGATCAGCACCGCGCCATACTGCGTGCACAGCTCGCGCATCGTCTGCAGAAACTCGGGTTTCGGCTGGACGAGGTTCATGTTGCCGGCCACCGGCTCGACGATCACGCAGGCGATCTCGTCGCCATGTCGGGCGAAGGCATCGCGTAATTGCTGCGCATCGTTGTAGTCGAGCACCAGCGTGTGCTTGGCCAGATCCGCCGGCACGCCGCTCGATGACGGGTTACCCAAGGTCAGCATGCCGGAACCGGCCTTGACCAGCAGGCTGTCGGCATGGCCGTGATAGCAGCCCTCGAACTTGACGAGCATGTCGCGGCCGGTGTAACCCCGTGCGAGGCGGATCGCGCTCATCACGGCCTCGGTGCCGGAGGAAACGAGGCGCACCAGCTCCATGCTCGGCACGCGTTCGACGAGCAGCTCGGCGAGCTCGATCTCGGCCTCGGTCGGTGCGCCAAAAGAGAGCCCCTTCGCGGCGGCTTCCTGCACGGCACGCACGACATCGGGATCGGCGTGGCCAAGGATCAGTGGCCCCCAGGAGCCGACATAATCGAGATAGCGCTTGCCATCGGCGTCCCAGACCGACGCACCCTCGCCCCGGACGAAGAAGCGCGGCACACCGCCCACCGAACGGAAGGCGCGCACCGGCGAATTGACGCCGCCGGGGATGGTCTGCTGGGCACGGACGAACAGGGCTTCATTGCGGGTCATGGCTGACGTTCCTTGAACAACTGATGAAACGCCTCGGCCTGCCTGCGGATGTCCATCGCGTCGAACAGGTCCGAGAGCACGGCGATCATGTCGGCGCCGGCGGCGAGCACCTGATGCGCATTCCGTGTCGTGATGCCGCCGATGCCGACGACGGGCACCGCGAAGCGGCGTTTCGCCTCGCGGATCACGTCCAGCGAAGCGCGCGTCGCCTGCGGCTTGGCTCGGGACGGAAACAGGCTGCCGAAGGCAATGTAGTCGGCGCCGGCTGCCACCGCCACTTCGGCGCGCGCCAAGTC
>JBKBOI010000082.1:0-7321 GCA_046294935.1 Rhodocyclaceae bacterium
GCGCCATGATCCCGATTGCGCTGCGATTCTCGTCGGCCGCGAGGGCGAGCTGCAGCCTCTCTTGGCGCATGCCGATTCCACGCTCGCCGGCCGCTGGTCGGTGCAACATGCAAGCGAGGTCGTCGACATGCACGATCCGGTGGCCACCGCGCTGCGGATCAAGAAAGATTCCTCGCTGCGCGTGATGGTCAATCTCGTCAAGGAAGGCCGCGCCGATGCCGCCGTCTCGGCGGGCAATACCGGCGCGCTGATGGCGGTATCGCGCTTCGTGCTCAAGACCCTGCCGGGCATCGAGCGCCCAGCCATTGCCACGGCGCTGCCGACGTTGCGCGGCCACAGTTATGTGCTCGATCTCGGCGCCAATGTCGATTGCGCGCCGGAGCATCTGCTGCAGTTCGGCATCATGGGGGCGATGCTCGTTTCCGCGCTGGAACACAAGGAACGGCCGACGGTCGGTCTGCTGAACATCGGCGAAGAGGACATCAAGGGCAACGAGGTGGTCAAGCGCGCCGGCGAGCTGTTCAAGGACAGCGGCCTGAATTTCATCGGCAACGTCGAGGGCGACGACATCTACAAAGGCACCGCGGACGTCATCGTCTGCGACGGTTTCGTCGGCAACGTGGCGCTGAAGACCTCCGAGGGTCTGGCGCGCATGATCAGCACCTTCCTGCGCGAGGAATTCGCCCGTAATCCGCTCACCCGGCTGGCTGGTCTCATCGCGCTGCCGGTGCTCAAATCGTTCAAGGCGCGTGTCGATCCACGCCGTTACAATGGCGCCAGCCTGCTCGGGCTGAAGGGCGTGGTGGTCAAGAGCCACGGTTCGGCGGACAGCTTCGCTTTCCGTCATGCGCTCGAACAGGCCGCGGAGGCGGCACGGCAGAGGCTGCCGGAAAAAATCGTGGCGCGCATGGCGATGGTTGCGCCGAGAGGAATGCTTTGTGACTGATCGGAAAGGACTGCGATGATCCACGCCCGTATCACCGGCACCGGCGGCTATCTGCCCGGCGCGCCCATCGACAACGCCGCACTGATCGCCGCTCACGGTCTCGATTCGTCGGACGCCTGGATCGTCGAACGCACCGGCATCCGCATGCGCCATCTGGCGCCTGCGGGCGTGGCTGCCAGTGATCTGGCACTCGTCGCCTGCCAGCGCGCGCTCGAAGCGGCGGGGCGCCAGCCGAACGACATCGATCTGGTCATCGTCGCCACCTCGACACCGGATTACGTCTTCCCGAGCACCGCGACGATCCTGCAGGACAAGCTGGGCATCACCAATGGCGCCGCCGCCTTCGATCTGCAGGCGGTCTGTGGTGGTTTCGTCTATGCGCTGGCCGTCGCCGACAAGTTCATCCGCTCAGGCTCACATCGTCGAGCCCTCGTCGTCGGCGCGGAAACCTTCTCGCGCATCCTCGACTGGAAAGACCGCGGCACCTGCGTGCTCTTCGGCGACGGCGCCGGCGCAGTGGTGCTGGAAGCGGGCGCACGACCCGGCATCCTTGCCACGGCGCTCCATGCCGATGGTCGCTACGGCAAGATCCTGCAGGTCGCGGGCCACCTCAGTGGCGGGCAGGCATTCGGCGATCCTTTCCTACGCATGGATGGCCAGGCGGTATTCAAGTTTGCCGTCAAGGTGCTCGCGGAAGTCGCAGAAGAAGTGATCGCCGCTACTGGCAAGGTGCCGGCGGACGTCGATTGGCTGGTGCCTCACCAGGCGAACATCCGCATCATGCAGGCCACCGCGAAGAAGCTGCATCTGCCGCCGGAAAAGATCATCGTCACCGTCGACCGACATGGCAACACCTCGGCCGCCTCGATTCCGCTGGCGCTCGACGAAGCGGTGCGCGCGGGGAAAATCGGCGCTGGCGAGACGGCACTGCTCGAAGGCGTCGGTGGCGGGTTCACCTGGGGTGCCGCCCTGATCACATTTTGAGGAACGCGTGATGAAATTCGCATTCGTAATGCCCGGCCAGGGCTCGCAGTCGCTGGGCATGATGGCCGCTTACGGCGACAGCCCGGTGATCCGCGCCACCTTCGACGAAGCCTCCAGTGCGCTCGGCCGCGACTTGTGGCGGCTCGTCACCGACGGGCCGGCGGAAGCGCTGGCCCAGACCGTCAATACCCAGCCGCTGATGCTCACCGCCGACATCGCCGTATGGCGCCTGTGGCGGGAAAAAGGCGGCCCGGCACCAGCCATGCTCGCCGGCCACAGTCTGGGTGAATACGCGGCGCTGGTCGCCGCTGGCGTGCTCGACCTGAAAGACGCCGTGCCGCTCGTCGAGCTGCGTGCGAAAGCGATGCAGGAGGCCGTGCCGCCAGGTATCGGTGCGATGGCGGCGATCCTCGGCCTGGAAGCCGAGAAGGTGAAGGCAGCCTGTGAAGCCAGCGCAAAAGGGGAAGTGGTGCAGGCAGTGAATTTCAATTCGCCGGAACAGACCGTGATCGCCGGCCACAAGGCCGCGGTCGAGCGCGCGATCGAGTCCTGCAAGGCCGCCGGTGCGAAGCGCGCCGTGATGCTGCCGGTCTCGGCGCCCTTCCATTCTTCGTTGATGCAGCCGGCAGCGGAGCGGCTGAAGTCCGCATTGGCGCAGATCGAGTTCCGGGCTCCGACGATTCCGGTCATCAACAATGTCGATGTCGCCATCGTGTCCGATGCCGCCGCCATCGAGGATGCGCTGGTGCGTCAGGCGGCTTCCCCGGTGCGCTGGGTCGAAACGCTGCGCGCGATGCAGGCGGCCGGCATCAGCCATGTCTTCGAATGCGGCCCCGGCAAGGTGCTCGCCGGACTGATCAAACGCTGCGCCGACGGTCTGGCCGGCGGCGCCTTGAGCGATCTGGCCGCGCTGGAATCCACTCTCGCAACCGTGAAAGGATGAATCATGCAAGATGATGCCCTGAAAGGACAGATCGCCTTCGTCACCGGCGCCGCGCGCGGCATCGGTGCCGCCATCGTGCAGGCCCTTGGTCGTCGCGGCGCGACCGTCATCGGCGCCGACATCAGTGAGGCCGCCGCCGCGGACATCCAGAAAGCCCTCGATGAAGCGGGCATCCCGGGCTGGGGCGCCGTTTTGAACGTCACCGACGGCGCCGCCTGCGAAGCGGTGATCGATGAAGTCGAACAACGCTTCGGCGCCGTGACGATCCTGGTCAATAACGCCGGCATCACCCGCGACAACTTGGCGATGCGCATGAAGGAAGAAGAGTGGGATGCGGTGATCGATACCAACCTGAAGTCGGTGTTCCGTCTTTCCAAGCTCGTCCTGCGCGGCATGATGAAGGCACGTCACGGACGCATTATCAACATCTCATCGGTCGTCGCCGCATCCGGCAACCCGGGGCAGATCAACTATGCGGCATCGAAAGCCGGCGTGGCCGGCCTGTCGCGCTCGCTGGCGCAGGAGGTCGGCAGCCGCAACATCACGGTCAACTGCGTCGCCCCTGGCTTCATCGACACGGCGATGACCCGCGCGCTCTCCGAAGAGCAGCGTGCCGCGCTGATCCAGAAGATTCCGCTCGGTCGCCTCGGTCAGGCCGAGGACGTCGCCAATGCCGTCGCCTTTTTGGCCGGACCGGAAGCCGCCTACATCACCGGCGCGATGCTGCATGTCAATGGCGGCATGTACATGGTCTGATGCGACGCGGAGCACCGGAACCTTTTTGTTAAACTACGCGGGATTTACAACACCCGCCTTCACAGGGAAGGAGCAATCACAATGGACAATATCGAACAACGCGTCAAGAAAATCGTTGCCGAACAACTCGGCGTCAATGAGGCCGATATCAAGAACGAATCGTCCTTCGTCGATGATCTGGGCGCCGATTCGCTCGACACCGTCGAACTCGTCATGGCTCTCGAAGAGGAATTCGAATGCGAAATTCCTGACGAGGAAGCCGAAAAGATCACCACGGTCCAGCAGGCGGTCGACTACGTCACCAACCATCTGAAGAAGTAATCCCGCAGCTTCCGCCTCGCTCATCCCCGCAGCCACCAGGAGAATGCCTTGTCGCGTCGCCGTGTCGTCGTGACCGGTCTGGGACTCGTCTCGCCGGTCGGTAACAACGTTGCCGAAGCCTGGAACGCCATCCTTGCCGGCACCAGCGGCATTGGTCCGATCACCCGCTTCGATGCCAGCGCCTTGAAGGCGCGCATCGCTGGCGAAGTGAAGGGCTTCAATGTCACCGACTACCTGTCCCCGAAGGAAGCCCGGCGCATGGATGTCTTCATCCATTACGGCATGGCGGCGGGGATCCAGGCTTTTCGCGAATCTGGGCTGGTCATCACCGAGGAAAACGCCCACCGCATCGGCGTCAATATCGGTTCCGGCATCGGTGGGCTACCGATGATCGAAGATACGCACAGCGACTACCTGGCGAGCGGACCGCGCAAGATTTCGCCGTTTTTCATTCCCGGCACGATCATCAACATGATCTCCGGCAACCTGTCGATCCTGCTCGGCGCCAAGGGCCCGAACCTCGCGGTGGTGACCGCCTGCACCACCGGACTGCACGCGATCGGCACGAGTTTCCGCATGATCCAGTATGGCGATGCCGATGCAATGATCTGCGGTGGCGCGGAATCGACCATCACGCCGCTGGCGGTCGGTGGCTTCGCGTCCGCGCAGGCGCTCTCGACGCGCAACGACGATCCGGCGACGGCGAGCCGCCCGTGGGACAAGGATCGCGACGGCTTCGTGCTCGGCGAAGGCGCCGGCGTGATGGTGCTCGAAGAATACGAACATGCCAAGAAGCGGGGTGCGCACATCTACTGCGAGCTGGCCGGTTTCGGCATGAGCGGGGATGCCTATCACATGACGGCGCCGGATACCGACGGCCCCTGCCGCAGCATGGTCAACGCCCTCGAGGATGCTGGCATCAACCCCGATCAGGTGCAGTACGTCAACGCCCACGGCACCTCGACGCCGCTCGGTGACAAGAACGAGACCGAGGCGATCAAGCTCGCCTTCGGCGACCATGCCAAAAAGCTCGTCGTCAGCTCCACCAAGTCGATGACCGGCCATCTTCTCGGTGGCGCCGGCGGGCTCGAATCGGTGCTCACCGCGCTGGCAGTGCATCATCAGGTCTCGCCGCCGACGATCAACATCTTCGAGCAGGATCCGGAATGCGACCTCGATTACTGCGCGAACACGGCGCGCGATCTGAAGATCGACGTCGCCATCAAGAACAACTTCGGCTTCGGCGGCACCAACGGCACACTCGTCTTCCGGCGCGTGTGATCCGTGCAGCTTCCTCTGTCCCTCCGCATCGACCATGGCCATTGGCTCGCGCGGCTGCTCTGCCGGAATGACATCGAGGCGCTGAATCTGGGTGCCGATGGCCGTTTGGTCATCGTGCGCCGCTCTGGCGCCCGCGAAGAGGCCGAGGTCGATGGGGAGACGACGGTCTTTGCTCGTTTCGTGATCCTGCGCATGCGCCTTGGTCACCGGCGCCAGACGCTCGTCCTACCGCCGAGCGCGATCGGTGTCGATGCGCACCGGCGGCTGCGCGTGTGGCTGCGCTGGCGGGCCTTGCCCCGCCTCTTCAAAGACGCGGTGTGAGGACGGTGTTGCGCGCCTTGGGTAGCGGATCCGGATAGTCTCGGCTGTAGTGAAGCCCGCGGCTTTCCTTGCGCTTCAGGGCACAAGCGACGATCAGATGCGCGGTGAGCACCAGGTTCCTGAGTTCGATCAGGTCGTTGCTGACGCGGAAATTGGCATAGAACTCGTCGATTTCGCGTTCCAGCAGACGGATCCGGTGCAGGGCGCGTTCCAGCCGCTTGGTCGTGCGCACGATGCCGACGTAATCCCACATGAAGCGCCTGAGCTCATCCCAGTTGTGTGAGATCACCACTTCCTCGTCGGCATCGGTGACGCGCGATTCGTCCCAGCGTGGCAGGCGAGGCACCTTCGGCGGCTTCTGGGCGCGAATGTCGTGAGCAGCCGCTTCGCCATAGACGAGACATTCGAGCAGCGAGTTGCTCGCTAGCCGGTTCGCACCGTGCAGGCCGGTGCAGGAAGCCTCGCCCAGCGCATACAGGCCAGGAATGTCGGTGCGCGCGGCGAGATCGACGACGATGCCGCCGCAGGTGTAGTGGGCGGCGGGGACGACCGGGATCGGTTCCTTGGCGATGTCGATGCCCAGTTCGAGGCAGCGGGCGTAAATGTTCGGGAAGTGCTCGCGCAGAAAGGCTTCGCCCTTGTGGGTCACGTCGAGATGAACGCAGTCGAGGCCGCGTTTCTTCATCTCGTAGTCGATCGCTCGTGCGACGATGTCTCGTGGGGCCAATTCGAGGCGGGGATCGTGCTCGGTCATGAAGCGCGTGCCATCGGGCAGGCGCAGGATGCCGCCTTCGCCGCGCATCGCCTCGGTGATCAGGAAGGATTTGGCGCGCGGATGATAAAGGCAGGTCGGGTGGAACTGGATGAACTCCATGTTCGCCACCCGGCAGCCGGCGCGCCAGGCCATCGCGATGCCATCGCCCGTCGCAGTGTCGGGATTCGACGTGTAAAGATAAGCCTTGCCGGCGCCACCGCTGGCGATCACGGTGTTGGGCGCGGCCAGCGTCACCACCTGTTCATGCTCGATGTCGAGGGCATAGGCGCCCCAGCAGCGCTGTGTCTGATAACCTAGCTTGCGGCCGGTGATCAGGTCGATCGCGATGTGGTGTTCCAGCAGCGTGATGTTCGGATGGGCACGAACTTTGGCGCCGAGTGTATGTTGCACCGAGGCGCCGGTGGCATCGGCGACATGGATCACGCGCCGGGTGCTGTGGCCGCCTTCACGGGTCAGGTGATAGCCGCTCGCGTCGCGCGTAAACGGCACGCCCTGTTCGATCAGCCAGTCGATCGCGGCGCGGCCGTGCTCGACGACGAAACGCGTCGCCACCGGATCACACAGGCCGGCGCCGGCGACGAAAGTGTCCTGGATGTGGGATTCGATCGAGTCGGCATCATCCAGCACGGCGGCGATGCCGCCCTGAGCGTAGTTCGTCGCGGTATCGTCGATCCTGCGTTTGGTCACCATCGCGACGCGATGGGTATCGGCGAGCCGCAGCGCGACCGTCATTCCAGCCAATCCGCTGCCGATCACGATGACGTCGAATGCGCGCAGATAACTGTTCCTGGCCATGGTGTCAGCGACTATATCACGCAGCCAGAGGAACTTTAGCCGGACATGCCCAGTCTGTTGGGAAGCCGATGCAATGGGCTCGAATGAGGTCAATTCAAGGTGGTTATACTGATGCCTCCAAATCCATCGACAGTCTTGCCACCTCATGGGAGAGCGCGAAGCCGATTCTCTGCTGGTCGAGCGGGTCCAGGCCGGCGAT